>CAMYKI010000001.1 GCA_947258985.1 uncultured Acidimicrobiaceae bacterium
AATCCGTTTGATACGACGGGTGAGGCGGATGGTCCGTTCCAGATTTCTGCTGAGGTGGATGTTGTTGGTGAGGGCACCACCAATCTGGTTGCCGACTTCGTCATCCAGAACACGGTTCCCCAGCCGATCATCTCCGTTGATCCCTCGTCTATCGACTTCGGCCAGGTTGATGTTGGCGACACCGGTGGGCCGGTAACAGTCACGGTGTCGAACATCGGCACAGCCGACCTCCAGATCACCGACCTGGGAGCTCTGGCTCCATTCGATACGCCGACAACGGACTGTGCTACCGCCGTGACTCCTGGTGGATCGTGCACCATCGACGTGACGTTTGCGCCGGCTGCCTTTGGTCCGGCGGCAGAGAACCTGCAGATCAACTCCAATTCGGTGACGGGCACGGTCACGTTGATCCCGCTTTCCGGGTTCGGCTATGTGCCGGCTCCAGGTGTGGACCTGAACCCGACCAGCCTGACCTTCGCCGAGACGAACGTCGGCGACACCGCGGTTGCCCAGCAGGTGACCCTCACCAATAGCGGTGATGCCGATCTGGACATCTCCAGCATCACCACGACCAATGGTGACTTCGGGCTATCGGACGACTGCCCCACAACCCTCGGCGCCGGCACCAGCTGCACCATTGATGTCGACTTCACGCCTACTGCCGACGGACCGGTCGCCGGCGATCTCGAGGTTGCTTCCAACGCAACATCGTCGCCCGACGCGGTTGCGCTTTCCGGTGAGGGCAATGTTCCCGCTCCGGCGGTAGCGCTCGACCCGGCGAGCCTGGTGTTCCCGCTGACGAACGTAGGGGACTCGGCGGCTGCCCAGCAGGTGACATTGACCAACAATGGTGACGGCGACCTGGACCTCCTCGACTTCGGTGCGACCAACATCGACTTCGGCGTGTACAGCGCAGCATGCCCGGGCACACTGACGCCGGGCGCATCGTGTGTCATAGATGTCGACTTCACGGCAACTACCGCGGGGCCTGCATCGGGTGACGTCTATGTCGAGACGAACGCCTCATCGTCGCCGGACACGGTCGCGGTGAGCGGCGAAGGCTTTGAAGCCGAAGAGTTGACGCTGGTCTACTCGCTGTCGAGCGACCGTTCGTCACCGATGCCGCTCGACGGCGCCGTAGTCAGCGGCGACATCTGGGTCTTCGTTGATCCGGTCTTCCCGACAACGCCGATCAACTCTGTCGAGTTCAGCTTCGACGGTCCGGTGACCCAGGTGGAGAGCCTGGTCCCGTATGACTTTGCGGGGACCGGTTTCGGGACCCCATATCCGTTCGAAACCACTGGTGAGACCGACGGGCTCCACAACATCGGGGCCGACGTCAATCTGTCCGCCGGCGGCACGCTTGTGCTCAGCGCCGACTTCGAGATCGACAACTCGTTCGGTCTGGCAACCGTGGGAATCACGCCCGGCGCCGCCCTCGGTGCCAGCACCTATGACGGTGATGCCTTCCAGATCACAAACACCGGCACAGTGAACATCGAGCAGGTCGTGATTGATCTCTCGAATAGCTTCCTGCCCGACATGGTGTTCGATCCGGTGGGCACGGCAGGCGACAACACCGCCAAGTGCGTCGAGCCCAACAACGGTCTCAGCGACAACGTCGGATATGTGACTCCGGCGAACCCGTGTGTGAGCCCGTTCTCGGGCGGATCGGGTGTTGACGGCTACAGCACAGTCACCCTCGACTTCAACGGATTCGGGCCTGGTGAGACGTTCGTGTTCTCCACGGATGTGGACCCGACAACGATCAAGGGCTTCTCTGCGGCCGGCAACGCCGGCGCCATCTCCGGTCTCGAGTTAGCAGGGGCAACAGCGACGGTGACCTTCGCCGATGGTGTCGAGGCAAGCCAGACATTCGGTGACGGCTCTGACGGTGGCGGCGTCGCCACCGTGCCGTCCGGCGCTGCCGGGACACCAACGCTTTCGGTCTCCGGAGCGACGCTGAGCCCAACGACGTTGTCCAACGGCGCCACGGCGGCGACCGTCCCGGTCGACGCCCAGACCATCTTGATCAGCGGCCCGGCGAACTCCACGGTGACGCTGATTCACGTCAGCGGTGACCTCGAAGACGAGCCCTCCGGCGGCTACAACGATCTCGAGGATTACGAGATCAACGAAGCCGACACTGTCGAGTACATCAATGTGGTGCTCGACGGCTCCGGCAACGGGTCGGCTCCGGTCACGCTGTACGACGGGATGAACTACTTCCGAGCTGCTGTCGCAGCGGCGGGCGAGACAGGCGAGAACTCCAACGTCGTCATCCTCGAACTCGGCATCGTTCCCGGCGATGACCCGGCGGTGCTGGTTGAGATCACTCCCGGTGGCGACCTCTCCGGCGGCACGAGCACCTTCCTACCCGGTTCGTTCTCCATTGCCAACGTGGGCGACGAGCCGATCAACAGCGTCGAGATCGACATCTCGGGTTCGTTGTTCCCGAACCTCGTGTTCGACCCGGTTGGTCTTGCCGGCGACACCGATGCTTCCTGCCTCGAGCTGGACAGCGGCGCCGTCGCAACCGGCTATCAGGCCCCGTTCAACCCGTGCGCGGATCCATATTCGGATGGCAATGACACCGATGGCTACAAGGTGATAACCCTCGGTTTTGACGACTTCGATCCGGGGGAGACGATCACGTTCCACGCCGACGTCGACCCGCATTCAATCCAGGGCGCCAGCGGGGCTGCCTCGTCGGGCAAGATCAACGGCACCGAGCTGTCCGGCTCAATGGTGACCGTCGACTTTGCCGGCACCGGCACCATCGTTGGTCGAGTCTTCAAAGAGGACGACAGCGTCGGTGGTTCGGAAGCGACCGTGACAACCGTCGCTACGCCGACACCGCTCATCACGCCATCTGGCGTCGCCGTGGCGCCGACCGGCTTCAGCAACGGCGCCTGGGCTGGCCAGGTCACTGCCGCTGCGCAAACGATCGACCTCCTTGGCCTATCCGGGCAGACGGTACGCCTGATCCAGGTCGACACGGACGTCAACGGCATCGTCTCCGGCTCTCCGGCCCCCTACGAGGCCAATGAAGCCACCGCAGTGGTTGAGCACACGGTCACCCTTGACGGAACCGGCTCCGGTTCGATCGCGGTGACCCTCACCGACGAACTCACCTACTTCATGGCTACCAGCCCGAGCGCCGGCACGACGTCGGTCGCCTCGAGCTCGCTGTACCTGCAACTGTTGAGCCAGCCGAATCCGCCTGATGCCGCTCTCACCATTACACCCGGCGCGGACATCGACGCCAGCACTTTTGCCGCCGACTCGTTCGCTGTGACCAATACGGGTTCGACGACGATTACGACGGTGCATGTCGACCTGTCGACGGCGCTCTTCCCGGACGTGGTCTTCGACCCGGTCGGCAGTGCCGGTGACATCACCGCCAGCTGTCTGCTGCCACACAGCAGCAGCGACGATGTCGGGTACACAGACCCTGGTGATGAGTGTGTTGATCCGTTCTCGGACGGTGACGCTTTGGACGGCTACAAGCTGGTCACACTCAGCTTCACCGACTTCGATCCCGGCGAGTCCTTCGTGTTCACCGTTGACGTCGATCCGTCATCGATCAAGGGCTTTGCATCCGCCGGCAACGCCGGCGCTATCTCCGGCCTCGAGCTGGCCGGAACCACCTTCACGGCAGTTGGCCCGAACGGCACCGCTTCAGCCCGGACCTTCGGAGATGGCTCCGCGGGCGGAGGAATCGGAGCTACGACGAGCGAGAACCCGCCAGGGGTCACCCTCGAGGTTGTCGATGTCGCCCTTGGCGCCACCAGCTTCAGTAACGGAGCGCTCGGTGCATTCGTGACGGAAACCGCCCAGACGGCGTTGGTTACGGGCCCGGATGGTGCCGCGGTGACTCTCATCGTTGTCAATGCCAACCTCGAAGATGAGCCCGATGGCGGGTTCAACGCTCTCGATCCCTTCGAGCGCAACAAGGCACAGTCCGTGACGTACATCGATTCGACGTTCGGTGGCGACGGCACGGTCGAGATTCCGTTCACCGTCAGCGACGTGGATGGGGAAACGACGTATCTGCTTGCAGCAGTTGACGACACCTCGGGCCCGACGGTTGGAGCCCATAACCAGGTGAGCGTTCCGGCATACCTGGAGTTGACCGATGCACCGCCACCGGCTGGTGAGGTGCTGTACCGGGTCAACAATGGTGGTCCGGCGCTGGCAGCTACCGACGGCGGTCCCGACTGGGAGGCCGACCAATCGGCAGCCAACGCCGGGGGCGCCGCCGCCACCGGGATCCCCTCGCCGTACCTGAGTGCGGCCTACACCGACGACAACACATTCGGCGACACCGATGAGGTAATCAGTCTTGATTCCTCGGTGCCGGGATATGTCCCCATTGAGCTCTTCACCATGGAGCGCTGGGATCCGGGTACCGCCGTTGACAACAACGAGATGACCTTCGAGTTCGATGTCGCTTCCGGTGTCGAGTACGAGGTCCGTCTCTACCTGGCCGAGATCTGGGACAACATCGTCACAGATGGGCCGAGGATCTTCTCGGTCGATGTCGAGGGCACCACCTACGGCCCAATCGACGTTCACGCCACCTACGGTGCAGACGTCGGCGTGATGTTGGCCTACCCGGCCCAGGTCGCCGATGATTCGCTCACGGTGACCTTCCTCCACGACGCAGAGAACCCGTCCGTGAAGGGCATAGAAATCCTCGCAGCCGGTGAAATTGTCACCGGTAATCTGCCACTGACCACCGACACCGAAGCAGACGGTGCCACGGCGGGCGACCCGGTTGAGACAACCGTTGATCCGCCGTCGTCCGGCGGAGTGTATGACGGCTCGCTGAGTGAGGGGCCGATAACTGCGTCGACACCGATCGGGTTCGAGCTGTTCGGCCAGCAGGTGTCGATTTCCGTCACACCGGATTCTCCGGGCTCGGCCGATCCGTTCGGAGTTGTGTTCGAGCTCGACGCCTCGATCCTGCCGGTCGACTGGGCCGATGTAGAGGTATTCAAGGACGGGGTGCTGGTTGAAGAGTGTCCCGGTGATCCCTGCGAGACCAGCCGGGTCGAACTCGGCAGCGGCAATCTCCAGATCGCAATCGAGTCGAGCACCTTCAGCGAATGGACCTTTGGATTTGTTCCACCGGTCGATCTCGAAGCCGATCAATCGTTTGTCGATTTCGCCGACGTGCCTGTTGGGACCACACCGACGGTTGACGTCACCTTTACCCATACCGGGACGGCGGGATCTGCACAGATCACGGTTGACCCTGCCGACATCACCATCGCCGGTGCCGCGGAGCTGACCATCGGGTCAGCGCCGACTACGACTCAGGTGCTGGATGCCGGGCAGAGCTTTGTCGTCACTGTGGAGTACGCACCTACGTCGGCTCCGGCGTTGCACAACGCGACCCTGTCGGTGGACCATGACGGCGCCAACAGCCCGACGGAGGTTGTGATCGCAGCCAACACCATCGCCGGCCCAACGCCGGGCGATGTGCTGTTCCGGGTGAATGGCGGCGGCGATACCGTCACCGACACTCCGGACTGGACTGCAGACACCAGCGGCGCGCAGTCGGTTTATCTGACGTCGACGGGGCACAGCACCTATGGCGGTGTCGCCGTCAACACCGTTGATGGCACGGTCCCCGCGGGGACTCCGCTGGCGGTATTCGCCCAGGAACGCTGGGACGACGTCGGTGGCGACGAGCTGCTGTGGCAGTTCCCGGTACCGACCGGGACCCTCGTCGAGGTCCGTCTCTATCTGGCTGAGGCCTACGATCAGATCACCGCTCCCGGTGGCCGGGTCTTCGACGTGACGGTGGATGGTGCGTTGCCTGCCGAGTTCGACGATCTCGACCCCTTCGCCCTGGCCGGTGGCCTCGGCATCGGAACGATGGTTTCGACCGAGATCGTTAGTGATGGCAGCGTTGACCTCGAGTTCATCCACGGCACGCAGAATCCGGCTGTGCGAGGTCTCGAAATCTTCGTGGCGGGGGCTCAGCCCAATGTGCTCGGAGTAAGCCCGGGTGCGCTCAACTTCGGCTCTGTCCTAGTCGGCAGCTCGACCACCCAGTCGGTGACACTCACCAACCTGGGTGATCCGGCAGTGCCCGATGCGACGATCGCGGTCAACAGCGTGGCGCTGGCCAGCGATACGGTGTTCTCGATCACCGGCCAGCCGGGTCTGCCGTTCGACCTGTTGCCGGGCGCTTCCACCACGGTGGAGGTGACCTACAACCCGCCCTCGGTCGACAGCAATCTCGACACACTGACTATCGGTTCCACCGCCGACAACAGCTCGGTCGACATCGCCGTCCAGGGCACGGCGCTCAGCGACATTCCGATCAGCTTCGGCTCTGCCGGACTGACCGGAGAGAGCCTGAGCAACCCGACCTCGCTGGACTTCGGGCCCGACGGCAGGCTCTACGTGACCCAGCAGAACGGGATGATCTACGCCTACACCATCGCGCGTGATGGCGCCCCAGCCGGTTCAGGTGCGTACTCGGTGACGAACACCGAGCCAATCGACCTGGTGAAGAACATCCCGAACCACAACGACGATGGCACTCTCAACACGGGTGAGACCAACCGTCAGGTGACCGGGATCCTCGCGAGCGGCACCGCGGCCAACCCCGTGCTGTATGTCACCTCTAGCGATCCCCGGATTGGTGCCGGCGGCAGTGGTACGGACGAGAACCTCGACACCAACTCCGGGGTTATCTCCAAGCTGACCTGGAATGGTGCTTCGTGGGACAAGGTCGACGTGGTGCGCGGCTTGCCGCGATCTGAGGAGAACCATGCCACCAACGGCATGGCGCTCACGCCAGACGGCAACACGCTATATGTGGCACAGGGTGGGCACACCAACCAGGGTGCCCCGTCGAACAACTTTGCGCAGACGCCGGAATACGCACTCTCTGCGGCCATCCTCGAGGTGAATCTGGCGCTGATCGACTCGGCACACGGCGGTGCCTACGACCTGCCGACGGTGGGCAGGGCTGCAGGTGCGGTGCCCTTCGGCGGCAACGACGGCGCCACTCAAGCAGTCTGGGATGTCGACGGTCCGGTTCAGGTGTACTCACCTGGCTATCGCAACCCGTACGACGTTGTGTTGACCGAGGACGGCAACCTGTACACATTCGACAACGGTCCCAACGGTGGTTGGGGTGACGTGCCGGTCACCAGCGGTGGCCTGTGCACCAACACCAGCAACGAACCCGGTCAGACTGCGCCGGACAACCTGCACTACATCAGCGGTGAGGGTTACTACGGCGGCCATCCGAACCCGACCCGGGCCAATACCGGCCTCGTGGCTGGTGCAGTGGATGGCACCCCGCCCTATGACACCTCGGTCGAGTGCACTTACCTGACGTCGAACGGCAATCCGCCACGCCCCGATGGGTCGCTGGCGACCGTCGGCTCGTCGACAAACGGGCTTGCCGAGTACACGGCGTCCAACTTCGGTGGCGCCATGCAGGGTGACCTGCTGGCGGCAGCATTCAACGGCAACATCTACCGGATGAAGCTCACCGCGGCTGGGGATGATCTGGTGGGCCTGACCACCGATCCCAACAACCCGGAGCAGGCATTGTTCAACGGCTTTGGTGCCACGCCGCTCGACGTGGCTACCCAGGGCGATGGCGACGTCTTCCCGGGCACGGTGTGGGCGGCCACCTACGGGGCCAACAACATCACGGTGTTCGAGCCGGCCGACTTCGGTACGTCTTGTACCGGTGCGTACAACCCGGCCCTCGACGAGGACAGCGACAACTACGACAACGCCGATGAGATCGACAACGGCACCGACCCATGCAACGGCGGCAGCCAGCCGACGGACTGGGACGGTGACTTCACCAGCGATCTCAACGACCCGGACGACGACGATGACACGATTCTCGATGTCAACGATGCGTTCGCTCTCGACCCGAACAACGGGTTGGTCACGACGGCGCCGTTGCTGTACCCGCTCGATCTGAACTCAGTGGGTGTGAGCGAACTGCCTCCGTTCGGAACGTTCAAGAACGTCGGATTCACCGGCTTGATGCTCGATCCTTCGGGAACGACGGACTATCTGACTCAGTTCGACGAGGGCAACCTCAACGTTGGTGGCGCTACCGGCGTGTTCAGCGCGGACTTCTCCTCAGACGGCGATGCGACCAACAACGACCAGGACAATGCGTTCCAGTTCGGTGTTGATCCCACATCACTCGCCGGAGAGTTCACCGTGCATGTGCAGACGGTGCAGCCTTTCCCGAGCGTGGCCATCCCGACCAACTACCAGTCGGTGGGCTTCTACATCGGAAACGGTGACCAGGACAACTACCTGAAGCTGGTGGCCAACGCCAACGGCGCCGGTGGTGCCGGTACCGTCGGTACCGGCGGGTTCCAGCTGGGCGGCGAGGTCGCAGGCTCGTTCTCCTCAGCGGCGAGCGTGGCCGATTCCGGGGTTGTCGGAGATGCGGTCGACATCGACCTCTACCTGGCTGTAGACCCGACGGTTGTCGGCGATCCGACTGTCGACGGGTACTACCGGATCAACGGCGGTCCGCTCAATGCAGTGGGCTCGACGACGATCCCGGCCGGGTGGCTGGCGGGTCCGGACGCATTCGCCGTCGGTCTCATCTCTACGTCGCTCGGTGCAGGTCCGATCACTCCCGCCTGGGAGCTGGTCGAGATCTCGCTCGGTGCACCCGACACCACCGCACCGGCGGCGCCCACCAATTTGGTGGCCACCGGGTCCGATGGACAGGTGAGCCTGGACTGGGATGACAATGCCGAAGGTGATCTCGACGTATACAGCGTGTACCGCTCGGAGACGACTCCAGTGGACACGTCGGGCTTGCCGATTGCCCAGCCGACCGACTCGGAGTACCTGGACACTCTTGTGACTAATGGCACCACGTACCACTACGCGGTTACAGCACGGGACACGTCGCTCAACGAGTCGGCAGCGTCCAACGAGGACGATGCGACTCCGATGGCGCCGTCCGGTTCGGCTCTGTTCCGTATCAATGTCGGCGGCGACGAGGTCGCCGCAGCGGACGCGTCGCTGCCAATGTGGGCGGAAGACACCGACGCCAACCCGTCGAGCTATAGGACCAACGGTCAGAATGTCTACTCGGCCTCGGCCGGCAACGCCTATCCGGGCCCGGTCGATATGACCGACCCGTCGATTCCGGCGAGCGCTCCCATCGACGTGTTCGAGATCGAACGCTGGGACCCGGGTGCGTCGGGTGACTTGCTCACAGATGAGATGCAGTGGGACTTCCCAGTTGCGGCCGGAACCGAAGTCGAGGTCACCCTGCTCTTTGCAGAGTTGTTCAGTGGCAACGATGCAGTCGGGGACCGCGTCTTCGATGTCCAGATCGAGGGTGGCACTCCGGCGGCGCTTGATGACCTCGATCCGTTTGCAGTGGCCGGCGCCAAGGGTGCCTTTGCGGTATCGCATGTCGTTGCTGTCGGAGTCGATGGCAACCTAGACATCGACTTCATCCACAGCGCGAACGACCATCCGGCGCTCAAGGGGATCGAAGTCAAGATTCCCGAGCCGCGAGCGATCCAGGTGATCTCGCCCACCGCGGGCGAAGTCATCGTGGGCGATGAGGTCACGGTTGAGTGGACCACCAGCGGTGGCCTGTTGGGCGATGATCACGTACATCTGGATCTCAACGGCGTTTACCAGGGCTCCCTGCCGCAGAACGACACGTTCACGTTTACCGCGGTTGCCCCGGGCCCGCAGACGCTGGTGGCTACGGTCGCCAATTCGACTCACACCGAGTACACCAATCTCGAGGCGTCGGTGACGGTGAACTTCACCGTCGAGGCGCCGCCGTCGCCCGTGCTCTACCGGGTTAACGCAGGTGGTGGCGAACTGCCGGCGCTCGACGGTGGCCCGGTGTGGGCGGCCGATGATGGCTCACTCGTTGGCGGTAGTAGCACGACCGGCGGGTACGCCAATACCAACGGCTCGGATGCTTCCGTGCCGGCGACGACGCCGAACGCGGATCCGGACAACGTCTTCCTCAGCGAGCGCTACGGAACCGATGCAGGCGACCCCATGCAGTGGGACTTCCCGGTCACATCCGGCGAGCTGGTCGAAGTACGGCTGTTCATGCACAGCGGATGGAATGGCGCAGACCAAATTGGAGAGCGCGAGTTCGACGTGACTGCGGAGGGGATCCAGATTCTCGATGACTATGACCTCGTCGACGACGTCGGGCACCGGGTTGGTGTGATGAAGTCGATAGTTGTCACATCTGACGGCAATATCGATATCGACTTCGGACACGTAACAGAGAACCCGGTCGTCAACGCAGTCGAGATAGTCACGGTCGACTCCAACCCGAGCGGCCTGACCGCTAATCCGAACCCGATCGACTTCGGTACGGTCGATGTCGGTGTAGGCGGCGATGCGGTTGTCACCCTGCAGAACGCCGGACTGGCGGCCGGGCCCTCGGTGGTCATCGACAGCACCGGCTTCGGGGTTCTGACCAACATCGTGGACGACGCCGTCTTCCCGATCGTGCTGTTCCCCGGCGACACCCAAGATGTCACCCTGACGTGGTCACCGCCGGCGACCGAACTGTTGGGTGGCACGTACTTCATCAATAGCAACGGCAGCAACGACCCGCTGGCAGTGAGCGTGGTTGGCGAAGCCGTGGTCCCGACGAATACCGATCCGACCGTCGACCCGATCGCCGACGAGTTCATTGCCGAGATGGACACCTTGAGTGTCACCTTCGGCGCAGACGACTTCGACGGCGATACGTTGACGGTCACTCAGACCGGTCTTCCGCCGTCGGCCACCATCACCGACAATCTCAACGACACCTACACGCTGGAGTGGGCGACCAACCTTGCCGACTCCGGGGAGTACGACGTCGTTGTCGAGGTTGACGATGGCAACGGCGGCGTCGTCACCGAGGACTTCTTCCTGAGTGTCAGTCAGACACTGTCCGGTGACGTCGCATATCGCGTGAACGCGGGTGGCGGTACCGTCAGTGATACCCCTGACTGGACCGCCGACACGACCGGAAGCAACTCGCTGTATCTCGTTGCGGCTGGCAACAACCAGTCCGCTACAACGGGTGACACGATCTCCGTCGCTCACGCCACGGTTCCTGCGGGCACACCACAGGGAGTGCTGAACGTTGAGCGCTGGAGTGACGGTGGATTGCAGTGGGAGTTCCCGCTGGCTGAAGGCGCCGAAGCCGAGGTGCGGCTCTACTTCGTCGAGACGTATGTGAACGGAGACGGTCTACGCGAGTTCGACGTTGAAATCGAGGGCGTCCAGGTTCTCGACGACTACGACATCCACGCTCTGGTGGGTCACGATGCCGCCATCGTCGAGGACTTCCTCGTGACGATGGGAGCCGGTGACAACACGCTGGATATCGACTTCACCAATGTCACCGACAACACGGCGATCAAGGGAATCGAGATCATCGTTGTCAATCCGGCCCCGGCTGCGGATCTGCTGGTGAACGTAGGCGGACTCAATTTCGGCGACGTTGCAGTCGGCGCCGCCAGCGCTCCGCAGACGGTCACCTACACCCATCCCGGACTGGTGGGTACAGCGGGCATAGAGATCACAAATGTGGTCATTGGTGGCGCCAATACTGCCGACTTCGCGCCAAGCCCCACGTCATCGGTAGTGCTGGCACCTGGTGACAGTCACGACATCGATGTGACGTTCACCCCTGGGGCACCTGGAGCCCGGTCGGCTTCGCTGGACACTACCGAGACCGGTTCGGTCTCAGGTGGCAACAGCGTGCCGCTGGCTGGCAACGGCGTCAGCAACAACGCGCCGACGATCGATGCGATCGATGACATTCAGGTCTCAGCGGGCGAGCCGGTTGGGTTTGCGGTCAACGCAACGGACCTGGACGTTGCAGACACGATCGTCCTGGGCATCAGCTCGACACCCGCCCTGCCGGCGGGGGCTGTGTTCACCGACGTTGGTGACGGAACCGGCAGCTTGAACTGGCCGACCACGGCCGGAGATGTCGGCATCTATGACGTCGATGTCACTGCGGACGACGGAACCACACTGACCACGGAGTCGCTGATGATCGTGGTTGGTGAGCAGTTGCCACTGAACGTCAATGCCGGCGGCGCTGCGACTCAGCCGGCTGGTTGGGTCGATGAGGGCCCGTTCCGGGGCGGCTCGAGCAGTAACCAGCCCGGTGCCTCCGGGGCGATCGACATGACTCACTCCTCGGTCACCTCGCAAGCGGACGTTCCGCCAATGGCAGTCTTTCAGACCGAGGTCTACGGGCCGCAGACGTTCGACTTCGTCGTTCCTGACGGTTCCTATGAGGTTCGGTTGCTGTTTGCCGAAACTTTCGTCACCGCCGCCGGAGCCCGCTTGTTCGGTGTCGATATCGAGGGAGTCAACGTACTCAACGAGTACGACGTCTACGCCACTGCCGGCACCGGCTTGAAGGGCGTTGTCGAGACGTTCCTAGTGGAGGTCAACGACGGCAACGGCCTCACGGTCGAGATGGTTGTAGGTTCGGTTCAAAGCCCGTCGGTTCGGGGCATCATGATCCGCAAGGTGGTACATGCCGCCAATGCGGGAGCCGGAGCAGTCGAGATCTGGGATGCCGGGTCTGCGTTTGTCAGTGGAGGTAGCTCGTTTGGCACCGGAGACACGATCACTCTCGATCCGAGTGCTCCGGGCAACACACCGCAGAGCGTGTTCCAGAACGAGGTCTACGGCAATAGCACATGGACTTTCGGTGTTGCCGACGGCGACTACGAGGTGCAACTGTTCCTTGCCGAGACGTTCCAGACCACGGCAGCGGCCCGCTTCTTCGATGTCAACATCGAGAGCGTCCTCGTCCTCGACGACTACGACATCATTGCGGAGGGCTTTGGCCACGACGTCGGCTTCGTTCATCGGTTCCCGGCAGCGGTGGCAGATGGAGACATCGTCGTTGAGCTCGTCAACGTTGCGGGCGGAGATAACGCCTCGATCAAGGGCATTGTCATCATCGAGAAGTCGCTAGCCACTCCGTAGCCCAACAACAGACCGACAACCAAAGAGGGCCTCGCAGCCGCGGGGCCCTCTTGCATAGATCCTTGGTTTCGCTACTCCCGATCCACACTCAACGTATCGCCGAGGTCGACCACGATTGCACTGAGTGCGTCGGAGTCCGATGCCTTATCCGGCATCGCAGCGTGCAACTCGTTGAAGTGCTTCTTGAGCAGCTCCAACTCGTTCTTGTTGGCTTCCAGCTCGCTTTCGGTACTGCGTGCTGTGTTGCGCGATGCAAACAGCTTGGCTCGCAACGAATCGATGGTGGATTCCCTGTCAAAGATACGGGCTTCCGCACGGTCTAGCTCCCGGGTCTGTTCCCGGGCTTCGCCGGCGAGTTGCTCAATACGTGCCGTCGAGATTTCCATCTGCTTTCGCAGCTCGGTGTCGTCGGTCCGTAGCGCCGCCGTCTGCTGCTCTGATTCCTCCAGCGCGGTGGCGAGGTCAACACGGCGTTGCCGCTCACTCTCTTGCAGCGTTTCGATGGCCTCGGCGGTCCGTTTGCCGATACGCCGTGAGGTGATCGCCCATCCTGCGCCCAGGCCGAGGATCAGCCCTATGGCAAGCCAGACAGAGTTGTCCAGAAGATCCGTCACCGCCCGTGCCCCCAGCTCAGTCCCAATGTCATCCCATTCTCCCGTGCAGCCTATCTGCTTTGGCGAGCGGTTTGTAGCCACCCGCATGGATCGGACCCAATGAGTGGGCACAAGTTCCGCATAACAGGCCCCATGGCCCGTGAAGTAGCCAAGTTCTAGCTGCCGCCGGCGGGCTCAGCTTCTCGGAATACGGTGATAGCCCCCGAGTAGCTGGCGACCCACACCTCGCGACCAGCCCCATCGTAGGTGATGCCGATCGGGCGGTGGGGCACGTCGAGAGTCTGCAGCACGGTGTAGGTCTCGGTATCGATCTTGCTCACGGTGTCCGAGTTGTAGTTGACCACGTAGAGCGACCGGCCATCGTCCGAGATTGTCATGCTGCGCGGCGACGCGCCGGAGCTGATCCGTTCCGTGACGGCACCCGTGGCGACATCGATGGCGACCACCGTGCCCTCCCCGTTCAGGGTGGCGTACAGAACCTCACCGCCCGGTGCCAGGACGAGATGCCTGGGATTGGCGCCGATGTTCTCGAGCCAATCAACCTCGAACGTTTCCAGGTCGACCATGGCGATGTCCCGCCCGCCCATGATTGCCACGTATGCGGTTCCTCCGTCTTCAGTGACGGCGATCCCTCTCGGATGCCGCCCGAGATGCACTCTCGAGACCTCGGTGGCACTCTCGGTGTCGATCACCGACAGGTCGAAACTGCACCAGTTCGTCGTCAGGACGAGACTGTCGTCTGGGGTGATGGCCAGGAACTTCGGGACCGCCCCGACCGCGATGACTTGATCGATCTCGAGCCGGTCGGCCGAGACCCGGTAGACGAAACTGTTGTCCCAGTCTGTGAGATCGCAACTATCTCCACCGGCCCGCCCGTAGTCCTCGCCGTACATCTGGTAGTTGGAGACGTACACGTATTGGCCATCTGAAGTCGGGACCGCTTCGACCGGTGAGCCCTGATGGTCATTTTCGTAATCACCATGTCCGTACTCGGCCAGGCTCACCGCATCGGGAATCGTTGCTACGAGTTCATAGTCGTCGTTGTACACCGTGATGGTGTGGCGATACATCATGTTCTGGGCGAAGAACAGACCATCACCGCTGGCAACGACCGACTTCGGAGAGATGTCGCCAAAGATCGTCGTTACCTTCTCCAGCTGCAGGTCGGTTGTCGGCGGCCTCGTCGTGGTCGTCGTCGGGGGCGCGGTCGTGGTCGTAGTAGTGGTCGGCGGCTCGGTCGATGAGATTGCGGCCTGCGTGGTGGGGAGCGGTTCGAGGGATTCGAGGCTCGCCGTCGTCGTGGTCGGCGCAGTCGCCACTGCACCGCGAAACGCCGCGATGAGCACGAACAGCAGTATCGCTGCGCCAAAGAGCCTGATTTGCATCTGCATATGAAACTCGAAGCAGCGGGTTATCCAAACCAATTCAGCGCCGCTTCCTGGGATTGCACACGATAGGGTGAGAGCACCATGTTGCCGTTCACCGATCCGATCAAGCCGATGAAGGCCCGTGTCCGCGAGACCCCTCCTGAGGGCCCCGGATGGGTCTACGAGCCCAAATGGGACGGGTTTCGCATGATCGCCTGGGCGGGCGAGAAGCCCCGCCTGGAGAGCAGGAACGGCAAGGATCTTCTCCGCTATTTTCCGGAACTGATTCCTTCTCTTGCCGAGATGCCCGCGGGAACGTTGCTCGACGGGGAAGTAGTGGTCGTCGGCGACGGCACTACCGATTTCGACGCCCTGCAGATGAGAATCCACCCTGCCGAGTCGCGGATCAACCGCCTCGCCGACGAGACTCCGGCAAGCCTCATCGTGTTTGACGTTCTAGCCCACGACGGTGCGAGCATGCTCGACCATCCCTATGAAGAGCGGCGGCGGCGGCTCGAACGGACGTATGCGCATCTCGGCGACCGTTGGCATCTGACACCGGTCACTTCAGAGATCGTGGAAGCCCGCCGCTGGTTCGAGGAGTTCGAAGCGGCCGGCTGTGACGGAATCATCTGCAAGCAAACCGACCAGCCGTACGTCGAGGACAAGCGCAATTGGATCAAGTGGAAGCACCGGCGCACCGTGGACTGTGTTGTCGGCGGCTATCGGATCCACAAGGACGGCGACAAGATCGGCTCGCTGCTGCTCGGCCTGTACACGGAGGATGGGCAGCTGCACTTCATCGGTCACTGTTCTGGTTTCACCAATCAGGACCGGGTCGAGATCCTGCGCCAATTCGAGCAGTTGCGCACCGACGACAGCTTCGGTGACGAGGTCAGGCGGCCGGGCGCAGAGAGTCGGTGGACCGGAGGCAAAGACCTCTCCTGGATAGCCGTCGAGCCCGGAGTAGTCATCGAGATCAGCTACGACCAGCTGCAAGGCGGTCGGTTCCGCCATGCCACCCGGTTCTTGCGCTGGCGACCCGACAAAGACGCCGCCGAGTGCACGATGGACCAGCTTGAGCGGCCCAGCGGTGTCGGCTTTGATGATGTCGTCGGCTGACCGATGCCGCAGGCATCGGTCAGCTTGGGAGTTCCGCTTTTGGCGGAACTCCAGGCCATCCTTGTTGGGTTCTTGTGGGCGGCGCGCGGTCTCCTTCGGCTTGGGAGTTCCGCTTTTGGCGGAACTCCAGGCCATCCTTGTTGGGTTCTTGTGGGCCGCGCGCGTCCAGATTCAGGCCGTCACCAGTTCATCAGGATCTGGGGAGCCAGTCGGTCGGCGACGATCTGGTCGTTGTTGGTGAGGATAACGATGGTGTCACCGCTGTCCGGGCTGATCCCCATTATCGCCGAGTAGCCGGGAATGCTCCCGTTGTGTGCATAGCCCGGATTGCCTGGACCAAGCTGCGCATCGAACAACCCCAGCCCGTATCCGGTGGTGCCGGTGTCTGTCATCGCTGCCAGACCATCCGGCGAGATCAATTTGCCTGCGAACAGCGCGGTAAGGAACATCTCGAGGTCGGTCACAGTCGAAACCAGTGCACCGGCGGCCCAAGCGCTGCTGGCGATCGATTCGTACTCGGCATCTGCTGCACCGGACAGGGTGCCGAAGGACCAACCTCCGACCAATCCTTCGGGGTTGGCAACTCCGCGACCGACGGCCGCAGTTGCGGTGAGTCCGAGCGGCTCAGCTATGCGGCGTTGCAGCGAGTCATTCAGGCTGGTGTCGTCGATGTGCTCGATCAATTGCCCCAGCAGGATGTAGTTTGTGTTGGAGTAGCTGAACTCGCCGGGGGCGCCGGCTTCAGCATCGACTACGTAATCGAGGATTTCGCCGGTGGTGAAGCTGCGAGAGATATCCGCCAGGACGTCGCTGAAGAACGTCGGTTGGTCTGTGTAGTTGGGAATGCCCGTCTGGTGGCTGAGGAGGGAACGCACAGTTGTAGTTGCCGCCAACTGGGTTTCCGGCAGGTAGTCGCCGAGTGGACGGTCGAGCTCGATTGAGCCTTCATCGACCATCTGGAGAATCATCGTCGCGATGAACGGCTTGGCAATGCTGCCGACCCGGAACGGCATCTCCGGGCTGATTTGGTCCCCGGAAGAGTTCGCCGCCCCGACCGCTGCCACGGTGGTCTCGCCGTTGCGTACGGTTAGCACTGCGACGCCGCCTTCCGCTTCTCCGACGTAGTCGGCGAGTTGTGCATCGAGGTCGAATCCGGGCGCGGCCGTTGTGAGATCGCCTTCGGTCGGGGCGGTTGGCGTTGTCGATGTCGGCGCATCGGAAGCTGCGGTTGTTTCTGCGACGGGGCCTGTGTCTACGCCCGAGCATGCCGTCATTATCAGGGCGGTGGCCAGTATCAGTCGTCGATTCATGGCGTCAACCGTAGTTGATAGCAATGGAGCAACTCGTCGACATTCCCGGCCCCGAAGATCCGCCCGAGGCTCTGGCTGTGGTAGTTCCATTGCGCCGTCTCGCCGATCGGCTCGAGCTGGCTGCGGTGCAGGCAGCGATTGATCAGGGATGGAGACATCAAAGCGATCAATGAGCCCCTACTAGCCTCGCCAACATGAAGAAGCTCCTGATTGTGCCCGTGCTCGTGATGTCGGCTTGCTCTGTATCCGGCGAAATCAACATCGGGTCGGAGTCGCCCGAGAATGCAACGGAGGATGTAATCGAGGGGGAGCTTGCGGACCAGATCGGGTTAGGTGAGCTCACCGCAAGCTGTAGCAAGCCTTCCTCCGAGGAGGTTGGCTCGCGGTTCCTCTGCACCGCAGACACCGAGGACGGCCGCACCGTCGAGCTTCAGGCGGTGATCGAGGATGATGGTCCGTACGTCGAGACGACCAACGTTGTTCTTGCCGAGAACCTGGCTCCGATTGTCGCTGCGGTAGTAGGCGAGATCGAAAGCCAGGCGGGAGTAGACCTGGCCGACGACGCGCTCGACTGCGGCAGCGAGTCCTTGATTGTCGATTCGGCCAACCAGGTCGTTTGCCAATTGACGGACCCGATCGGTGATGTCTTTGACACGACCATCACCTTCAACGGACTCGATACTGACAGCCCGACTTTCGACTTCTCGGTAGACACGGGGAGCTAGTCGACGTCAGGGTGCCCGGCTACCGCTGCCGCCAAGGGGGGCGGCGAGTCTGGGGTACATCTCAGAGCTCATCGTCGAGTTGTGCATATGCACGGGCCAAGGCGATGCGCATGGTTTGGGGCGGGTAGGGGCCCTCGTGGAGCAGGGCGTCGATCGGGGCCCCATCGCGGTGTCCGTTCCTCGCTAGTTCTGCCACAGCGGCGATTTCGGCCGTCTGGGCGGCCACAAAGTCACGGTCGACGACAAACCCGTGCCCGGGCACAACCACATCGGGGATTTCGATCGTTTTGAGTGTGGGGTTCCAGCTCATCGGGTACGAATCGCCGAAGGATGGGGGAGCGCCGTGCTCGATGAGGTCTCCGGCGAAAAGCACGTCGCCGACGCGGATGACGATGTCTGAGTTCGTGTGACCGAGTCCGTGGTAGCGGAGGTCGGCGCTACGGTTGCCCACGTCGATGGTCGTGGTCCGGGAGAAGGTGTTGGCGGGTGGTGTGATGGCGACTTCTTCGAACTCCCTACGTTGATCCTCGGATGCCCGCTCCAGCACACGCCGTCGTTCCTTCTCGGGATTGCGCAGCATCTCCTCCCGGCACATTTCGTGGCCCCACAACTGAGCTTCTGGGAAGCGCGCATTACCCCAGGTGTGATCCCAATGGAAGTGGGTGTTGACCACCCAGCCGACGGGCAGGTTGGTGAGTGACCGGAGGTCAGCGCGGATTTCGTCGGCGTAGCGATGTGTCTCCCGGGAGTCGACCACCAGAACAGCCGTGTCTCCGATGATGACGCCGACATTGATTTGCAGCGAGTCGTAGTGAAAGCGGAAGACACCGTCGCCGAGTTGGTCGATGACGGTCAATCCCAATTCTCCTTGCGCATCTTCGATGGCTGGACCCGGGGTGGTTCGCCCGGCATCTTCGGGTAGTGCGGCGGCCAGGGGGCATCGCCGATTCCGTTGGCCTCGTCCGTTTCAATCATGGCGAGCAGCGGGTCGAGCCGATGGTGGATGTCGTCGATGGCGGCAGTGAGGTCGCCGACATCGGCCCAGCGGTCCTTGAACGTCATCAGATCAAACGTCTTGGGATCCATCTCCGGAAGCTCCGACCACTCGAAAGGTGTCGACACGAACCCGGTGTGGCGGATGCTGTAGGCGGAGGCGACGGTGCGGTCCCGGGCGACCTGGTTGTAGTCGATGAAGACACCATCTCGCTCTTCCTTCCACCAGGCGGTTGTCGCCAACTCATGGCGGCGTTCCAGCTCCCGGGCAAGAGCGAGCACGCTACGGCGCATCTCGAAGTAGTCCCATTCTGGAGTGATTCTGACGTAGATGTGGATGCCCCGGTTGCCGGATGTCTTCGGGTAGGACGCATAGCCGAGCTCGTCGAGCAATTCTCTGGCGGCGGCGGCAACCTCCCTGGCATGGAAGAAGTCGTATCCGGCGGCAGGGTCGAGGTCGATGCGGAGCTCGTCGGGGTGATCGATGTCGTCGCCGCGGGCGTTCCACGGGTTGAGGTCGAGGCAATTCATCTGGGCCATCCAGATGACGTCGCCCTCATCGAGAGGAAGGAACATGCGGCCGGGGCGTGCTGAAGGGAAACGGACGTCGACGACACTGCGGGCGCTTTCCGGAACTCGCTTGACGAAGAACGGGTCGTGGTTGACACCCTTGGTCCAGCGCTTCAGCGAGACGGGGCGGTTGTAGACACCACGAAGCGCACCTTCGGCGCACATGGCGAAATGTTCGGCAACATCGAGCTTGGTCCAACCCTGATCGGGAAAAACGACCTTGTCGGGCGAGGAGACCCGCACCTCTCGTCCCGCCGCCTCGATGTGTACTTCTTTGCGTGCCACGCCGCCATTATGTCGGAAAGCACGCCCTCTGGTTGCCGATGGTGTGGCTGAGGAGCGTGGCGGTTCGCTCACGGGGGCCGTTATCGGTAGCGTCTGCGCATGGTTGATGACTGGTCGAAGCCCATCACTGTTCAAGAAATGTACGGGGACTGGGACTACGAAGCGGCGGTCGAGCTGCTGGATCGCAGTCTCAATCCACGTCCCTCCAAAGCCATATTCGACACAGTCGAAGCGCTTGGAATCGGACCGGGCGACACTGTGCTCGACATCGGTGGGCGCGACGGCGGCCATGGATTGCTGATGGCCGAGCGATTCGGATGTCGGGTGGTGTCCGTCGATCCCGCTCCGGCAAACATCGCTGACGGACTGAAGAGAGTCGCTGAACATGAGCACGGCGAGTCCGTTGAGATCAAGCATGGCGTGATCGAAGACATCCCGGCCGGGGACAACGCCTTCGATCTCGTCTTCTCCCGGGACATGCTCAACCACGTCGCCAACCAGGACCGTGGGCTCGCTGAGTGTGTCCGAGTGCTGAAACCCGGGGGAGCGATGTTGGTCCACGAGGTATTCGAGACCGACCTGATGGAACCTCGGGAGGCGGCTCGGCTGTATGCAGATCTCGCCACGGTGCCCGAGATGATGGCTCCCGGTGGCTTTGAGCAGCGGGCGAAGAACGCCGGCTTCGCCATAGAGAGCATCGACGTGGTTGGGTCCGAGTGGTACGAGGCGTCTCAAGAGGCCGGCATCGCACCCAACTACATGATGCAGATCTCACGCCTGCGTAGGGCCAAAGACGAGCTATTGGCCGAGTTGGGTGAGGTGGCCTACCGAACCATGCTGGGCAATGCGATGTGGTCCATCTACCTGTTCATCGGGAAGCTGGAGACCCGCCTCTACGTGTTGCGCCTGGCTGCGTAGCCGGCTCTCGTGCCGGGCGCTCGGACGCCGGCACTCCGTCTACGGCCCCCGGGCGGCTGCCGCCCTCGCGTCGTGGAATTCATCGCGGCGTCCGGCTCTGACGGAAACGACGCACGGTCAACCAGGTGGCGACTCCGGCGATCGCAGAGGCCGGTAGCACCCATGCGAGATCGCCGGGCCCTCCGGGTCCCGTGACCGGCTGGCCAAGCCTGATCTCGACCGCCTCGTACTTGACCCCCGGACGGATCCCCAATGACGCGATCTCCTCATCAGATGCCGAGGAGAGATCGAGTCCGGGGTGGGCCAGTTTCGCCGCAAAGCCCGATCGAGTCAGTATCTCCCGCACATGCGCGATGCGGTCTGGCTCCTTCGCCACGAGCACACCGATGCCGCTGAGACGTCGACCATCGGGCAGCCATACCTCACACCGCGAGTCGGCCTGCAGGTTGAGGAGCCAGTGTGTCGTCTTTCCAAACCCGGCCAGGCAGTACACCCGGTCGTCGCGCTCGGCGAAGTTGAGAGGGACGAGCCGATGTTCGCCGCTCTTTCGGCCCGTTGTTCCCAAGATCATGACGAAGCCGCCGGTCGGGCTTGCCATCATTCGGCGGAGCCCGAGCCGCCACATCAAAAGCATGTTGTGATTGAGGTATCGAAACGCTCGCCTTAGGCTCCGTTCCTGGGATTGCGTGAGTTCCATGACATCTCCTTGCCGGCGCGCGCTATCACCGGCTCCACCGAGTCTATGCGCGGTGTTGCGGAATCCTGCAGGTCGTGGGCCGGGAGCTTGCACCCGATTGAGGCTGGGCGCCTGGACCTCTAGACAGTTCGTCGATCCTCGGAGTGATGTTGCCTTGCGGCCTCGTTGCCCCGGACCTCCCGGTTGGTCTCACGGCCCTCTCGCCGGGTGGGTGAAATCGAAACGCCATCGGCAGTCCTGATGATTGCCCATCTGCTGTTGTGCACCAACGTGTGATATCGGCTATAGAGAAGGATGAGGTTGCTAGGGAATGAGTAGTCACACCCTCGGGGGACAGGGCCCACAAAGCCGCTTCTACCCGATCGCTATTGCGGCCTCGCTCCGTATTGTGCACCCGTTGAGGTCTGCCCGGAGTCTGGACCAGCCAGTCGTCCGCTTGTCGGTCTCAGCGTTGAACGTTCGATGACCTCGAGACCGTCTAGATGTATATCTGGATGTCGGAGTCCTCCATCACGGACATGAATGTGAGGTACTCGACCACCGAGATGTCGTCGAAGACGAATTCGTCCAGCTTCACCTTGAAGTGGGGGAGGGAGCCACCGCAGGCATACAGGTGAGCGCCGAGATTGGTCAGCTGGCGAAGCTTGTCCTGCGCGGGAATGTGACCGGTCTTGGTCATGCCAGCCGCAGCAAAGCGGCTGAACGGGCGAGCCCACCCCTTGAGCTTCGGTTTGTACCCGCCGGCGAGCACCCGGACTGCAGGGCCCTGGAAGTAGAGGTGCACGTCGATTCCTTCGAGGGCTGCGCCAAGGGCGAACCCCAGAGGCGACAACAGTTCCTCTAGCCCATCCGACGAAATGACCATTGCAAGCTTGGTGTCCTTGACGACACGTGGCTGCTTCTCGACGAAGAAGTGCAGTCCGTTCGCGGCGGCAACCGTATCTACCAGGCGGTGCCCAGACGACTCGCACCATGCAGACATATCCGGGCGGAAGGGCGCGAAGTCGTCGGTGATGATCTCGAGAACATCCCCGTTCTCCATCGTCTCGAGCTCTCTTGAGGCGTCGTGCACGGCGAACGTCGTGATGGTCGTGCCGCGTCTGTCGATGGAGCGTGCGGGCGTGAGTGTTTCCATTCGTGTCTCCTCAGTATTCGATGGCAGGATGACCGGAGCGATCTCGACGGAGATGGGGACGGTCGTCATGACTGAACTGCCGGCTCCCAGCCGGCCAGGGCGGTGTCGAGCTTTGTGAGCAGATGGGCGAGTTCCTGAGTTTCGTCGGGGCTCAATCCGGCGCAGCACCCGCGGAACATCTCATGCAATGTGGGGGTGGTGCCCTGAAGGCGCTTGCCGTCGGTAGTAAGGAGGACTATCAGGCTGCGCCGGTCGTGGGGATGAGGTGCGCGGCTCGCCAAGTCCTTGCGTTCTAGGGCGTCGACGATTGCGGTCATCGTTGCGGGCGTGCAGTGGTTCCCCGCGGCGAGGTCCTTTAGCTGGAGACCGTCCTGAGCCCAGAGCTGCGCAAGAGCAGCATATTGAGGCGGGGTGAGTCCGGCGCTCTGCATCGTTTGACGTTGCAGGTTCGTCAGCTTCCTGCTCAGTCCCTCCACGAGGTGGAAGACGGTCGGGAGCGTAGGAGCATCAATTGAGTTTGTCATGCTTCTCATATAGTTAGGGTACATATTATTAGTACTCTAACTATCTTGAAGTGTCAAGATAGATTTGCATCCTGCGAGATGAGTCGATCACGGCCCCCGGGCCGGGTGGTTGAACTCGAACTCTCCGTCGGCGGTTCGGTTGATCGTCCAGCGGCTGTTGTGTATCAGCGTGTGATGTCGGCGACACAGCAGGATGAGGTTGTCGATGTTGGTCTCGCCAAGGGATTCGACCCATCCTGCGATGTGATGAGCGTCGCACCATGATGGCTTGCGGCTGCATCCCGGGAAACGGCAGTGCCGATCTCTCACTGCCAGTGCTTTGCGCTGGGCGGTGGTAGCCACCCGGGTGGATCGGCCCATATCGAGGATCACGGACGTGCCGGCGGCGAGGAATCGGGTGAGGCGGGCATCACAACACAACTGGTCGAGGACGCTACGGGTGACGGGCCCGATCCCGTCGATATCACACCAGGTAGCAGCCAGCTCCGGAGTAGTGCCGGTGAGCGAAGCGATATCAATCACAGCGTTGACGTTGGGTGGATTGCCCGACGGTTTATCGCCATTGATCTGTCGGTTGACGATGTCGGCTAGAGCGTCGGCGCGTCGCTGCGACAGACTCCGCGGTCCATCGAGAGCATCTATGGGATCTGGCGGTGCCTGGTGGTCGAGGGCCCCGATGAGCTGGGAGCCGGCGACCGGGTCGAGGTAGAAGTCCCCGGTCACCCAGCCATCCAACCCAACCGCGGCGTGGAGGTGACGCCGGTCCCATTTCTTCGCAAAGCCTTGTTTAGCGAGTTGGTCGTCGGCTAGACCTGCCCAGCGACGCATCACCAACCCAAAGTCACCGACCGGGAGGTGCTTGGCCTGCTCGACCAGAACCTTGGCATGATCATCGAGCAACACTGCCCGATCCTTGGACGTGATCCGGCCGATAGCGTCGACGTGCGGCGTGCCGATGTCACCATCAGCCAGCGCCTCTGCGACCTCGACGTGTCTGTTTACCAGACGGGCGTTCTTCACCAGCCGCTGCGCCTCGCGATCGCCGATCGGGGTGCGATGGCTGAGCCAGGCACGGGGCGACAGAAACCCGTCGATCTCCCAAGCCCGATCTCTGTCCCACGATCCGGCCAGCCGCAACACCTCAGCGTCCAACCGTTCCCGGATCTCTAGCAGCTCGACGAGCCGCTCAGACTTTGCAGTGCCGCTCCAGCCGTCGTGGTTCTCGCCCGCTAGTGCGGCAATTCCCATGCGGATCTGCAAACCCGGATCGCTGTTTCCCAGCGGCAGCTCGGTTGGTTCCGTTACGTCGAACATACACGCAACATATCAACTAGTACCGACAAAAAACGCTGTTTCCTGCTGTACGCGCCGGAAGCCCACCCAGCGCTTGCCAGCGGTCGGTCACCACGCTGACCGGCTGACCCAATAGAGGCCCATTGCATCCCAGGATGCAGCCGCAAGCCGGCATGGTGCCACGCTCATTGCAGGCCGCGCCTACCCGATGATCAGGCATTAATGCCTGATCATCAAGCACCGAAGGTGCGATCTGTTTCCGAGTGCTCTGCAAACCGCGATCGTGTTCTCATACCTCTCCTGCAGATTCACCGATCTGTACGCTAGAGAGCCCGCAAAAGAGGACTCAGAGTTGCCACCAGCGGCAGAAATCGAATCGACTCACCCCCGCGGCAGACCTGCGGCCGAATCGTGATCCTACGCCGCCTCAAAGAGACCGGCTCGATGGTTCGCGATTCGCTCGACCTAGGTCTGGCTCGGACAGCAGCGGCTGTCGTCGTCGTCCGTGTGATCGCAGCGGCGGCGCAGTTCGCCATGACATTCGTCATCGCCCGAGCCCTAGGTGCAGAGGTATCCGGCTGGTACTACCTGGCGTTCTCGGTTGCATCAATCGGAGCCGTCTTTGCCAGTCTCGGTGTGGGCAGGGCAACAATGCGGTTCGTCGCGACGGCGGCGGCCGAACGTGACTGGCGCTCAGTCGCGGGTGTTCATCGTCAGGGAGCTCTGGTCACCACCGCGGCATCGGCTGCCGTTGCCTGCTTGGTTGTCCTGCTGGCTCCGTTCCTTGCCAACACGGTCTTCGACAAACCGGAGGTGGAGCCGGTCATCCGAATCGCCGCGCTGCTGATCCCCGCGCAGACATTGCTGGGGCTCTACTCGTCGATTCTCAAAGCCATCAACCGGCCAATCTCAGCGACGGTGCTGCAAGCTGTCGGCCCTCCGGTAGCCGTTGCGATCATCCTGCTTGTTACCGGAACCGATAGCGCCACGGTCACGATGACCGTCGTGATCACCAGCACCTACGGCTTCTTGGCTATCGAGTTCTTCCAGTGGATCAGTGCCGTCGGCAAACCTGCTCGCCAGTGGGGCGAGTTCAATCTATCCAAACTCATCCGCACGGCTTTGCCCTTGATGGTGGTGAGCTCGATGGCGCTTGTGATCACGTGGAGCGATGTCTTCCTCATCGGCGTGTTTGGTACCTCCGCGGACGTCGGCATCTATACCCCCGCGGCTCGTACCGCTCTCCTCATTTCGCTGGGACTCACGGCAATCGCCGCGGTCGCGCAACCAAGGCTTGCGGTGCTGCATAACTCGGGTGACTTCAAGGGTCTCGAGCAGCTGATGCGAAACACGTCGCTTCTCGGGACGGTCATTGGTCTGCCTGCGCTCATCGTCATCGAGATCGCCGCACCGTGGTTCATGAACCTGTTCGGCGAGGGATTCGATGCGGGAGCGACCGCTCTACGCATCCTCGCCATCGGGCAATTCCTGAACGTCGCTGTGGGTACAACGGGCTTGCTTCTCTCGATGAGCGGACACGAACGTTACCTGCAGAGGACGATGGTCGCCGGAGCCCTGGTGAACATCATCCTGAACGTCACGCTCATCCCGATGCTCGGTATCAATGGTGCTGCCATCGCAACTGCGGTCAGTCTTGGCGGTGTGAATCTGGCCAACCACACCTGGATTCGGAAGACCATGGACATCCAGCCGATATTCCTGCTTCCGCTGCGTCGCCCATGAGCTCCATGCTGGCCCCCGCTGCCGCCCTAGTTATGAAGCCGACATGAGACTGGACCGCTCCACAACGACCCTGCTGCGCGGTCTCTTACTCCCGGGTGCTGAGGCTCGTAGCTATCTAACCGAGTGGTGCCGCGAAACTGATCTGCAGTCCGTCGATTCCGCGACACACCAGCTACTACCGCTCTTGTACAGGAGGCTTGCCGACCTCGACCTGTCTCCGCCTGAAATGGATCGGCTACGCGGCGTCCACAGGAAGACCTGGTACCGCAACCAGCGCCATCTGGCAGCGCTGCAGAGGGCGAATGAGGTACTCAGCGCGGCTCATATCGATGTGACTCTCGTCGGAGGTCTCACCTTGGCGCTCGGTGCTTACGACGACCTTGGCTTGCGAATGCTGGATGCGGCGCAGATCGTGGTTCCGCCTGAGACCATGGATCGTTGTATCGACAAACTCGTTGACTCCGGATTCGTAGTCGAGGGAAACAGGCGAACGCCGGGATTCGGATTGCCGACCCGCCTCAGGCACCAAGGCGGAGGCCACATCGATGTCTGCGAATTCGTGTACGGGCCGGGCTGGCCCGACGCACTGGATCAACGTCTCTCGGGCCGCACGGCAACCATTGAAGTCGACGAGAAGCCGATCCGAGCCCTCGCGTCGAGCGACACCATGGCGGCAACAGCTGCTTTTGGCTTGAGCGCACCGCTGGGAACCTATCAGTGTTTCGTTGATCTCGTGTTCCTGTCGAACCAATCGGATCGTGCGGTCGATTGGGCGGATCTGGTCGCGGACTACCAGGACACGCTCCTTTCCGTACCCCTTGCCGAGGCGCTGCGGACTATCGGCGAGGAAATCCCGGGTGCCCTGAACCCCGAAGCCGGCAACTGGGTCCCCGAGGTCCGCCCCACCCGGCGACAGCGCATGCAGTTCTGGTTCCACCGCCGGGGCCGGCGCCTCGCCCGGATGCCGGCGTGGTATTGGAGGGGAACGAGACGACCGGGGAGTGCCAAAGGCACCGGTTTCTTTGCATTCGCCAGGAGCGTTTACGACGTGACATCAACCCGCGAGGCATGGGCCAAGTTACGTCGACGACTCCGGCGCGGGTAGGAGAGCGACCAAGGCGCCCAATGGAACCCGGGCTTGCCAGCGCTACAACCGCCCTCGAACAGCGTCGATTCGATCAACAATCTTGATCTGCACCGTCGAGAAGAGCGAGCCGTGCGGGACCCAGCGCCACCGCAGGTATCGCACGTATCCCCACGGCGTCGGCGTCTCTCCAATGCTCGACGCGACGCGACGGTAGAGGTACCAGCGGTCCGGGATGCCACCCAGGGGCGACTTGGGTCCAATATGGCGAAGACACCAGGCCTCACGACGCTCGGGACCCCGCGGTGCCGGTGCCGGCGTCAGAGCAGAATCTGGCACTGCAACGCCGAGACCTACCGATAGCAAGCACAGACCCTCGCGGACTGCCACCCCGCGTTGATTTGCGTCGGCAAGCGACAGCAGCCGCTCCCAATCGATAGCGTCGCCTTGTGACTGAATAACGAACGCGGCGTCAGGGATCCAATGCAGTGAGGGATCCTTGTCCCAGGCCAGCCCGTGGCTCATGGTGTGGTAAAGCTGATACGTAGGTCCCAGGACCTTGATCGAACGTCCTGGCAATGGGGCTGTGTGACTCGAATGCCACGGATCTGTATCGGGCTTATCCGCAAAGGAACCCGGCGCCAGCCTCCAATGGAGATCGAGTTCTTCCCCGGAACCATTCGAGAGTGCAGCCGCATGAGCGTACCGAAGGTTCAACGGATCAGCTGCAAAGTCGTGCGTGCGAGCTTCGTCCGAGTTGTCGGACGTCGTCGACCATCCAAGCTCGGAGAGCACGGTCATCGCGGTGGCAAAGTCGGAACGACGGACAAGCAGGTCGATGTCCTGCATTGGGCGTGTGGTTGCCGCGGGGTACAGGTGAAGGATGGCGAGACCCTTGAGAAACAGCGCCTCGACGCCGACTTCCTCGAGAGCATGGTCAACCTCAACCGCTCGAAACATCCGCATCTGGTTGGACCCCCACACCCGGCGCGCCGTTGCCGCCAGCGCCTCGATGTCCGGCCAATCAACGCCGGCCTGCCGCAGCCGGTAATGGAACAGAGCGGCCAGCCTTGGCTGCTTGGCGACAATATCCAGCGCAGACGGGTACGTTGCTCGCACCCGATCCCACACAGGATCAGCTGCGACCCGCGGTGCGATCGCGGCTCGCAACAGGTCGAGGTCCGAAGCTGTGGGCCACATACCCCCGCTTGGAGACGTGCTCACCATGCGGCGACTCCATACCGGCGCGAGTGCCCGACGCTCACTCTTCGCGTCCTTCGGCTGGGGGGCGTGCGGCCTTACGCCGCCGCTCCAACGAAGCCTTGACCGCCATGGCAAGATCGCTGCGGCGAGTCGATTCGCGCGACCAGTTGTTGTTCCCGTGGAGACGCCGCTCAACCAGGACCTCTTCCACGAGTTCTGAATTCAGGCCCAGATCTACCCACCGTGCGGAGAAATCGACCCCGACGGCAAGCTGTAGATCTGTCGTGAATCCCCCAATTCGATCGAAGGCTGCACGGCGCATGGTCCCGTAGTGGAGCAGCCCTGGAATGACATCGTGGGCCGCACGCACCCGGGTCCGGTCCTCCTCGGAGACCTCAGGGCTGATGAACTCGCGCACCAGGGATCGAACGCCATCGAGTTGAGGATCGGCCTCGAGCAGGGCGACTTCACGCGCCACCTTGGTTGGGTACAGCCGATCGTCGGCGTCGAGGAATGACACATAGTCGCCTTTCGACATGCGCGCCCCGAGGTTACGCGCCGATCCGTTTCCACCCCGATCCTGTGAGACGTACCGGATGGCGTCGCCGAAGCCCTCAGCAACTGCGCCGCTTCCGTCCGATGAGCCGTCGTTTACGACGATCACTTCCTTATCGGGAAAGGACTGATCGAGTGCGCTCTGTATCGCCTCGGCGAGGTACAGCTCGTAGTTATATACCGGGATGATGATGCTTGCGAGGCTCATGTGGTCTCCGTATCGTCATCCTGCCGACTCCGCTGTCGTTCCAAACGCTTCTTGAGACTGAGGAACATCCCCGCCTGCATTTCCTCCTGCTGGTGGCTGAGATTGTCCGAGTGAACCCGTTTGTGGATGACTTCGGTCGGCACAACCGATACCGCAAAGGGGCGCTCCCTGAGCCGGGTGAACAACTCGAACCATTCGCCGACCCTGACCGATTCGTCAAATCCTCCAACCTCTCTCAGGGTTGCCGTCCGAAAGAGCGCGGACGGGAAGGGCACTACTGAGTTGTGACCTACCGGGGCATTCAGCCACGCCGGTGTTTGCGTGCCCGGTTCCAGCTTGGTGTTGGCGTACCCGAAGACACACTCCAGCTGATCGTCTGCAGCCAGGTGCTCGTATTGGGCCCGCAGCCCGTCTTTGGTCATTTGGTCATCGGCGTCAACAAAGGTCACAAACTCCGCTTCTACCAGGCTGAGGCCGTGGTTGCGGGCGGCGGAAGGACCACCCTGGTCCTGGTAGCGAACGGTCACATCGCCGTAGGACGACGCGATCGCAAAACTCTCGTCGGTCGAGCCATCATCGATAACGATCACCTGGATGGGCCGGTACGACTGGGAAAGGGCGCTGTCTATTGACTCGCCGAGGAATTTCGCACCGTTGTACACCGGTATCACGATCGCGATCATTGGGTGGTCTACTGACATTGATTGATCAAGTTTTTGATAACGGGCGGGATGGTCCAGAGATCGGACCCCAGCTGTAACGCAGCAGCAGGCAACTGTCGCACGAGATCACCCATCGCGGCGAATTCATGCTCCCTCGATCCGGGCATTTGGATGATTGTGCTTGGGGCAAGAGCGAGAAAGGCCCGACCGCCGGATAGGGTCGTGGCGGTCGTAGCTGAGTTTCCGCTGATGCGCGGCACGATCACCATTTTCAGAGGAAGTGACTCGACAGCCGCTCCCGGCGTCTGATCCACGAACGCAACCGCCTTCTCCTGATGCTTCTCGCCAAGGTGCTCCGCATTCCAGATAGTTGGCATGAGGGTCGGGTTGCGGCGAGCCTGCGGTGCCTCCAGCTTGGCGGCGCAAGAGATGCTGTGAACTTGTGGCTCCGGGTCCGTGCTCACCATCACGTAGTCGTCGCCGAGGTATTGCATACCTGCGGCCAAACACACCAAAGACGTTGTCGACTTCCCGGAACCGGGACTTCCCACCAATAGGGCGGCCCCTTCATCGGTGCCAACCGCGCCGGCATGCAGCAGTTGCCTTCCGCGGCTGCGCGCCCAGCGGTGGATGATTGCCTTGAACGGTGCGGCGACATCCCAATAGCGAATCTCATCGGCTGCCTCGACCCAATGCCACGCGCGATTAGCGCCCGACTCTACGGCGCTGACAGCACCGAAAGCAGGGCGCCACAGCACCCAACCGTCGATGGAGTCGGCGACCAGCGCTGGTGATCCCCAGAACACAAGGCCTTCGTCCCCTCGCTCCGTGGCGACTCCCTCGGTCAGGGACCGATCAAGTGGGGGGAGCGGCGGAGCAATACCTGAGGTGGCTCGATCCCAACAGTTGATGGTGAGGTCGGGTTTGTCCGAGGGTTCGGTCGCGAGGTGGGCCAGTGCCCTGGTCAGCGGCTCGATGAGCGACTCACCCACGATGCGAAGGTGCATCGACGCGTTCGCGATGCGAAAGAACCGATCGTGAATCTCGTGACCTGCCGCTGCCGAATCAAAGACCTCGGCAACCGTCTCGACCGAGGGCAGCGATGCCATCACTTCGTTCGCCATCAGCTACGCCCCCTTCGCGATGCGAACGGGATCATATCGATGAGAGCGTCTGGAAGCCATGCACGGTTCATCCCTTCTGTTGCAGCCGAAGTCGAACGGAAGTCATTGGTACCGCTTCGGCCGGCGTTCCCGAACTGCGGTGGGCAGGACGGTAGCGGAGATGCGATGGGCTCCTGCCTTCACATAACCATGCGCTCGCTGTGCGATCGTCAGATCTCTCCATGAATTTGTGGGAGACCAGCCCAGCAGTTCTTTGGCGCGTTTGTTGCTGATCGATGACCGCTGCCCCGTGAGTGCGGCCGCTAGGTCCCCAATCGGGGGGTACAGGCGAGGCAGCAACTCAGCCAACGGTTCGCTCACACGGGAGTCATCAGCAGCCAGGAAGACGACCTGGTAGCTGTCGGTGTCAGCTTCAACTGCAAGACGGGCTGCTCTGGCATGGTCGTACACGTCGACATATGCAAGGTGGGAGTACGTTGGGTCCTTGATGCCCTGAGTGCGCCACAACATCGCCATGGTCGCAGGGAGCGCCGTGTACACCGACCTCAGCGTTATCGCTTTGAGTCCCGCGATGCCGTGTGATGACTCCGCTATCGCCTCTCCTTCGATCTTGGATCGACCGTATGCGTCGTCGGCGCGAAGCGGATGGTCCTCGTCGATCGGCAGATAGTCTGGGATGAAGGTGTTCCCCGGCTTTGTCCAGCCGAGTGCCCACACGCTGCTCCAGTTGACGAGCTTCCGTACGCCACACTGCTGAGCGGCCTCGAAGACGTTCACGGTTCCTTGGATGTTTGCCCCCAGTACCTCCTTTGAGGACTCCGTTGTCGCCTGGAGGGCGGATAGATGAAGAACAGCGTCGGCGCCGTCGAACGCCGCGCAGAGCTGGTCCATGTTGCTGTGGTCACCGACAACCTGGGCCACCCCGCGCGGAATTCGGCGTTGCTCTCGATCGAATACGGTGACTTGGTGTTGCGTGCGGCCGGGAATGGACCGCACGAGCTCGGATACGACATACCGGCCTATGCGTCCGTTTCCTCCGGTCACCAGAATCTTCATTGTGTATTGGCCATACGAGTTTCAGCAGACCTCGCCGGGGTGGCTAACTCGCGTCCTGGGCGTTGTCGGCAGGTCGATGCGGCCAGCCCATCGAGTCAACCTCGTGCACCGGGTCCAATAGGATCAGTTCCGCCATGTCGGTGTGCTTCTCCAGATAGGGAGCGAAGCTGCCGTTGCCGCTGACCGTTGCGGTCGTACCCGGTTGCGGCGCTTCATCCCCAGCCTTCACGACCAATTCCTCGGATTTGAGCTCATTGAGGAATGACTCGAGGGTCACCCCGATGGAACCTGAATCGTCGTTGTAGCTCACCGCAAGACTGGGAACCATCTCGTCCGGCGACTGCCCGGCTGCAATCAGGGCCCAGACATCGGCGGCGCCGCCCTGAAGACTGAAGTATGTACCGGTAGCCAGGTCAATGACGATGACTTCACCGTCAATGGTCTCGTGCACGACCCTCGGTACGTTGATCTGTAGCTGCCCACCCACTGTGCTCCCTTTGTCCGCTCCGATCCGTTGGTCGAAGGCCCGCCGAATTCGTGCGGATACCATACCGCCGTCGTACCCAGTCTGGGCCCTGATAGCCTCCCGATAGCCCATTCCAGTTATGTCGGTCTGGTCGGCGACGAGACTGCAGCAGACTCATGTCCCTTGGCTGGTCCCCGTTTGGCCTGAGATGGTTGAAGTCGGGCCATCAATCCTCAGACAGCCGCATAGACCTGCCAGTCGTCGGGTACGCCTTTGAGCGCGTGTTCCCCCCGATACTCGAACTCGATGCCGGACCCGGCAACGAGGTCTTTGACGGTTCGAGACACGAGCACCTCGTTCGACCCTGCGAGACCGGCGATCCGGGCCCCGATGTGTACTGCGATACCGGCAATGTCGTCGCCTATCCGCTCGATTTCGCCTGTGTGCAGTCCGACTCTCACCTCCAGGCCAAGCGCTTCGAGCTGGCTGCCGATTTCCTGGGCGCATTGGATAGCTCTGGCCGGACCGTCGAAGGTTGCCAGGAATCCGTCGCCGGCCGTATTCACCTCCACGCCTCGGAAACGGTCTAGCTGGGTGCGCAAGACTGAGCCCTACAGTCCCAGCGCTCTCACCAGGAATGCCGCCATCTGTCCCCTGGTGACCGAGTCGTTGGGACAGTACCGGTCATTCACGGGCGGATTGCAGCCCCTGGTCACTCCGGCTTCTGCCAGAGCCTCGATATCGGCCGTGAAGACGGATTCGTTGTCGTCGGTGAATGCACCCGGTGTTCCCGCCGGCAAATCCAGGGCTCTCACCAGGAATGCCGCCATCTGTCCCCTGGTGACCGAGTCGTTGGGGCAATACCGGTCGTTGATGGGCGGGTTGCAGCCGCGGGTGATCCCGGCGGTGGCGAGCTTCTCGATATCGCCCTCGAAGATCGAGCCGTCATCATCAATGAAGTCAATCGCACCGCCCGCGTCCAACCCAAGAGCCCGTACGAGGAATGCTGCCATCTGTCCCCTGGTAACCGAGTCGTTGGGGCAATAACGGTCGTTGCCTGGTGGATTGCAGCCCTTGGTGATCCCCGAAGCCGCCAACCGTTCGATATCGGTCTCGAAGATCGAATCATCGTCATCGATGAAGGTCCCGCTGGTGGGGGCACAGGGTGCGCCCGTCATTGGACCGATGTAGCTGTCGGCGATGACGATGTTGTCGATGTACAGGCTGATGTCTTTATCCGGGACTGCACTTCCGCCGTGGTAGACATTCATCCAGATCTGCTCGACCTTGAGGTTGCTCGTGTCCCTCCATCGCCAGTCGGTTTCCCGGTAGGCCAGCCGGCCGTCGACCCAGGTCTCCAGAACCCCGTCGTTGACCCCCGGCGTGTTCAATACCAGGTGCTGCTCGATCGAGTACCAGCGATCCTTCTCGAGGAACCCGAGATAGCCGTCCTGCCACAGGACGTTGTCGCCCCACTGGGTGCCTTGGTCGGCGTGATACACGTAGTGACCAACGGGCACGGTATCGCTGAGGGGGTTGTCATTGTTGGGAATGGTGGGGTGGAAGCCACCACGAGCCGACCATCCGTTGGTCCCATCCGAGGGACGTCCACCCCAGCCGGCGACCCCGTACGTCCCTGAGATTCCGGGGAACTTGCCTCCGTAGGTGGGGTTCCAGCCGTCGTCGATGCGGACGTAGTAGCGGAAGTAGATCTCCTCCGGCTCGGATCCGGTCTGGTCTCCGAATTTGAAGGCGAAGCCCGATCCGTGGTTCTCTCCCGCCGGCACCGTCACCTTGAGCGCCGGGCCGTCGAGTTGCTCGAAGCCCGGTCCCGAGGAGACGAGTTGAAGGGTGGGGGAATCGGTGTTGCGATACGAGTTGGCCCAAGACGCATCGCCAAAGGTGGTGCGCTCGTACACGTCGGGGTGCGCCCCGAGCCCGCTGTCACCGTCGTACGAGTAGGCGATGCCGTTCTGTGCCGGCGGTAGAGATCCCGGGTCGTGGAAGACTCGGAACACTCCTACCTCGATTGCGGAACTGCCGTATTCGGCATAGCTCCAGAGTTGCATGCTTGCGGAGCTGATGGTTGCTTCGGCCGGAATAGCTGCGAGGTCGAAGCGAAGCAGGGTCGGGTTCTCGGCGATGCGCAGCCGGGTGTCGTCGCCGAACCCCTGATATGTAGAACTATCGAGATGTGTGTCGGCCACAGGGCTGAGCACTACGGTGCCCGCGGAAGTCGCGACGGTGAGTTGTGGCCGCTCCGCTGCCACCGGGTGCTCCCTGCTGTAGAAGTCGAACGGGCCGGCACCGCCCACCTGACGAAGCATGAAGCCCTGGTTGGGCGTACCGTCGAGCCATGCGGACACGAGGGAGGTGACATCCCAGGTATGCGGTCCGGGATTGTTGTCATCGGGAAGCGACGCAGTTGCGTAGGCCACGGGGCCCTGGGAGGTGCCATTCGCATCGGCCCAGTCGCCCATGAAGTTGTCCCATTCCAACATGGCTGCCCGGTTGTAGAAATCGCGGGTGGCGCCATCGTCGGCCGCCATTGTCCCTTCTACCCACACAGCTCTGGGATCGTCAGCGTCGAGTGTTGGGTCCGGGCAAGTCTGCGCAGCAGCGGCCAGCGGCTTGGCCCCGTCGACGGCCAGCAGCGAGGTGGCGATCAGGAACGTGGCCGCCAGTGTCACGGCGTATCGGCGATGAGCGAGCAAGCGAAGCCTCCTCCGGTGAGCGACAACAGCTATCGGCAACGACCACATCTTGCTTGAACCCCGGGACTATCAGCAGTTCACTCCGTACTAGTCGTGGACCCTGCTTGGCCGATCAACGACAATGGGGACATGCCCACGATCGAAAAGAACCTGAAGGTTTGGGCTGAGGGCCTGGAGCCCGAGGCCATGCGGCAGGCGCGCCGGACGGCGCGGCTGCCGATCGTAGGGGGGCACGTGGCGCTCATGCCGGATGCCCACGTCGGGCTGGGAGCCACCATCGGCTCGGTGGTGCCAACGGAGGGCGCAGTGATTCCTGCCTGTGTCGGGGTGGACATCGGCTGCGGCATGGCGGCGGTGCTCACCGACCTCGTTGCCTCTGATCTTCCCAACGATCTGCGGCCCTTGCTGCACAGGATCGGGCAATCGATCCCGGCGGGCGTTGGCAAGGGTCATGATTGGGGCGCCCACTCACCCGGTGGAAGACGGGCATCGGCCTGGTTACAGAAGAACCGGCCCCAGACCCGTCTCGACGATCGGCTCGAGAAGAAATCACGCGATCAGATGGGCACCCTTGGTGCGGGCAATCACTTTGTGGAAGTCAGCCTCGACGAACACGATCGGGTTTGGGCGGTGCTTCATTCTGGTTCCCGGGGAATTGGCAACCTGCTTGCCCAATCCCATATCGCCGAGGCGAAGGTGGTGGCCAAGCGGCTCGATCTCCAACTCGAGGACCCGGACCTGGCGTACCTGCTCGAGGGCACGCCCGAGTTCGAGGCATACCTGGGTGACCTGCTGTTTGCTCAAGCCTATGCCAGGACCAACCGGGAGACGATGCTCGATGCGTTGCTGGCTGCGCTCTTCGGGTTCGTCGGAAAGGGCGTTGAAATCGACAGGGTCAACTGCCATCACAACTACACCGCTCAGGAACGCCACTTCGGCAAGGTGCTGTGGATCACCCGCAAAGGTGCGATCAGCGCCAAGCAGGACGAGTCCGGAATCATCCCGGGGTCCATGGGGACCGACACCTATCTCGTCGAAGGGAAAGGCAACCAGGACTCGTACACATCGAGCGCCCATGGCGCCGGCCGCCGCATGTCTCGCACCAAGGCGCGCAAGACGCTGACGGCATCGAGCCTCACCCGGGCGATGGAAGGTCGCACCTGGCTGGGTAACAAGGCGTCCCGGCTCGTTGATGAGCACCCGGCCGCTTACAAGGACATCGAGGAGGTCATGCGGCTGTCCGCCGACCTGGTCGAGGTCAAGCACCGGCTACGGGCAGTGCTCAACTACAAGGGAACGTGAACCAACGAAAGGACGGGGAATGAGCAAACTCAACGACATTCTCGACGGAGCCCGTGACAGCCTCACGGTACGCCGTGTTTACGGGGATCCATACGAGGTGGGCGGTGTGACCTTCATCCCAGCCGCTGCAGTGCGTGGCGGTGGTGGCGGCGGCGAGGGCGAAGATGCAGACTCTTCGTCGAGCGGCTCCGGCGGCGGGTTCGGTATGGCTGCCCGGCCTGTCGGTGCATACCAGATCCAGAACGGCGAAGTGATCTGGGTACCAGCGGCGGACACCACCAAGGTGATCATCCTCGGGCAACTGGTCGCGGTTGTTGCCCTCCTCGTGCTGCGATCGATCATCCGCGCACGGCATAGCTGAGGCGCCCAAGAGTCTCAAACGGCTCGGTGCTACCCGGACTCCGGTTCGGCGCGCCTCTTTCCGGTCTCGACTTTCATTTGTTCAGCTGAAGCCCGTCAGGATCCATTGTTTCAGAATGATTAGCTCGGATTCGGTTCTTCTGACAGAAGAAAACAATGCTATGGTGGCTATATGCCAATTGACTATTCACAATGAAGGGCCATTGATGTTAGAATCTTCAGCACAGGCGGACATTGATGGGATCGACAAGTCGATCCTGCGGATGTTGCAGGCCGACGGCCGGGTGACCAACGCAGAGATTGCACGTCGGGTCGGTCTCTCCGCTCCGGCAACGCACGCCCGGATACGGCGTCTCGAAGAGGCCGGAGTGATCCGGCAGTACGCAACGCTGCTGGATCGGGAGACCATGGGATTCGACATGGTCTGTTTTATCAGCGTTTCGCTTCAGTTGCATCAGTTCGAGGCCATCGAGCGGTTCAAGGAGCTGGTGCAGGACATGCCGGAAGTACTGGAATGCCACCACATAACAGGAGAGTTCGATTACCTGCTCAAGGCAGTGTTTCGCAATCGCGACGAGCTCCAGGAGTTTGTGGTCAACAAGATGACACCGATTCCCGGCATGGCACGGATCAACACGAGCCTTGTGTTGATAGAGATCAAGGCCACCCAGCAGCTGCCCATCGAGTAGACCCTCGGACGGCTGCCCGGCCGGGAGGGAAGTAGATGAGCGAGCACGACAACGGCGTTGCCGAGTATGTCGCCCGCGGCGAGGCGATGGCCAACGCGGAGGCACAGAGACGATCGATCATGCGGACCAAGAAGTTCGACACGATCGCGGTTCACGGGATCTATGACATGGAGGCTGCGCTCGCCAACCAGGGCAGCATCATCGAACCCGGATTTATGAGCTCGGCACAGCATTTTGAGAACAGCGATCACATGGAGGCCGCGCTGGCCTATTTGATGCCGGCCTGGGTCTACTCCAGGATCGCCAACCCCACCGTTCACTATCTCGAAGAGACCCTGGCGCTGCTCGAAGGCTATGACTTCGACGGTGACGTCTCTGCCGTCGCGACGTCGTCTGGGATGGCGGCGGTCTTCATGGCGACGAATCCCTTCCTAGAGAAACCCGATCCCGGCATGAACATCGTCGTCAGCGCTCGATGCTACGGCGGCACATTCATGCTCTTCGGTGAGCGCTACGGCGCCGAGCGCGGTGTGGACATCCGCTGGGTTCGCAATCCGCTCGACCTCAACGAGTGGGCGGACAAGATCGATGGCAATACACGTCTTGTATACGGGGAGACTCCCTCCAACCCGTCCCTGAGCGTGATGGACATCGAAGCTGTGGCCAACATCGCCCACGCCGCCGGGCTTCCCCTCATCATCGACAGCACCGTGGCGACCCCTGCGCTTACCCGGCCGCTCAGCCTCGGTGCCGATGTCGTTGTCCACTCGACCACCAAGTCAATGACCGCATCCGGGTTCGCCATCGGTGGCGCGGTGATCGCTCGCCACGGCATCACCACCGATATCGGGCCTGCCGAGATGCACGACAACTTTGCGATGTACGTGAAGCTGCTTCCGTTCCGCGACCACGGCCCGGGTCTCAGCCCATTCAATGCGTTGATGACCATCAACGATCTGCGAACGTTGCGGCACCGCATGGATTCGATGAGCAGCACAACGATGCAGCTGGCGCAGTACCTCGAAGGGCACGATCACATAGACAGGGTGGCGTATCCCGGAGTCGAATCGATGCCCGGCCACGAGATTGCGGCACGAACCATGTGGTTGGTGGACGGCGCCGATGACTACGGCACAGACGTCAACAGGTACGGCCACCTGCTGTCGTTCGAAGTCAAAGGCGGGGCGGAGTCGGCACGCAAGGTGTTTGATGCTTTCGAAATGATCTGGCGGGCCACGGACCTGGGTCGTATCAAGAGCGTTGCGACAATACCGAGCATCTCAACGCACCAGCAGCAGGGCGACGAAGGCCGCGAGCTTGCGGCGGTTCCGCCGAATTTGATCCGCTTGAACGTTGGTGGGGAGCATCCCGAAGACATCATCGCCGATCTCGACCGGGCCCTCTCGACACTGGATCGCACCTCGATCGTGAACCCGGTCCGTAGCGACGCCTGATCACACCACCAATAGAGGGGCCCCTCCCGGATACGAGGAAGGGGCTCCGCTGCGCTCTGATCTCGGCGGCTTGCTCTGCGCCTCGCTCGTGCTATTCGCCTTGGCGCCAGCCGGTGACCGTCCGGATGTCCATCAACGCGGGATACAAAAAAGTCATCCACCTATGACACCTGATCCGTAAACAGTACTAAATGACTGTCGACCGCGACGGTCACCCGACAAAAGGACTAATAATCATGTGGAAACGACTTGTACCCTTCTTCCTCGTACTGGCGCTCGTTGCAGCCGCCTGCGGAGGAGACGACGCAGACGAAACATCGACTACTGCCGCTGAAGGCACAACGACAGAGGCCATGGAAGAGTCGATGTCCGTGGTTGACCTGGCCATTGAGAACGGTGGCTTCACCACGCTCGTCGCTGCCATCGAGGCAGCCGGTTTGAGTGAGACCCTTCAAAGCGAGGGCCCGTTCACGGTGCTTGCGCCTACGAACGCAGCCTTCGACGAGGCCTTCGCAGCCTTGGGCATCACAGCAGAAGAGCTTCTCGCCGACACTGACACCCTTACCCAGATCCTTACCTATCACGTGCTTCCCCAGGAGGCCAACTCGCAACTCGTAGCATCCCTCGACGGCGAGATGGTGCCGACTGTCAATGGTCAGTCAGTGTCAATTGCAGTCACCGATGGTGCGATCACCATCGATGGTGCTGAGGTTGTCTCCGCGGACCTTCAGGCCGACAATGGCATCGTGCACGTGCTCAACGCCGTCCTGCTGCCGCCGGACATTGCCGAGGCCCTCGGTGTTGCGATGTCAGACGATATGGAAGAGACCACGACCACGACCACGACCACGACTGAGGCTCCGGCCGAGCTCGGCACCATCGTTGATGTTGCCGTTGAGAGCGGTCAGTTCCCGACATTGGTTGCCGCCCTTCAGGCGACTGGTCTCGACGAGGTTCTCGCCGGTGACGGACCGTTCACCGTCTTTGCCCCGACCGAAGAGGCTTTCGCTGCGGCTTTGGATGCCCTCGGCATTACCGCCGAAGAGCTTCTGGCCGATACTGAGACCTTGACCTCGATTCTCACCTACCACGTGCTGGCAACAAACGCACCGGCCGAGGTCGTTGTTACCCTGGATGGCCAGGAAGTCGAGACGGTCAATGGCGCCACAGTGCTGGTCACTATTGATGGCGAGAACGTGTTGGTCAATGAGGCCAACGTCGTTGCCGTCGATATCTTCGGCAGCAACGGTGTCATCCACGTCATCGACAGCGTCCTCCTTCCCCCCGCCTCGTAAATAAACCGCAATCGACAACGATCAGAGGGCCCCGCACATGAGTGCGGGGCCCTCCTCTATATGCCGAAACGAAAGCCGGGTCGACCGACAAGGGTGCCGCGCGAAGGTCGAATATCAGTCCTCGAGGTTGTACCGATAGACGTTCGTTTCCCGCTGTTGGAACCCGAGGCGCTTATAGAGACGATTGGCAATTTCACGAGTTGGCCGAGAGGTGAGGTCAACGGTCTTAGCCCCCTCGGAGCGCGCCCGATCCAGCGCTGCGTGGTTGAGCGCCGCTCCGATACCCTGGCCTCTAGCGGCATCGTCGACCACCACATCTTCGATCCAGGCACGCAGCCCGGTGGGTATCCGGAACAGAGCAAGGGTCAGGCTGCCGACGATGTCGCCGGTGTCGATGTTGCGGGCGACGAATAGCACGGTTGCCGGACTGGCGACGATGGCGGCCAGTTCATCCGGGCCCGGGGCCGGACTCGACGAGGAAAGCTGAGGGGTCAATCGCTCGAATGCGGAGATGAGTTCGTCGTCGACCTCGACAACTTCAGTGGTGTGAATCATGGGCCCCCTTTTGGATGACGGCATCTTAAGTGTCGTTACCTGTGATCTTGTTCTTGACGCGGTCGAGCAGGCGGCGCGGGCGCTTGAATTCGGTTCCCAGGATGCCGAGTCCCACGGCTATCGCCACGATTCCCGGGCCGGGCGTCACGAGCATGACCACGCCCGCGACAGTGACGGCACCGCCGGCGACGGCGACTCCGGTCTTTCGTATCAACCCGGAGGACTGAGGGTTCTGGTCGGGGCTCTCAGGTACGGTCATCATCCTCGACTCTACGGTGGGTACCAGATTACTTCTCAGGAAATGAGGAGGGCCGGCCCACCGGGGAGTGGGCCGGCCCTGACAGCGCTAAGCGGGAGGGAGGGGAGGAGAGGGCTAGCGCTGAACCTCGACCGTGACCTTGCGGGGAAGAACCTCGGGTCGCTTGGGTACGCTGATCTCGAGGATGCCGTCTTTGCTGGCTGCAGTTACAGCCTCCGGGTCCACCCCTTCGGGGAGGAGGATGGTCCGTTCGAATGAACCCTCGAAGATCTCTCTGCGGTGGTAGTTCTCGATGCTCTCTTCGGTATCGAAGCTACGGCTGCCTTTGACGGTCAGCGAACCACCTTCAACGGTGACTTCGATGCTGTCGGGATTGACACCCGCAACCTCGGTGCGCACGACGAGATCGTTGTCCTTGTCGAACACGTCCACCCGTGGCATCCAGCGGTTCGTGGGCTCTCCGGTGGTCTCAAAGAGGCGATCGAAGTCGCGCATCACGCTAAAGGGATCAAATCGTACCAAGTTCATTCCTGACTCCCTGTGTCAGATCTATTTGTTCTGTCTCTATGTAATCTAAGTCATTTGGACTCATATTTCAAGTAAGAAATGACTAAGAACATTCCCAGTTAGTGTGCAAGCCATGACAACCCTTCTGATAACAAACGATGATGGAATCGATGCCCCGGCCCTGATACCGCTGGCGATGGCGATGCGGGAGGTCGGCGACGTCGTGGTGGCCGCTCCAAGTACTGAACGGAGCTGGATAGGAAAGGCCATCAGCCGTCACCACCCGATAGAGGTCGAGAAGCGGCAGCATGACGGGATCCCCATGTGGGCGGTGGACGGCTATCCCGCCGATTGCGTTCAGGTAGGGGCGTTTGGTCTCCTCGAGGAACTCCCCGACTTTGTGATCTCGGGGATCAACATCGGCGCCAACAAGGGGAGTGCCTTCTCGACCGGCAGCGGCACGGTCGCCGCCGCCATCGAGGCCTCCAATATCGGAGTTCCCGGCATCGCCTTTTCGGCAATGTCGGAAGGGCTATGGCGGGAATGGGGCCCGTGGGCGGCCTCGGCAGATTCTCTACCCATGTGGACCCGTTTGGCCACCGTTGTTGCTGATATCGCCGCCACGATCGTCGAAGCGGGGTTCCCCACCGGCGTCGATGCGCTGTCGGTGAACCTACCTGCCGCTTCCGAGATCGATACTCCTCGCCGCGTGACCACTCTGGCTCGCACCAGCTACGGCGCCCTGTTCAAGGCGAACGGAACAACCTATACGCACAACTGGGACGGAGTGCTCTACACAGATGGCGGCGTGGAAGGATCAGATGTCGACGTGCTTGATACCGGCATGGTCTCCATCACTCCGATCCGAATGGCGACAACGGCGTCGCTCGAGGATGAGCTGATTCGGCAACTCGAGCGGTCTTGATGGCATGTAGCTCTAGGTGCCAAGCCGTTCTTCGAGGGCGGCGGCAAAGGCCCGGGCCTCTTTGCGGCGCAAGCCAACCAATCTGACTTCGGTGAGGGTGTTGGGGTTTGACTCCAACCAGTCCACCACAGCAGCCACGATTGCCCTGGTTGCCGCCGTGGCGTGGACGGCCCGTCTTCCGGTGGCGATCGCCGGGAACGCAATCGACTGCAGGCCGTGGCTGTCGGCTGCGTTCAGTGCCGCCTGCACCGAGGCCGCCATCACTGCGTCGGGTTCTTCGGATTCGCCGTACCTCGGCCCGACAATATGGATCACGTGCGATGCCTGCAGCATCCCGCCGGTGGTCACTGCAGCATGCCCGGGATCGAGCGGACCGTTCTCGAGAACCCAACTATCGGACTCTTCCTGGATCACCCTGCCGCCGGTGCGCACGATCGCTGTGGCCACACCGTCGTCGTGCTGGAGCGTCTCGTTCGCAGAATTGACCACCGCCTCCACTTGCTGACGGGTGACATCTCCCTCCAGTGCGATCACGGTTGTTCCGCCGGCCCTGCCGATACCAAAGTCGCTCATGACCCTTAGATTAGGCGACTTGTGACGCTGGCAGACGGTCGAAACTAGCGAGGATGGCGTCGGCGAGAGCAGCCCGCTGTTTCCACAGCAGCGTCGCGTGTCCGCCCCGTCTCCATCGAAGCTCAGAACCCGGCCAGTGATCGTGGAGCGCCTCCACGGCATCGATTGGGATGAAGCCGTCATGGCGCGCCGCCACCATGACGGCCGCCGGCGCCCAATCTGGTGCTGGCAGCCGGAGCACGGAGGCGCTGGTCAGTGCGGCCCGCAAGTCGTCCGCTTGGTCTGTTCCCCCCAAAGGCTCCCACTGGATCCCGTAGCTGATCACGCCGTCGAGGAAGACCGGTCCCGGTGAGTGCGATGCAGCCAGGGGAGCCATGGCCACGGGGAAGCCTGCGGTTGCACCGACGAGTGCCCCGATGTTGCCCCCCATCGAGTAGCCGGATACCCCCATGCGGTAGCGGGGTCTGAAGTGGTTGAGCAGTGCCCGACCCTCGCTCACGGCACCGACTCCCATGCGGGCGAAATCGGCAACTGTCTGGATCGGTTGATCGTCGTGCCCCACCGTCCTCCGGTGGCCGTAGTAGGGGATTTCGAGGATGAGGCTGGCGATGCCGCGCTGCAAGAGCTCGTCGGCCAGGTGTTGGCGGGTGTCGTACCCGTGGTCGTTCCATGCAGCCATGAGCAGACAGAGCCGCTCGCTGCCGCCGACCGGTTCGATGAGACGGATCGCGGCCGTCGCTGCTTCCGGCGGAAGGTCGGAGAATGCCGCAAAATGGCCGTCGGCGCAGGTTCTGTCGGCAAGGTGCTTGGTCGGTCCCCATGAGATCGTCAGAGGTGGCGGGGGTTCATCAAAGACACCGATGTCACGGAGAAGGGCGACGTATCTCTGCTCGCCCCATCCGCCCGGGAAGATGCGCAATCGTCGGGGGCCGCGCTTGATCATGAAGGCCCCGGCCCGATCGATGGGATGCATGTTCAGGTCGGTTCCGTGCCCGGGCTGTTCTTGAGGAGCCGGATCGTTTCTCCGTACATGCGCTCTTTGATCGTCCCCAGGGTGTTGCGGTCCTTGCCGGCATGTTGCGCTGCAATCGTCGTCGCCGTTGTCAGTACCTCCGCCTCGGGAACGGCATGGTGGACGATGTGGGCGGCGGCCGCCTCCTCGCCGCCGAAGCGACGGCCGGTGACCATGACCTCGTGAGCGGCCGTGATTGTCATGCGCGACATGATGAGCGAATTCATACCGTCGGTGAACGGGATCTTGATATCGACCTCGGGCAGGCAAAAGAAACCACGATCTGCACGCATGACGCGGAAGTCGTGACACAATGCCAGCATCGCCCCCGCGGCAAAGGTATGACCGTTACACGCCGCAGCGGTCACGTAGGGAGCCGCCAGAACTCTCGCAAACAGACGCTCAACCCCGGCCACGAACTTGGGCATATCGGCCCCGGATCCCAATATCCACTCGAGATCCAGCCCGTTGGAGTAGAACTTGCCATCACCCGTGGTCACCAACGCCACAGGGTCGGCGCCCGCATCGACCTCATCGAGCGCCGAGTTCATGGCATCGAGCCAGGTCTCGTTCATCCGGTTCTCGCCGTCGTCCATCGTCAGAACATAGACCGGTCCTTCGCGATGCAGTTTCACCAATCCGCCACCTCCTCGCTGCGGGCCACGGTAGCGAATGCGGTGGCGGCTATGGTCACCCCATGATCGAATCGGGAACCAGCGCTGAAGTTACCCTCGTGGTGGGAGAAGCGGACACCGCCATGTCTCACGGCTCGGGTGACGTGCCCGTGCTGGCCACACCGCGGGTGCTGGCGCTGTCGGAGCAGGCCTCCGTTGCAGCTCTCGGGGACGTACTCGAGGAGCACCAAACCTCGGTCGGAGTCCACGCCGAGATTCATCATGTCAAGGCGACTCATCTCGGCGCTGCAGTGACGGCCCGGGCCGAAGTGGCTGCAGTCGAGGGGAAGCGGGTTCTCTTCGAATACCGGGTTAGCGAAGGCGACGAGGTTGCGGCCTATGGAACCCATCAGAGGGTGATCGTCAACAGAGACCGCTTCCTCTAGGGATCGGAAAGGCTGCTCCGCACTCAGCCGCCGACTAGCATCGAACACATGTTCGCTCGTCTGTCAGATACCCACCCTTGGCTCGATGGCCTCAACGACCGGCAGCAGGAAGCTGTACTCCACGACGGTGGCCCGCTTCTTGTCATCGCCGGCGCCGGAAGCGGCAAGACCAGGACCCTGGCAAGCCGGGTTGCCCGGCTGATCGACGACGGGACACCACCGGAGCGGATTCTCCTCCTCACGTTCACGCGACGGGCAGCGGCAGAGATGTTGCGGCGCGCCGGTGGACTCATCGACCACCAATCCACCGGACGGGTGTGGGGCGGGACGTTTCATTCGATCGCCAATCGCCTTCTGCGGCGCAACGCTGCTGCCGTCGGCCTCGATGATGGGTTTACCGTGCTCGACCAGGGTGACGTCGCCGGTCTGTTCGGCCTTCTCCGTGCCGAACTGGGTTTCGCCGAGGCGAAGACCCGGTTTCCCCGCAAGGAGACGATCGCCGCGATCTACTCCCGAGCGGTCAATGGTCAGGAGAAGCTGACCAGGGTGCTCGAGGAGCGGTTTCCGTGGTGTCAGGATCACGGGGATGAACTGAAGGAGATCTTCCGGGGGTACACCGAAAGGAAACGCCGGCACAATGTGGTCGACTTCGATGATCTGCTGCTCTACTGGCGGGCGTTGCTCGATTCGCCGGCCGCCGGGACTGTCGCCGCCATGTTCGATCACGTCCTCGTTGATGAGTATCAGGACACGAACCGGATCCAGGCGGACCTGCTGAGACTGCTGTGCGGCACCGCAGGCAACGTGACCGTGGTCGGGGACGATGCCCAGTCCATCTACTCATTCCGGGCAGCCACAGTCGAGAACATCACAGAGTTCCCCGAGGTATTCCCGGGAACCACCGTGATCAAGCTGGAACAGAACTATCGCTCTACGCCGCAAATCCTCGATGTCGCCAATACTGTGATCTCGGAGGCCGCCGGTGGGTTTTCAAAACGACTGTGGTCGGATCGCCCCTCCGGCCCTCGTCCCGGCCTGGTCACCTGTGTCGACGAGGCTGCACAGGCAGAATACGTGTGTGACAGGGTCCTCGAAATGAGGGAGTTGGGAGTGCCCTTGCAGGACCAGGCGGTTCTGTTCCGGACCGGGCATCACAGCGATGGCCTCGAGATCGAGCTGAGCAGGCGGAAGATCCCATATGCCAAGTTTGGTGGCCTGAAATTCCTCGAAGCCGCCCATGTCAAAGACCTGATGGCGGCACTGCGGATCCTCGACAACTCGCGTGACGAGCTTGCCTGGCACAGGGTCCTTCAACTCATCCCGGGTATTGGGCCGGCGACTGCTCGCCGAATTCTGACCGATCTCACGGAGTCCAACGAGGCACCCCTGCTCGAGTTCTGCGAGGGAGGCTTCCCGGTAGTGGCAGATGCCAGACCGCTCCTGATCGAACTCCAACAAGCGTTGCTGGATTGTGCCACTCGGCCCCTCGATCCCGGTGCCCAGATCGAACGGTTGATGCCTTTCCTGCAGGCGGTCATCGATCGCTGCTACGACGACGCGGCAGTTCGGGTTGCCGATCTCGAACAGCTGAGCGATATCGCCTCCGGCTATGGGGACCGCAGCCGCTTTCTTGCGGAGTTGACTCTCGACCCGCCCCATTCGACGACCGAGGTTGGACCGCCACATCTCGATGACGACTACCTGATTTTGAGCACGATTCACTCGGCCAAGGGAGGGGAGTGGCCTGTGGTCTACGTGATCCACGCTGCCGACGGCAACATCCCGTCGGACATGGCCCTAAACGAGCCGGGCGGTGTCGAAGAGGAAAGACGTCTGCTCTACGTGGCGCTCACCCGGGCAAAGGATCACCTCACGGTGTCGTTTCCGCAGCGCTTCTACCACCGTCGTTTTGGATCGGACGGCCGGCACAGCTACGCCGTCCCGAGCCGCTTCCTGACTTCAGCTGCCGATCGGTTTGAGCCGGTTGTGGCCGGTGTCCCCGAGCAAGAGGGCGGCGCCGGCACCTCTCCTCGGGGCGAGGACACCGTCGCCGGGGTGCTCGAATCCCTCTGGGATTAGCCCCGGCTACGAACCCAGGGCTCGGAGCCGCTGATTTGGTGGCTGCGAACCCAGGGTTGGCGGATACGGCTATCTGTGGGTCAGGTGAGCCGGTTGGTCGAGCCAGTCTTCGACCAGGGCGACGAACAGCGCCGGGTCTTCGATCTGCGGTGTATGGCCCACGCCCTCGAGCAGGCGAAATGCCCAGTCGGGACGTTGCTGGGCCGCCCAGCGGGCGGAATCGGGCGGGACGACCCTGTCCTCTGTGCCGTGCATCAGCAGAGTTGGCTGGGAGATCCGGTGGAGCAACTCGTGGAATTTGCGGCGCGATCGTAGTTCAACCGCTATCGAACGGGCGGCATCGGTGAAGGCGTCGACGTTCCATTCCATTTCGCGTCGGGCCCGGGCCATTTCGACTGCCGCGGCCCGGTAGATCGGATCGATCTTGGCGCCGCGACTCAGCACGAGGCGCAGAGTGTCTTCTACCTCTTCTTCGGGTGATCGTTCGTGGTAGTAGTACTTGGCGGCAGTGTTACCGACCATGGGGAGCAACGGGAGCACCAGCCGCTGGCTGTCACGAGAGATCGAGCGAATGCTCACCACAGGTAGGGCAGGATTCACCAGGATGATTCGTTCCACGAGGCCGGGGCGCTCCACCGCAGCAAGCATGGACACGAGGCCCCCCATGGAGTTACCTACCAGCGTCACGCGATCCGCCGCCATCGTTTCGACGAAGTCGATGAGGAACTCGGCGTTGCGGCGCACGGTGGTCTTGCGTCCGTGGGGTGGGGTGAACCCAAAGCCGATCAGGTCTGGGACCAACACGCGGTACGTCTGTGCCAGCAACTCAACAACCGGTTGCCAGCTCAGGTAGGAAGCCCCGATTCCGTGTACGAGCACCAGCGGGGGCCCGTCACTTTCAAGTTCCAGATAGTGACTCGGGCCGGTGACGTCGATGAAGTGAGACTTCATGGTGTCACGCTAGTCGAGCCGCACGATCCGCCTACCCTGCGGCGGCTTCTTCGCGGGTGACGCCGGCCATCATCAGGCCGATCTCCTCACGCGTAATCGAGGTGTCGACGATGCCCATGATGCGTCCTTCGTACATGACGGCGATGCGATCAGAGAGCCCGAATATCTCATCGAGGTCCTCCGATATGACGAGGATGGCGGTGTCCTCGGATCGCTGGGCTACCAGCCGCTTGTGGATGTACTCGGCGGCGCCGATGTCGACACCCCGGGTCGGCTGTGAGGCAATCAGGACATTGGGAGTGCCCGAGAGCTCACGGGCGAGAATCAGCTTCTGAATGTTGCCACCGGAGAGGCTGCGCACCGGGGTATCCAGGCTGGGGGTTTTGACTGCAAATTCATCGACGAGCGTCTGACTGTGAGTCCGGATGGCATCGAAGTTCAGAAGCCCGGCGTCGAGGAACTCCTTGGAATTGTGATCAATCAGGAGGAGGTTCTCGGCGACGGTGAATAGCCCGATGCTTCCATCCTTCATCCTGCCTTCCGGCACATAGGCCAATCCGGCAGCTCGCACATCCACGGGACGCCCATTCGTGACGTCGGTGCCGGCGATGGAAATGGAACCGGCTTCGGCGTCGCGGAGGCCGGCAATGGTCTCGGCCAGTTCGCGCTGCCCGTTACCCGACACCCCGGCAATCCCAAGGATCTCGCCCCTGCGGACGTCCAGGTCGAGGCCATCGATAACCACGTTGCCCCGGTCCCCGATGACGCGAAGTCCCGTGATCTCCAGAGCTGCTGAACCGGTCTCAACCTCAGGCTTGTCCGGAGCCAGCTTCACATCGCGCCCGACCATCATCGACGCAAGCGAAGCGCGAGTCGCTCCCTCAGTCGTTGTGTAGCCGGTCACCCGGCCCTGGCGCAGAACGGTTATCCGATCGCTGAGCGCTAGCACTTCGTGGAGTTTGTGAGAGATGAAGATGAGTCCCCGACCGTCTGCGGTCATCTGGTTCAGGGTCTCGAACAGCTGATCGACCTCCTGCGGCGTCAGCACAGCCGTCGGTTCGTCGAGGATGAGCAGCTGAGCTTCACGGTACAGCGCCTTGATGATCTCAACCCGCTGCTTCTGCCCGACGGCGAGCTGCCAGACGGTGGCCGCCGGATCGATTTCCAATCCGTATTGCGAACCCAAGTCGACGATCTTCTCAGAAACGGCATCGAGGTCGGTCAGCGCCCCACGGCTGGAGTGAAGGCCGAGCGCAACGTTTTCAGCAACAGTCAATGTGTCGACCAGCATGAAGTGCTGATGGATCATGCCGATGTTGTGCTCGATCGCCGATGTAGGGCTGGTGATCGTCACCGGTTCCCCGTTGAGCCGCATCTCTCCCTCATCGGCCTGGTAGAGGCCGTAGAGGACCTTCATCAGGGTGCTCTTGCCGGCACCGTTTTCGCCGAGCAGGGTGTGAACCTCGCCTGCGTACAGGTCGAAGTCGACGTTGTCGTTGGCGAGAACGCCGGGGAATCGTTTGGTGATTCCTTTCATCTCGAGCATCGGGACGTCGGCCACGGGCACTCCTGGGTTTGGTGTCCCCGGGGGTCGAAACCCCCGGGGACGCTGTTTCTTACTGTTATCCGGTGGGCTCAACTGCGCCCGCGATGATATCGGCAATGGCCTGATCGCCCAGCGCCTTGACCTCGGCGCTCAGCGCAAAGCCGTCGTTGTACTCGATGGCGAGTCCCTCATTGGCCAGGTCGATCACGTACACGGATCCGCCGAGGGTTCCCGCTGCCATATCGTCGAGGATCTGGCGCAGGACGATTTCCCACTTGTATACCTGGCTGGCTACGACTATCTCCGGGGCGAGACTCGTCTGGTTGGCCTGGGTGCCGAACCAGGGGATTCCCTGATCGGCAGCGACGCCAACGGCGCCGACCACCATCTGAGCGGTACCGGTCATGATGTCGGCTCCGGCCGCAGCATGTGCCTGGGCGGCCTCGGAGGCCAGCGCCACATCGCTGAAGGAACCGGTGTAGTTGATGTTGACCGTTACGCCGGAGTCGTTGGCCTCAGCGCCTGCCTTATAGCCATCGACGTACAGCTTGGCGTCGCCGACCTCGACCGGTCCGACGATTCCGATGGTGCCGGTCTCGGTGAGAGCTGCACCGAGCACGCCCATTACATAGCCACCCTCATCAGACGCGGCCTCATAGGCGAAGACGTTCGAAAGGCCGAAGGTATCGGCTGCGGTGCCCCAGGCAAATGTGGTCTCGGGGAAGTCCGGAGCGATCTCCTGCAGCGAACCGCCGTACTGTGAACCGTGGGCGATGACCAGGTCGAAACCGCTGGCTGCATAATCTCGGATCGCCGCGGCGGCATCGTCAACTACGAACGTACCGTCGGTGACGGCAACCTCGGCGACTTCGCGCTCACCCTCGATTACGTTGACGGCATCAACGATCGACTGCGTGAAAGCAAGGTCGTTAGAAGCTGAAGGCGCCACGATGGCGATACGGATCGGTTCCGCGGCCGCTGCGGTCGTGGTGGTCTCCGCTGCTGTTGTGGTGGTCTCACCTTCGACGGTTGTGGTGGTCTCACCTGCGGTCGTTGTCGTTTCTTCGGCTGTCGTTGTTGTCTCGGCAGCGACTGTGGTCTCGGTGGTCTCGTCGTCCCCGCCGGAGACGGCGACGATGATGATCACCAGCAGGGCAGCTGCCGCTACACCCAGCCAGATCCATGCGTTTCTACTCAATTGATTTCTCCTATTGCTTCGCCTGCAGGCTCATCACCTGCCGGTTGTTCATGTACCTCTCGTGAACGGCTTGGTGAGCGCCGACGGAGCGCGGAAGCGCCTCGCCACTATCACCAGTGCCAGGATCGTAATAATGGCCGGGGCCATTGCGGCGATGTCGGACCAACTTTGCGGGATGATTCCGAGCGTCTTGAACTGCAGGACCAGCGAATTGACGAAGCCGTAGAGGAGGGCTCCCGCCATAACTCCCAGGGGTCGCCACGCTCCGAAATAGACGAGGGCAATTGCGATGAAGCCCTGGGCGTTGGTGAGATTTTGCTGGAAGATTCCGAGGTCGATGGCAAGTGCCGCCCCGGCCGCTCCGGCGAGGGTGCCGCCGATTGTGACGGTGGCATACCGCACTCGTGAGACGCTCACTCCCAAGCTGTCGGCGGCCTCGGGGTTTTCGCCGACGGCCCGGATATTCATCCCGAAGTTGGTCTTGTTGATGATGAACATCGCAACAGGCACCGACAGGAAAGCCAGATAGACAACCACGCTGTGGGAGAAGAACATCCCGCCGAGCCAGGGGATGTCGCTGAGCCCCGGAATGTCGATCTTGGGGAACTTGGTGATCGGAACGGGTGTTCCGACAAGCCTCTGGAACAAGAGGTCGCTCATCCCGAGTCCGAACAGGTAGACGCCGATGCCGGAAATGCCTTGCTCGGCCTGCAGCGTCACTGAGATCAACGACGATGCCAGTCCCAACACGATCCCGATGGCTATGCCGGCGAGCAGCCCGTACCAGACGTTGCCCGTCTTGAGTACGGTGTAATAGCCGGTGAAGGCGCCGAGCAGCATGATCCCGTCGACACCGAGGTTGAGCACACCGCTGCGCTGCCCAAATGTCTCCCCAAGCGCCGCCAGCAGCAGTGGCACGGCGAGACGGATACCACCGGCGACCGTTGCAATCAGGACCGCTTCGGTGAAAAAATCGCTCATTGTTCACCCGACCCTTGTTCGCCGCCCGCGTCGTCGGACGCGGGGCCCGCTCTATCGGGCGGGCCGTCCTCAACCGCTCCTACCGCCGCCGGCACGGGATCCTCGTTCTCCTGCTCAGCGAGCTTGGCTGCAGTTTCGGCGGCTGAAGCCCGCTCCCGCAAGAGCTTCTTGTAGCGGTCGGTGGACACCACGAAGATCACGACCAGGCCGTTGAGGGCCAGGATGAGCGCAGACGGAACCTGCACGGCACGCTGCAGCGCGTTACCGCCTACGAGCAGTCCGCCAAATAGGAACGAAGCCGGAATGGTCCACAGCGGATGTAGACCGCCGAAGAGGGCGGCGACGATGCCGTTGAATCCGGCGCTGCCCGTGAACCCGGCCGTCGAACCGTCGGTGACCATGCGGTGGCTTTCGCTGCCGAACACCAGCACGGCGCCTGCGAGGCCTGCCATGGCGCCGCTCATCGTCAGGGCGAGGGTCACGGTCCGCTTCACGGGGATGCCGGCGTACTTCGAGGCATCGGGGTTTTGGCCCACTGCACGGACCCGGTACCCAAGGGGGGTTCGCCACAGAAGGATGTATGCCGCGATTGCGGCGAGGATGGCGATGAGGGGACCGATGTGGAGCCGATCGCTGCCGAGGATCAGCGGTAGATCGGCAGCTTCGGGGAGGCGCTCGGTCTGCGGGATGCGGGTGCCCCGGTCGATCTCGCCGGGGTCGATCATCGGTCCGCGCAGCAGGAAGTTCATGAGCTGCACTGCGACGATGTTGAGCATGATCGTGCTGAGGATTTCGTTTACCCCGTAGTAGGCCTTGAGTGCACCGGGGACGGATCCCCAGATGGCGCCGCCGATGATGCCGGCGATGAGGACGAGGGGGACCATGATGAGCGCCGGCAAAGCGTCGCCCAGCCAGAGAGCCGTTGCGGTGCTCAGCAACCCGCCGGCAACCATCTGGCCTTCGCCGCCGATGTTGATGACATTTGCCCGGAAGGCAATGGTGATACCGACACCGACCAGAAGCAGCGGGGTTGCCTTGAGGGCGGTGCTGATGAGCGCCTCGCCGCTACCGAAGGCACCGTCGAACATTGCCTTCACGCCCTCTGCGGGGCTGGCGTCGAGCATGACGAGCATGATGGCGCCGATGATCAAGGCGACTAGGACAGACAGGACTGGAACGCTGTAGGCGAGATAACTGCTTCTACGAGCGCTACCTAGGCTGGCCACCCGACCCTCCTCTGTCTTTCCTCACGAAGTGCGATGTCGCAAGGGTGCTAGCTGGTTTACAAAATGTCAAGTTTGGTGGTGCAGGTTTGCCGTCTACCCGGCGAATCCGTTGAGCCTAGACGACACGGGGTGTGGCGCGCGGGCATAAGGCAGCTGCCTCAACGGGCCGTCCGCGCATCCCTCTCCGGTGTGACCCGGTGTGATCGCCCTTCGGCGGCAACGGCTGCGAGTGCGACCAGCACAAGCGTAAATCCCATCCAGCCGAGAAGAGTGGGTCTTTCCCCGATGACGATTACGCCGAGCACAGCCGCGGTGACCGGCTCACCAAGGCTCAGTGTCGTGGCCGTGGTCGATCGGGTGGTTTCGAGGCCCTTCGCGAACAAGAGGTAAGCGGCCGCCGTTGCCAGCAACCCGAGATGCAGAATGGTGAGAACGCCCCCGGGCGACGCCACCCATTCCAGGCTGTCGACGGCGAGCAACGGCAACAGTAGGACCGCGGCGATGGCGAAGATGATCGCGGTGGATCCGACCACGTCTCCGGCTCTAGAGAACTGGCGGGCGGCAATGACGTAGGTGGCGTAGGCACTTCCCGCCAGCAGAGCAAACACAATGCCGTCGGCGCTGGCACCCACGTCCTCGCCGGTCGCGGTGAGAAGAGCAACCCCGAAGATGGCGACGCCGGTAGCCGCGATCCAGATGGGGGATGGCGGCTCTCGGTCGTATGCCCAGGCGAGCAGGCCACCCATGACGGGTGCTGTTCCGATGGCAACGATTGTTCCCACGACTACGCCGGTGCGATCAATCGCCAGAAAGAAGAATGGTTGATATAGGCCGACCCCGAGAGCGGCAACGAGCGTTGCCGGGCGGCGCAAACCGGATAGGTCTCTCAACTGGTGGGTCCCGGCCGCAATAGCCATCAGAGCAACTGCTGCCACAAGCACCCGTAGCGAACCGATGGACAGAGGCGTGGCACCATCGGGGGCCAATTGCTGGGTCGTGCCGGTGGTCCCCCACAGCACCGTGGCCGAGATGATGAGTAGAGGTCCCGCGAGGTGTCGTTTCAAACCTGTACTCGCGATCAGTCGCGAATGGCGTTGAGGTAGTTGTAGATGGTGATACGGCTGACGTTCATGACGTCGGCGATGTACTCGATCGACTTGCGCAGGAGGAAGGCACCCTGCTCGTCGAGCAAACGGACCGCTACCTGCTTCTCTACCCGGTCGAGGTCCTTGAGCGGTGCCCCCAGCTCCGCCTCGATGCGCGATACCAGCAGCTCGAGCGCATGTGAGAGTGGGGGCAACCTCACCGCACCGACGACTTCTCCCTCCCACTCCAGCTCAATGTCGCCCGTGTCAACCTGATCCGCCGACACCGCATCGCCGCCGATAGCGTCGAGGAGAGGCTGTATAGCCTTGAACAGGTCGTCGGGGCTGCTACTCATTGCCACATGTGTCCAGCTGGATCGAGACCCGGGAGGCGCCGGCGGCAGTAGCCGCCTGGAGCAGCCTCTTCACCGCTTCGATTATTTCGCCTGATCCACCCTCGATGGTGGTACCAAACGGTCCCATCGCCGGCTCGAAACCCAATGCCTTGACCGCTTCGACCGCGGCCACAACGTGCGGGCCGGGATTCCCTTCTTCGAACGGTTCGACCAGGAACTCGGCACTGCAGATTGTCGACACGGGTGCTCCTCGGCGGATGGCACAACTCTATACGGGTCGGATTACCAGCTGCGATTCGAATGAGACGAGGTCGGCGCCGACGGCGTCCCGGCATGCAACAGGCCTTCCTCTTGGATAGTCTCACCAGGTGGGGGGCGCTCCCAATTCGACCTGAGTAGCCGCAAGAGAGATTTGACAAAAAGTAAACCCTCTAAGATGATCGAGATAGTTCAATTTGAGGAGGAGGTGTGATGTCCGAAGCCACGTCTTTCTCGGTCAACGGCCGTGACGTCCAAGTCCAATCCGACCATCCGCATCTGTTGTCGGCGTTGCGTGAAGAGCTGGGGGTAACGTCACCCAAGGATGGATGTTCTCCATCCGGCCAGTGTGGTGCCTGCACAGTTCTGCTCGACGGCAAGGCTATCCAGAGCTGCCTCGTCGGCATGGAGAAGGCCGCCGGCAAGCAGATCACCACCCTCGAAGGGTTCGATCCAGAGGAACGGGATCGCCTGGGCAAGGCTTTTGCCGTCACCGGTGCACTGCAATGCGGATTCTGTACTCCCGGCATCCTGGTACGTACCAAGGCCCTCTTCGACCAGAAGGGTCCTTCCGGAGTCACTTCCCAGGTTGCTGCCGGAAGGCTTGGCGCCCATCTGTGCCGATGCACCGGCTACACAAAGATTCTCGAGGCCGTCGATCTGCTCGCCACCGGCGAAATCCCGGAGCCGGGGACACCGCAGAAGATCGGGGACAACGGTGCCAAGTACGAGTCTCTCGAGTTGGCGCTCGGCGATCGGGGGTATGTCGACGACATCCGCCCGGAGGGCCTGCTGCACGGTGCTTTGCGGCTCGCGGATCATGCCCGCGCCGACGTCATCGAGATAGACACCGCACCGGCGAAGGCCGCACCCGGGGTTGTCGATGTGTTCACGGGCGCAGATGTGCCGGGCGAATTGCGCGTCGGCATCATCTACACCGACTGGCCCGTGTTCATCCCTGAGGGCGGGCGTACGTCGTACTACGGAGACGTGCTCGCAATCGTCGTTGCCGAAACCAAGGCTCAGGCGAGGGCAGCGGCCGAACTCATCGAGATCAAGTACGACGTCCTGCCGCCGTTTGCCGACGCCAAGAGCGCGTTGGCTTCTGAGGAGGATGCGGTTTGGGGTCTCGACGGCAACGTGCTCTCGACCTCCAAGTACAAGCGCGGTGATGTCGACGAAGCCCTGGCCAATTCGGCGCACACCCTGCACGAAGTTTTTCAAACCCAGAGGGTGGAGCACGCCTTCCTCGAGCCCGAGTCGACGCTGGCCGTCCCCGACGGCGAGGGCAACCTCCTGGTCTATTCGGGGGGTCAGGGAGTTTGGGACGACCGCAACCAGATCGCCTCGTTGCTCGATGTTGACCAGAGCCGGGTCACGGTCGAACTTGTGTCGAACGGCGGTGCCTTTGGCGGCAAAGAGGACATGTCCAATCAAGGGCAAACCGCACTCGCCGCCCACCTCTTGCAGCGACCGGTCAAATGCACGCTGTCGCGCGAGGAGTCGTTCCGGATCCACGCCAAGCGCCACCCGATCGAGATCGAGCTGTGGGCAGGCTGTGATGAGACGGGCAAGTTGACCGCCCTCAGATCGCGCATGATCGGAGATTCCGGTCCCTACGCATCTGTGGGGATGAAGGTGCTGGAACGTGCGGCCGGCCACATGACCGGGCCTTACGTGATCGGTTCGGTGGACGTTGAGGCAATCGCCGTTCGTACCAACAACCCCGTTTGTGGAGCTTTCCGCGGGTTCGGGGCCAATCAAGCCCAGTTCGCCATGGAGGGCGTCATCGACCGTCTCGCCGATGCCGTCGGCATCGACGGGTGGGAGATGCGCAACCGCAACGTGATCAGTCCCGGAGTCGTGTGGGGCCCGGGCCAGATCATGGACGACGGTTGTCGCGGCGCCAAGGAGTGTCTCGACGCCGTCAAGCCGGCTTACGATCAGGCGCGGGCAGAGGGCAAGGCCGTCGGGCTGGGCCTCGCCCTGAAGAACTCGGGGCTGGGCAACGGATTCCTCGAGATTTCCCGAGCCGTTGTCAGGTTCGAAGAGGATGGCACCGTCGAGGTTCGTCATTGCTGGACCGAGATGGGGCAAGGAGTCCACACGGTCGCTCTTCAGGTAGCGGCTGAGGAGCTCCGCATCGATGCCGACCGAATCAAGGTCGTTGTCGACACCACCCGTGAGCTCGGTGCCGGCCAAACCACCGGTTCCCGAGGGACCCTCATGGCGGCGGGTGGCGTTGCAGATGCCTGCCGGGTGGCCAACGAGCACGGGCAAGCTCCCGGCGTCGATTACATGGGCGAGTACCGCGTCGACTGGACGAATGCACTCGAAGAAGAAGTAGAGAACCCCATCCTTCATTCGGCCTTCGGCTATGCCTGTCAGCTGGTCATTGCGGACAAGGCCACCGGGGGAATAGAGAAGGTGGTGGCCGCCCACGACGTCGGTCGTGCGATCAACCCGATGCTGGCAGAAGGCCAGATCGAAGGTGCCGTCCACATGGGTCTCGGCTACGCCCTCACCGAGGACTTTCCCACCGATGATCAAGCCCAGCCAACCAATTGGACGCTGCGCAGCCTCGGCATCTTGCGTGCCAAGGACATGCCGGATGTCGAGACGATCCTCGTCGAAGTGCCCCAACCCAGGGCACCGTACGGCGTGAAAGGGGTCGGAGAGATCGGTCTGGTTCCCACCGCGGGAGCTGTTGCTGGTGCCTTCTACGAAGTAGACGGCAAGCGTCGAACCCGTGTCCCGTTCAACATCCATCAGCCATTGGAGGTAGCGAAGTGACGACGACCACGCCGGGCCTCGTATGCGCCCACCATCATCTCTACTCCGAGCTGGCCAGGGGCATGCCCCCCCCACCAAAGGTCGCCACCGACTTTCAGGAGATCCTCGAGCAGGTCTGGTGGCGGCTGGACCGGGCTCTCGATCTCGACATGCTCTATGCGTCGGCGCGTTTGGGCGCCTTGGAGGCACTCGAATCAGGCACAACGGCAATCGTCGACCACAACGAATCGCCGAACGCCATCGAGGGATCTCTGTCGGTACTCGCCGACGCGTGCGCTGAGGTAGGTGTCAGGCTTCTGACCGCCTACGGGATCAGCGACCGCAACGGCCCGGACCAGGTGAAGCGGGGTCTCGCCGAGAACGAGCGGTTCATCAAGGCGGGCGGGAAGGCCCTCGTCGGCATCCATGCCGCCTTCACATGCACCGATGAATCTCTTGAAGCTGCGGCCGGCCTTGCCAGGGATCTGGGAGTTGGTGTTCATATCCACGTCTGTGAGGGCATCGGCGATATCGACGCCCCGAAGCGGCTCGAGGGGCTCACCGAGGACAACTGGCTGATCAGCCACTGTGTCCACCTGCCGACGGATCACAACCTGAAGGGCACGATCCTGCACAACCCCCGCTCCAATCTCAACAACGGAGTGGGCTACGCCAATCCGGCCCGGTTCTCCAATCCGGTCGCCCTCGGTACCGACGGCATCGGAGCCAACATGATCGAGAGCTTCCGGCTGGCGTATGTCATGCAGCGGTCCGTGGACGTAACCGTCGGGCCCGACCCCGCATGGTCGTGGCTGGCGGAGGGTTGGAACATCGTTCCCGAGGCGAAGAACGACGAGGTCACCTGGTCCTACGACCCGATGGATCCGTGGCACATCGCGTTCACCCCGGGGATCTATCCGCTGGAAGTCAAGGTCGACGGCGAAGTCGTGTTCGCCGACGGCAAGCCGACAAGGGTCGATGGTGAGGAGATCCGCGCCAAGGCCAGGGAACAGGCGAAGAGGTTGCACGCAAAGCTCTAGGAATCACAACTCAGGCTGAGAGGAGCCGCTGATGTCGGACCGTTTCCATCAGATCACGATGGAGCAGCTAACGGATTGGGTGTTCACGGAACTCGAGGAGAAGGACTCGATCTTTGGCATCCCTCGCGCGGCCTTCTTTGTGCCGTCCGAGAACGACCGTTTTCGCTTCGAGAAATACGGGCAACTACTCGAGACGCCGTTCGGCGTTGCCGCCGGCCCGCACACCCAGATGGCGCAGAACATCATTGTCTCCTGGCTGGTTGGTGCCCGCTTCCTGGAGCTGAAGACCATCCAGACGCTCGACGAACTGGATGTCAACAAGCCCTGCATCGATCTCGAAGATGAGGGCTACAACGTCGAGTGGTCTCAGGAACTGAAGGTCTACGAATCGTTCGACGAGTACCTGCGTGCCTGGGTCTTGATCCACGCACTGCACAAGAAGCTCGGCTTTCCCGGCGATTCGCCCGGAATGATCTTCAACATGTCCGTCGGTTACAACCTCGAAGGCATCAAGAAGCCCAACGTGCAGTGGTACTTCGATGCCATGGCCGACGCTTCGGCGTACAAGCAGGCTTATGTAGACATCGTCGCGGAGCGGTATCCCGAAGTCAGGGACGTCGAAATCCCGGACACCGTTTCGGACACGATCACCCTGTCGACGATGCACGGGTGCCCGCCCGACGAGATCGAAGCCATCGTGCTCTACCTGCTCAACGAGCGGAAGATTCACACCTCGGTCAAGTGCAACCCCACCCTGCTGGGAGTGGACCGGGTGCGTGGCATCATCAACGACGATCTTGGGTTTGGGGACATTCACGTTCCGGACGAAGCGTTTGGTCATGACCTCAAGTACATCGATGCCGTGCCCATGTTCCACAACTTGCGGCGGGTGGCGCGCACCAACAATCTGACCTTTGGATTGAAGCTCAGCAATACCCTCGAGGTGGAGAATCATCGGCCGGTTTTTGAGAGCGACGACATGATGTACATGTCGGGCCGCTCGCTGCACTCGGTGACCACCAACCTTGCCCTTCGTTTGTCGGAAGAGTTCAAGGGGGACATGCTGTTGTCGTATGCCGGCGGCGCGGATGCGTTCAACGTCTCCGATTTGTTGCGGTCGGGCATGGCCACCATCACCGTGTGCTCCGATCTGTTGAAGACCGGTGGCTACCTGCGACTGCCGCAGTACATCGAAGAGCTCAACAAGGCTCTCGACGGGGCGAACGCCTCCAGTCTCCCCGACTTCATCGCCAACACGGCGGTGGCGCAGGAGAGCATGGGCGACTTCGTTCCGTTGCTGGCTTTCTCCGCTCTCACCGACAGCGGGCTCAACGTCAGCGCCGATCAGGCTGCCTCGCTCAGCGAGCGGCTCCGCTATGACAACGACGGCTCGTCGCCGCTCAGCCTCATCGAGGTATGGGCCGGAGAAAACGGCTTTGACGAGGAGCGCACCGCGGCGCTGGTGAAACTGGCGGTCAACGCCCTCAAGCGGGTGAACCTGCGTCAATACGCAACCTTCGTCCGCACCGACTGGCGCTATAAGAAGGGTTCCTTCCGCACCGACAGGTCGAAGACGGATCGCGAACTCCATTTCTTCGACTGTATCGAGGCGCCTTGCGTGGACGAGTGCCCGGTGAGCCAGGACGTCCCGGCATATATGCGGGCGGTCCGGGAAGGCGACTTCGACAAGGCAGTTGAGATCACCCGGGCAGACAACCCGCTCAGCTCGATGCTGGGCCGGGTCTGTGACCATCTCTGCGAGACCACGTGTATCCGCACCCACATGGACGAGCCTCTCGCCATCCGGGAGATGAAGCGATTCATCATGGAGCACGAGTCCGAGACCGGGGAGACCAGATCCACCGGCGCTGCAGGGAAGGTGGCCATCATCGGCGCCGGCCCTGCCGGCATTGCTGCCGGACAAGAGCTCGGCCGGGCCGGGTTCGAGGTCACCATCTTCGAGCACCACCCCTATGCAGGTGGCATGGTCGGGGGAGCCATACCCGAGTACCGCATCCCGCAGGCCCAGATCGATCAGGACCTCAAGGTCCTGGAAGACCTGGGTGTGGAGGTGAGGTACAACACGACCGCCGGCAAGGACTTCTCGCTGGCCGAGCTGCGAGATCAGGGCTACCAGTACACCTTTGTGGCGGTCGGGGCCCAGCTGCCCAAGTTCCTGGGGCTGCCGGGCGAGGACAGCGATGGAGTCATCGACGCCTTGGCGTTCTTGCGCAGTGTGCGTGAAGGAACGCCGATGCCGATCGGCCCCAGGGTCGGTGTAGTCGGCGCTGGTGACACAGCGATGGACTGCGTCCGTTCCGCATGGCGAGTGGGCGCCACCGAGACGTCTCTCATCTACCGTCGCACCATCGACCAGATGCCGGCCGACCGCGAGGAGATCCACGAGAGCATTGCTGAGGGTGTCAACATTCTCGAACTGGCCAATCCTCATGCGATCCACGTAGAGGACGGCAAGCTGAAGGGTCTGGTGTGCACGAAGACCGAGTATCGGGGCGAGCGTGATTCTTCGGGCAGGAAGATCCCGTTCGACGTGCCGGATTCGCAGTTCGAGGTCGAGCTCGACACGTTGATTCTTGCGATCAGCCAGCACTCGATGCTCGACTTCTTCGGCGATCAGAAACCCGAGCTGACCAACCGCGGCTACATCGTGGTCGATCCGGTCACCTACGAGACCTCGTTGCCCGGCGTCTACGCCGGTGGCGACGTCGCTGCCGATGGGCCGTCGTCGATCGTGAAAGCGGCGGCGGACGGCAAGAAGGTCGCTTCAGCGATCGTCAAGGCGGCAACCGGTACCGCAGTACCCATGCCGGAGACCTGGAAGCCACTCGAGCTGAATCTGCAGGACATGGTGACTCGGAGGGCTCATCGCGAGTACCGGGTGCCGGTTCGGCACAGTGCACTCGACGTTCGGGACAACTTCGACGAGACGTTGTACACGTACACACAGGAGGAGGCACAGGCCGAAGCGTCACGGTGTCTCGACTGTGACACCATCTGCAGCCTATGTGTCGGGGTTTGCCCGAACATGGCTCTCCTGACCTATGAGATGGCGCCGTTCCGGGCGGATCTGCCCGCGATGTCCGTAAGTGCCGGCTCGGTGGTCATGGGTGACAGTGTGCCTTTCCGAATCGATCAGTCGCTGCAGATTGCGGTCCTAACCGACTTCTGCAACGAGTGCGGCAACTGCGTAACCGCTTGTCCGACGGCCGGCGAGCCGTATCGCGACAAGCCGCGGCTCTATCTCGACCGCCCCGACTTCGAGGCCGAGAAGGACAACGCCTTCTGGGTCGAGCGGAGTGGTGATGCCACGGTCGTCGAAGCCCGCTGGGATGGGGAAACCCACCGGCTGGCGATCAACGGACAGGTGGAGTACAGCTCGCCTGCGTTGCGGGCGACGCTCGAGAACGAGACCCTTGCGGTCGTCTCTGTTGCGGCCGGCGATGCGGCAGTCGATGGTCAAGCGCTCTCGCTCGACGCCGCGGCTCAGATGTACGCCTTTTGGCAGGGTGTCGCCGGTTCGTTGCCTCAGATCCCGCTTGCCGGGGCCGAAGGCACCAAGGTGGCCCACCCCGGGTACGAGGAGTAGGCCGGGATCAGTCGCTCGATGTGGACAGCGGGACCAGGATCCCGCTGCTCCACTGCAGCTGTTGCGCCCTGAGTTCGCTGACTGCAATCTCGCGACCGCCGGCAGTGAGCCGGTAGTAACGACGCGGGCGGCCCTCGCGGCCTTGCTCCGCGGCCTCCTCGGGGTTCTCCCATTCACTGCTGAGTGCGCCCCGCTCTTCGAGCCTGCGTAGCGCCCGGTACAGCGTGGGTTGAGACATGATGGCGCCGCCGTCGTCGGTGCCGGCGAGGCGGTGTGCGAGGTCGTATCCGTGGAATCGTTCGTGACCTCCCACCTGGAGGTCGGCCGCGGTCAGTAGAAGGCGGAGCTCATTGCGCACCAAACCAGTGCCGGCTCTCCTCCTCATGGCGAAACCCCCTTCGAATGACCCGACTGTGCGTTCTTCGGCTGCCGGCCGACGACTTCCATGTGTCTCAACCTCGGCAGAACGTGAACAAAAGAAAGCGCTCCCAGACCGATGACAATCGAGGCTAGTGCCGTCGTCAGGTCGATTGGAGTCATCCCGAAGGCCCAGGAGAGTTGGGTCACACCGAGAACGGCGACACCGACTACCAGTAGGAATCCTCCTATCGACACCAGCCGGGATCGACCGCGGAGGAACGAAGCGGCAACGATGAAGGCGAAGCCGACGGCGAGGACTAGAAAGCTGACCTGCATGGCCCGATCCATCACGGCGTTCTCGAGAACCGGACCGTCGTACGGCCACTGTGCGGCCGTGGGCAGTGTCACCGCAAGACCACCGAACCCGATCGCAGCCAGGAATCCGGCGATTCGGTAGCGGGGCAGCAGGATGCGCCGGGGATCACGCACGAAATTCACGCCGACGAGCAGAAGACCCAACGCTGTGATGATGACATTGCGTCTGAATCCGAGCGGATAGGCCGACGACTGCAGTCCGGCGGCGACTCCACCGAAGCCAACGAGAGACAGAGCGATGCCGGCCGGCATGGAAGTGACGTCGCGCTGGTTGAGCCTCATCCAGATGGCGGACGGTATGCCGCGCAGTGCCCGCCACAGCATCTGACGCCACGTCTGTTCCTCGGCCATCGCCTCCCAGTCGGCAAGGCTCTCGCTCAGAATGGGTCTACGGTCCTCGCTAGGCATTCCCCATGTCATTAGACGGTTCAGGGCATGCGCCAAGCGGACGGTGATTCGCAATCTCGGTTCGGTCTGTGACTGCATCGTGCATACGCTAGTTGCCGCACTCAGACCCCACCATTTGCCGACCCGGGATTGGGCAGCAGGTTCGAAGACGGGGTACCCCATTCGAAGAACGCACTATGTGCGTTTAAGATGGAGCCAGGTTTGGTGGTGAACCCACATTGCCTGAGTGGCCGGTTCGTGCGGACAGAGAACTCGCCGGGTCTCGAGGCAATGTGGTGCGGTAGGTGGTCTACGGGTTTGTTGGGGGGAACCCGTAGACGACCACCTCGTGCTTGGCGAGGGGGCTGATGGAGCAGCGGCTAGAGGCCGAGAGCCACCAGCGGGACTATGAGCCCGATGGCGATAACCGCTCCGGCGATGGCTCCCAGAAGTAGAGATTCACGTCTGTTTCTCTCGCTCATCCTGGGTTGCTCCTGATCGACGGGTACCTGCTGTTGCACCACATGGTGCATTCCATGAATAGACACTAGTCTGCCGCACATTGAGAAGAAATGTGCAAGGCCACATGACCGATCGAGCGCGATGGTGAAGCAGTGACTACTGACGTCAAGGAAGAGGCAACCGAGATCGCCGATGAGCAGAAGGAGAAGTCTTTCTTCGCCAGGGGCGCTCTTCTGGGTCTCTTTGGCGGTGCCCTGGCGGCAATCTTGCTCATAAGCGTTGGCGGATCGGTCGTTTCTCTTCTTGACGATGTCTGGGGCTCTGGCGAGGAAGCGGCTGCCCCCGCCGATGACCTCACCGGAGAAGATCTGCTGATCGAGACCGGGCGCAACCTCGCCACCACCAACGGGTGCATCGGCTGTCATTCGACAAACGGCCTAGACGGAACGGGGCCAACATGGCAGGGCCTCGCGGCCACTGTCGATGATGACTATCTGATAAGAGCGATCATCGATCCCAATGCCGAAATTGCCGCCGGGTTCGAGCCGGATGTGATGCCGAACACTTATGTTGACACCCTCACCACTGAAGACGTTGACGCTCTCGTCGCCTACATCAAGTCTCTGTAGAGCCACTGAGTCCTTCGATACGCACGAAGGCGTGCAGCCCCACCTCGTCGATCTTCTGGGTGTCTCGATAGCCCATCGACTCGTAGAATCTATGCTGAGCTGGCTGATCGTCGGTGAGTAGCACTTTCTGCCGAACGTGATCGAAGCGATCCAGGCAATTCCGGAGCAATGCTCGGCCGACGCCCCGTCGCTGCCATTCGGGGCGGACGAGGATGTCTTGCAGGTAGAAGATCGATGAATCGTCAGACATTCCTCTGGCCAGGCCGATCAGATCCCCCTGCGGCGTCCTGGCTTCAACGACGTAGGTCGAGTTGCCGATCGCCTTCGCCAGTGCTTCCGGATCGTTTGTGTAGGCAACCCATTCGACAGACCCGTAGAGATCGATGACCTCCTGCATGTCGTGCTTCTTGGCTGCCCGAATTTCGGGTGACGATGTCACGCTTGCCGTCCCCGGTCATTCTGCGATATCCAACGTGACACCGCCTAAGGAGAGAATTGCCTCGGCCCTGGAGCGAATTGACCCATCAACGATGAGTGAATGCAGGTTGTCACCAGGGCAACTGGTTGCGGCGTGATCACGATGGCCGCTCATCGTCGCCACCGGCACGTCGAATTGGAGCGATGCCCAGGCGGCCAGTTGCGCCGTCATCTCGAGCTGGGTTTCGCTTGGAACACTGACGTCGAAATTGCCTTCGACGACGATGAGGAAGTGGCCAGTGGGATCGTATGCGGTGGACGTGTCGCCTACCGCCTCGAACGTTCGGCCCTCGTACACCTTGCCGTCGCGTCCGACAATGAAGTGATAGGCAATGTCTGCCCACCCCAGTGTGTGGTGCCACCTCTGCCACGAGCGGAACTGCGCCGGCCCCGTTAGTCCATCCAGGTCGCCTGCATGGTGAATCGTGATTCGCTCGATCTCATGCGGGGTGAATGCACCTCGGGGGCTCGCTGCTTCCCAGCCATTCCTCCCCACCACGTCGAGGATGAACGGGCGAGCTGGTGGTGTCTCCACATCGAGTCCCAGGCCGCGGGATAGGAACGTCGCCATTTCTGCCCTCGTGACACTCCTGGCAGGGCAATATCGATCATTGGCCGGCGGGTTGCACCCGGCGGTAATGCCGGCCCCGTGCAGGCTCTCGATATCGCTCTCGAACGTCGTCCCCGCATCATCGACGAACGAATCGCCGTCCTGTGCCGGAAGGTCCAGCGCCCGGCTCAGGAAAGCAGCCATCTGCCCTCGTGTCACCGGCTCTTCTGGGCAGAACACGCTGTTCAGCGGGGGATTGCACCCGCGGGTGATGCCGGCTGCGGCAAGGCGATCGATGTCTTCGGCGAAAAGCGAGTCTCCGATGTCGGCGAATCCGGCAGTGTCGGCGGCGGGCAGTCCCAGCGCCCGCACGAGGAAAGCCGCCATCTGTTCCCGGGTAACCGGATCGCCTGGACAGAACCGGGTATTGCGAGGCGGGTTGCACCCCATGGTGATACCTTCCACAGCAATCGCTTCGATGGCGCCCTGGTGTGCAGAGAGATCGTCATCGACGAAACTGCCACCCGGCTGGAGCTCTGCGGCGCTGGTCGCCAGGGGTGTAAGTGCAGCCAGGACCATGGCGAGGACGGTCAGTCGAATGATGGTTCGCACCGGGTAATGCTAGATGGGCGGCTGCCGGGGTCGAATACGCTCATCGATCAGTTGCGGACTCGGAGGATTCGGCAGCGAAGACGTCGTATTGGTCGACGGTCGAGAAATCTCCGCGTATAGGTCGAGCGACCTAAAGGTCATGCTTCCATTGGTCGATATACGGCGAGTGACCGACGAGCCGCGCGCAGAAGAGGGAGCCCTCAAGGAGGAATTCTCGATCGTTCGCAAAGGGTATGACCCTGCCGAAGTGCAGAAGTACCTTGGCGAATGTGACGTAGCGTTCCGCGAACTCGAGGAGTATGTGGCGCGCCTGCAGCACGAGCTATCCGAAGCCAACCGTGAGGTGACCCGCCTCCAAGCCGCTGAGGAGGAATCTGTCGACAGGGCAATGCTGGCGGTCTTTGAAGCCAAAGAGCGCATCATGGATAAGGCCAGACTCAAGGCGCGGGAGATCGAAGATGAAGCGCGTCTGTCCGCCGGAGTGACCGCACCGCCGGATACCCCCGACGGCGATGCATCCGACGCCGACGGTGTCGAGTTCTCTGTGGCGGTCACCTCCGAAACTGGAGACGAGTCCAGCGCGCTGGCCGAAGACGCACAGATTCCCGACAACGGCAACCCTGCAGCGCCGGATGGTCCGGTCGCCGATGACATCTTGCGTCAGATGGTGAGCGAGGCGGATGTCATCAAGGCACAGCTCGAGGCAGGGATGTCCGCGGCACTCGAGGAAATGGAACGTATGCAGCAGGAAGCAGAAGCCCGCGCCTCCGATCTGCTCGACGAGGCGAGGCAAGAAGCGATCCGGCTACGGTCCGCCGGGGCGGACTCGAAACTCGTCGGTACCACCCTCGAGGTCACCCTCGGCGAGGAGCCCGGCGAGGACGAGAAGCGTTCGCGCTACTCACGGACCTCGGCCAAGCTGCCGCGCCTCGGCACTGAGGATGGACCTTCCGTGCTGGCAAGCATGAACCAGCTCCGCAGCAGACTCCGCGAGGCCGACGCGGAAGAGCGTGGGGCCCGGCAGGAGTCGACGGCAAGCTGAGGCGTAACGCGCCATCCGCTGTGGAGGTGACGCCCGCCGCCGCCGGGTTAGCTACGATCCGGGCGTGTTGCCGGAACAGCCACCGACCGAAGTCGTACGCGGTGCGTGTCATCATGACTGTCCCGACACTTGCGCCTGGGAAGCCACCGTCGCCGACGGGCGGGTCGTTCGACTGCGCGGGGCCGCAGACCACCCCACTACCCAGGGTCAGTTGTGCCCCAAGGTGAACCGCTTTGTCGACCGTGTCTACCATCCCGATCGGCTGCTTGAACCACTCCGCCGGGTGGGGGAAAAAGGGGCGGGCCGGTTCGAGCCGATTGGCTGGGACGAAGCCATAGCGGCGATAGCCGGGAAGCTCACCCAGATCACTGCAACTACCGGATCCGAGGCGATTCTCCAGTTCTCGTTCGACGGCACGCAGGGTGCAATACAGAAGGGCGTACTCGCCGACCGCTTCTTTGACTCGATCGGCGCCAGCGACATCCGCCGCCATCTTTGCGGAGTCACCGCCTGGCTCGGCGCTGCCGACGTGAGTGGTCTGCCATTTGGCATCGACCCGGAGGACCTCGAGCACTCCAGAACAGTGATTCTCTGGGGCACCAACACGCTGCTCACCAACCGCCATCTCTGGCCGATGATCGAAGGGGCGAAGGCGGCCGGAGCGACGGTGGTTGTCATAGACCCGATCCGCACGCCGACGGCAAGTGCCCCAGAGGTCGACGCCTTCCTGCAAATCCGACCTGGAACCGATGTAGCCCTGATCCTGGCGATGCTGAATGTGATGGATCGGGACGGGATTATCGAGCGAGCTTGGATCGATGAGCGCACAACCGGTTGGGAGGACCTTCGCCGGTCCTTTGCGGAGATGCCACCGGAGACAGCAGCGGAAATCACGGGTTTGACGGTCCCGCAGATCGAATGGCTGGCCAGGACCTACGCCTCGAACCGGCCCGCTGCCATCCGGGTACTTGTTGGTCCGGAGCACCGTGAGCACGGTCGCGACATCATGAGGGCGATCGCACTTCTGCCGGCCGTCACCGGTGCTTGGAAGGACCTTGGTGGTGGGCTTGCTCGCTCTACCCAGATCTACTTCGAGGAAGCCCTCAGTTTCCCGACCGACAGACCGCAGCGTCGCCGGTTCAACATGGCCGCGCTCGGTGCCGTCCTCGACGACGACGATCTGGCTCCGCCCATCGAGGCGTTGGTAGTGCACAACAGCAACCCTGCCGTTATCTGCCCCGACCAGAACGCAGTTGTTCGAGGCCTGGAACGTGAAAGCCTATTCACTGTGGTCGTGGAGCAGTTCATGACCGACACGGCTCGCTACGCAGACATCATTCTGCCGGCAACGACCCAACTCGAGCACCTCGACCTCATGATCTCCTGGGGCCATCTCTATCTCGCCTTGAATCAGCCGGCGATACCACCGCGGGGCGGAGCGCTGGCGAACACCGAGATCTTCAGGCGGCTGGCGTCGGCAATGGGCATAGCCGACCCGCGTTTGCAGGCCACGGATGAGGAGCTCGTGCGCGACCTGCTCGATACCGATCACCCCTGGGCCGCCGACATCACCTACGAGCAGCTTCGGGAAGCCGGCTGGGTGCGGCTCAACGTACCCGCGGGTCACCGCCCCTATGTGGACACAGTTCCCGCAACGGATGACGGTCGGCTCCAGCTTGGGTCATTGAGATACCGGCCGGGAACGGAGACCCCCGACGGCGCCCCAGGCGTCGCCGGGCGTTACCCGTTGACATTGATGTCCCGCAAGCAGCACGTGAAGTTCCTCAATGCCAACTATGGAGGCTTCGCCGACCACCACCCCCGCGAGGGGGAGCCATTGCTCGAGATACATCCGGACGACGCTGCTGATCGCAAGCTCGTTGACGGAGATATGGTCGTGGTTGAAAACGAACGAGGCCGCCTCTCGATTCGGACGAAGGTCTCGTCCGCTGTTCAGCCCGGTGTTGTGGCGATACCGTTCGGATGGTGGCACGGGGCGACTGGTGCCGGCCGCGGTGTGAATGCCCTGACGAATGCAGCGGTTCCGTCCGATGGGGCCGGGTCCGCGTTCTTCCACGAGAATCTCGTGGAGGTGTCCGCGGTCTCCTAGATCTCACCCCGGATCAACACGCATTCTGAGATGCGGGGATGGCGTCGCACCGCACTCGAGATGGCATGGGCCGCGGCTACGTCGGTGGCGTTCTTTATCTGGGTGAGGGCTACGAGCACACGGCTCTGCGGCGGGCAGACGCGCAGTGCTCCGTCCCGATGAGCCAGGATGAGTGCACAATCCTCGGGCGTGAGCAGGTGGTCCGGGGGGAGGGCGGTGAATCGGATCGCCTGCTCCACTCGATGGGTGACATCCTCTAACGGTTGACCGACGGCGCTCATGCCCATCAGGATCACGACCGTGGTACTCGAGAGAGGGATCACCGGTTCGTGAGCAGCCGGCGCCTTGAGCGGTCGCCGCCACGATCCGTCGGCTTCTACGATCAGATAGTCGGCGTTGGATTCGGCGAAGAGGCGGTCGACGGTCTCCGGCGGTGGCCCCGTCACCTTGTGGTCGTCGCCCTCCGTGAGGAGCATCACCGGGCCCGGTCCGTCCAATGCCTCGACGGCACAAACGGTGTCCGCCGACCAGCAGACGGTTGGGGCGAGCTCGGCCTGTTCTCGGCCCATCTTGGTTGTGGTCGTCATGATGACTCGTTTGCCGGCAGCGGCGAATTCCGTGCCGAGGCCGAACATCAGTGTGGATTTGCCTCCGCCGCCGACCAGGGCGACGAGTTCCCGGTCACCCAGCCCGAGTTGCGTTGCGAACGATGTCACTGCGGCCGGGTTCCCATCCAGGTGAGGATGGCTTCGACGACACCGCCACCGATGGACAGCGCTTTGTCGGAGATCTCGAAACATGCGGAGGCATCGGCGCGGGGATCGATGTCGGCAATCTTCCAGTCCCATTCGACCTCGTAGCCGGGGGCGAGCAAGCCACGCACCACCCCGCCGATGCGGGAGCGGATGGGGACGCCGTTGATATCGCCGAGAACGTCTCCAGCAGCGACGATGTCGGCAATCGCTACTTTCCAGGTCAGGATGCCGAACGTTGGCGCCCGAACCACTCGCTCGCTCGATTTGCCGCCGATAGCGCCGGGTTCGCCTGTATTGGGAGTCGGAGCGCCATCCCAAATGACCCGACCCAGGAAGTGGCCCCGCATGGTTTCGATGACGGCGTGGCAGTCGACGCCGGCTGTGAAACCCGGGCCGAGGCCGACGACGAGGGGTGCATCGTTGATCGACGTATCGAGATTCTGCTTTGCCAGCCGGGCGTCGACCACAATCGACGGCTCCCAGGGAAGTTGCACGAGCGTCGGACTCACCATCACCGGCACGACGCCACTTCTAGCCGCTTCCATCGCGTCATCGATGTTGTCGAACAGGATCGCATCGAGGTCCTCGATGAGGGCCCGTCCCTCGATGACGGCCGAAGCGACGGCAACTGTGCGTCTGATAGCAAGTGGCTGCGCCAGCTCCAGCACGAGTACCGGGAAGCCGGCGCGGCGGAGCCGGAACACGGTTCCCGAGGCGAGATCGCCGCCGCCCCGCACAACAACCAGGTGATCGCCGAACAGCATCAGAGATCCTCTGTGCGATTGAACTTGACGACTTCAGACAGGATCGATACGGCGATCTCCTCCAAAGTCTCGGCGTTTATCTCGATTCCGATTGGCACGTGCAGCCTTTCGAGTTGCTCGGCCGGCACGCCGTCTGCGAGCAGTTGATCGCGGGTCGAACGCCACCTGTTGCGGCTTCCCATCACTCCAACGTATCGCGCCGGTGTCTCGAGCAGTGATGGCAGTATCCGGATGTCGACCTCGGGGCTTCTCGTGACCACGACTATCGAGGTATCTGCAGAGACGGGATGTGCGTCCAATGCTGCGGCAACCGACCCGGCAAACCTGACGTCGGCGTTCGGGATCGACTCCTCGGTCACGAGATCGGGCCGATCGTCGATGGCGACGGTGCGGTATCCCAACCAGTGGGCCAGATCGACAACGGCACGTCCGACGTGGCCACAGCCGATCACATACACATTGTGCGGTGGCATATAGGGCTCCAGGTATAGGGTGAGGGAGCCCCCGCAAATGCCAGGATCTCCTTCCTCGGGATTCACGAGTTCGTATTCGACGAGTTGCGGTTTGTGATGCCGCAGCGCCTCCTGGGCAGCCTCTATCACCTTGGCTTCCATCTGGCCGCCACCGACGGTGCCGCGGCTGGAGCCGTCCTCGAATACGAGCATTTTGGTGCCGGCGCGGCGGGGGACCGATCGTTTGGTGGCGACGATCGTTGCCAGCACGACAGGCTCGCCGTCGGCGACGGCCCGGTTGAGATCGTGCAGGATCCGCGCGTTGTCGCCGGCGCTCACCGTCAACCCGTTTGCAGTGCGTTCCACACCCGCTCAGGCGTGAACGGAAGGTTGTCGATCTGGACACCGGTCGCGTTGAAGATGGCATTACGGATAGCCGGAGCGACACCATCCTTCGGTATTTCGGCAATCGCCTTGGCCCCAAACGGCCCCGACTTCTCCATGGTTTGGACGAGGTAAGCCTCGATCTTTGGCATCTCGTCTGCCCGGTAGATCTTGTACGGGCCGAAACGGGCATTGACCATTGCTCCGCTTTCGTCAAGCACCATTTCTTCACAATGCCCATATCCGAGCGCCTGTACCATGCCGCCTTCGATTTGCCCTGCCGAGGTCAGCGGGTTGATCGGGACCCCGCAGTCGACCGCCATCACCAGGTTCTCGATGGTCACCTGGCCGGTCTCGATGTCCACTTCCACCTCGGCGAACTGTGCCGCATAGGGAGGAGGCGAGTCGGGAGCCACGTACGAAGCGGTCGCCATTATCTGGTGCTGATCATCCTGGTGCAGCGAATGCAGTGCCACCTCTTCGAGGGTGACCGAGCGTCCGTCGGGAGCAAACGCCGCGCCGTCCTTCAACTCGATCTCACCAAGCGTCTCGACGTCGAGCATCAAAGCGGCCCGGGTCACGATTTGTCGGTGCACCTCATCAGCAGCCTTCTTCACCGCCATGCCGGACACGTAGGTCGTCGACGATGCATAGGCGCCCACATCGAACGGCGTCATGTCCGTATCGGCGGCGTAGACAATGATATCGGCCGTCGATACGCCGAGAACCTCCGCCGCCATCTGGGCGAGGATGGTGTCGGCGCCTGTGCCGAGATCGGTAGCGCCGATGAGGAGATTGAAGGAGCCATCGTCGTTGATCTTGAGGCTGGCGCCTCCCATGTCGAGGCCCGAGATCGCGCTGCCGTGCATACACATGGCGAACCCAAGACCCCTCCGAATGTGGGGCCGGTCGGCTGGTTGCAGCCAGGCCGGGTCATAGCGACGCTGCCAACCGACGGCGCGCTGCCCCTGCACGACGCACTCGTCCATTCCGCTCGAGGTCACGACCGGGATGAACTTCATTTCGGCGGCGCCCTCTCCGAGTTCGGCAGCCACGTCGAGCGGGTCGCCGACCTTGGTCCAGTTCCTTCGACGGAACTCGAGTGCATCCATACCCATTTCCGCGGCAATGTCCTCCATATGCGCCTCGAGAGCAAACAGCGCCTGCGGAGCGCCGTAGCCACGGTAGGCGCCGGCCACCGGTGTGTTGGTGTAGGCAACGTCACAGTCGAACAGCTTGTTCGGGCAGTTGTAGGTACTCAGCCCCCGCAAGCCGCTCACCATTTGCACGGTGAGAGCGTGCGTTCCGTAAGGTCCGGTGTTGGCGACGGTGCGCATTCTTTGCGCCACCAGCATCCCGTCGTTGTTGACGCCGCTGGTGAACGTAATCGTCTGGGGATGGCGGGTGCGGCTGGATATGAACTCCTCCTCGCGGTTGAGTTCGAGCCGAACCGGTCGGCCTGTGGCGAGGGCAAGATGCCCGACGATGTCTTCGATGAGCATTTCCTGCTTGACGCCAAAGCCACCGCCGATGCGTGGCTTGACGATGCGTATGTCGCGCACCGGCAAATCCAGCAGCGGCGCCACCATGCGCCGCACGTGGAAAGGAACCTGCGTCGACGTGCGGATAACCAGACGCTCGTCGCTGTCGAGCCAGGCGATTGCAATGTGTGGCTCTATCGGGGTCGGCTGGACCTGGTGGACGCGGAACGTGCGCTCGAAGGTACGGTCGGCGCTCGCCAATCCGGCCTCGAAGTCGCCGACTTCGGCCCCGATATGTTGAACGATGTTGTTGGCGGCGTCGTGCGCCCCTTCCATGTCCGGTTCGTCGTGAATCACCGGGGCGTTCCCCGAGATGGCTTCGTTCTCGTCGAAGACCGCCGGGAGCACGTCGTATTCGACGTTGATGAGGCCGACTGCTTCTTCTGCGATCTCGATCGTCTCCGCGGCTACCACCGCGACCCGGTCTCCGACGTAGCGCACCTTGTTGTCGAAGCTGACCTGGTCATAGGGCTGCGGGTTGGGATAGCTCTGTCCGCCCGAGGCATAGCGAACCCGGGCAACGTTGCCGTGGTGCAGCACTGCGTGGACTCCGGGCAGGGCGCGCGCCGCGCTGTCGTCGATGCTGACGATCCTCGCATGGGCGTGCGGGCTGTACAGCATCTTGGCGTAGATCATCCCCCGCATCTCGATGTCGTCGACAAATGCCGGATGTCCCTTGGCCAGCTTGATCGCATCGACCTTTCGTTCCGGCTTGCCCACCACATTGGTCTCGGGAACCTCGGGGCTCGGGATCACCCGTGGTGCGAGCGGCGGCAGATTCAACGGGCTGTTAGCCGCCCCCATGTCGGGGCTGCCGCCCAGCGGCACGAGAGGCTCGATGAGGGCGGGTTCGACCGGGGACACTTCGTCGCCGCGCAACATCGCTGCCGCCCGTAGTACGGCGTGGACGGGTCGGAGATAACCGGTCTCCCTGTCGAGGATCCCGGAGAGGGCATCCCGGGCATCCGCTTCGGTCGGATTGGGATTGCTTGCGATGAGGGCCTTGGCCGCGAGGATCATCGCCGGAATCGAGTATCCCGATTGAACGGCGCCTGCATCGACGAACGCCTGCTGGATGGGGTGGAGGCCGCGCGGCGGATTGAGCCCCTCGATGGTCTCGATGGTGTGACCATCGGCCTGCGCAGCGAGCATCACCTCGGCGGAGGCCAATCGGCCGTCGAACAGCACCGCAGCCGAGCCGGTCTCGCCGGTCTCGGCGCCGAACCGTACGCTGAAGAAGCCCTCGCGACGGAGGACGGTCCGCAGCGACTCATGGGGTGCGCACTCGTAGGTGCGTTCCGTGCCGTTGAGGGTGAACGTGGTCTTCATACCGCACCTCCGAGCATTGCAATCACACGCTTGGACAACACCGCGGCTAGCTCCCGACGATAGGCCGGGGACCCCCGGAAGTCTCCCGGCGGATCTAGTCGTTCAATGTCGTCCTGTTCGATCAAGAGAGGATGGTGGCCGACACCGGTGAGGGCGAGGCGGAAGCCGCCGGGAACCACTCGACCAACGGCGGCGACGATCGATGTATCGGCAGGGGTGCGGCCGGTCCTGGCAGAAGCGGTTTCGCCGCCGGCATCCACAGTGACCGCTGTGATGATTCCCCCGTCGAGTAGCGAGCGGTCGTCCAGCAACTCATCCAGCGGAACATCGACCTGCGCGTCCGGGCGGGCGATGGTGACTGTTGCTTCATGCGCGAGTAGGGCGGCCACCAACTCGCTCTCCGCATCTGCGCCTGCAACGGTTCCCCCGACGGTGGCGGTATGGCGCAGCGTGTTGGGTCCCTCGCGCATTGCAGTTTCCGCAAGCAGGGCTGGGGTGTCCTCGCTGTCGATCAGGTCTTGGAGGCGGACCAGCGAGCCGTAGCTGACATGAGCGTCGGCAGAAGAGATGGAGGCGTCGGCAAGCGCCTGGATATCTACGACTTCCCCGGCCTGGATCAGCCCGGCGGCGACCCGGGTTCCGCCCGCGATCACAACCGTTGGGGTGTCGCTCCGGTTGAGAAGGGCAAGCGCCTCTTCGAGATCGGCAGGTCGGTGATATCCGTGGATCGTCTGCATCGCCTGTTCCCCTTCATCGTCGGATAGTCCAGGATAGTTCGCAGCCGGACCGTCCTCTCTCACGATGGACAAGCTATCTTCCGCGTATGAGCATTATTGGTGGCATGGTCCTTGCGGCGGGTCTGTCGGAACGTATGGAAGGGGAAATCCCCAAGCAGCTGCTTCCGGTTGGAGAACTGACGCTGGCGGGTCTGGCCGTCAGACACGCAGAAGCGTCACGGCTCGACCGGATCGTGGTCGTCACCGGTCACAGAAGCGCCGAGGTTGCAGCCGGTGTCGCCGGAGGCCGCGCCGAGACAGTGGAGAACCCCGATTTTCGGCAGGGCAACATGACCTCGTTTCGGGTCGGTGCCCAGATTCTGGCGGATTGTGACGCTGTCGTTGTGCTGCTCGCCGACATGCCGGGCGTGACCTCCGACATGATCGATCGCCTCGTCGATGAGTGGGAAGAAGCGACCCCCTGGGCGGCGGTCTCCTCGTATCACGGACAGCTCGCCCACCCGCTTCTGTTCTCCCGTGATGCTCTTGCCGCGGCTGCCGAAGCGGAGGGTGCGAAAGGGGTATGGCGGTTTCTGCAGAAGGCAGACCCCGACCGGCTGCGGCGGGTCCCGTTTGATCGGGCGGTACCGCTCGATGTGAACACCGCAGCCGACTACGAACTGGCAGCCGGCGAATTCCCGGCATCCGGCTAGGAACCTGTTGAGCAATGTCAGTTTGGCCTCGCAGCCGCGTCTGTGACCGGGTGTTCTTTGTGGCCGAGCGAGTCCGCACGCCATTTGTTCGGCAGTTTCCTATATGACGGCTAGCCCGGGTCCTCAGCAAGCCAGGCACGTATCTCGGCGCCGTGCTCGTCGAGGTTCGGTGGGGGCAGGACCGATCCTGCCGGGGCCTCCGAGAGTCGTATGGGGGAGCGAAGGGTCTGAGTGTCGGTACCTGGGAACCCGATCGTCGGATCCAGGTCCTGCTCCTCCGCCCAGCTGAAGGCCTCGCCGATGGTGTTGATGGAGCCTGCGGGCACCCCGGCCGCTTGGAGTAGCGCAATCCAGTGATCTGCGGGCGCCGTTGCGAACGTCGCGGAAAGCTCTGCGACGAGCGGCTCGACGTTGACCCGACGGGAAGCATTGGTGCTGAATCGCACATCTGTGGCGAGATCGTCACGTCCGATCGCTGCGCAGGTTCGTTGCCACATCCGATCATTGGCGGCAGCCAGGATGAAGTCCCGATCGGCGGCCGAGAAGGACTCGTACGGTGCGATAGATGGGTGTCTATTCCCCTGTGGTGCGGCTACCACGTCGGCGTTGAGATATGCCGAAGCCTGGTTGAGTAGGGCGTTCAGCGCGGAGTCGAAGAGCGAAACGTCGACCCGCTGCCCTTTTCCGGTTCGTTCCCGATGCTGGAGGGCGGCGAGTACCCCAATCGTGGCGTAGAGACCAGCGGTCATATCCGTGATGGCTGCACCGACCTTGGTCGGCGGACCCCCGGGTTGACCGGTGATGCTCATGATCCCGCTCATGGCCTGGATGAGGAGGTCGTACCCGGGCAGCGACGCCGTCGGGCCCTGGGCTGCGAATCCTTGGATAGAGCAGTAGACGAGGCCGGGGTTGTCAGCTCGGACGGTTTCAAACCCAAGCCCGAGCTCATCCATCAGGCCTGCGCGGAAGTTCTCGACGACAACGTCGGCGCGGCGGATTAGGGCCTCCGCAAGTCTCAGGTCCGTCGGATCCTTGAGATCGAGGGCAATGCTTCGCTTGCCCCGGTTGAGTCCGAGATAGTACGTGGATTGACCATGTGCCCACGGAGGCCCCCAGCTGCGGGTGTCGTCACCGCTCTCGGGACGCTCTACTTTGACAACGTCTGCACCCAGGTCCGCCAGGTTCATGGTGAGGATCGGCGCAGCCAGAACTCGAGAGAAGTCGGCAATCAGAAGCCCGGAGAGCGGCGCGGTCTCTATGCGAGTAGCTCGAGAGCGCGGTCGAGAGTGTGCGCCGGGTCGAGAAGCTCCACCATGCTGGGGGCCTCGGGCAGCAGGTTCCGCGCCGCCTCGTGCAAGTGCGCTGGCACCTCGAGCAGCAGCGGGATGCTGTACGTCTTGCAGATGTGGAATACGTCGGCGCACTGCAGTTCGTCGTCCGGTTGGGCGGTGATCTTGTGGAGATAGCCGACGAGCAGATCGAATCGGTTCTGCTGAGTCACCCGCCCCACACAGTTACCGTGGTTATCGAGGCCATTTGAGACCGGGATCGTGTCGTAGCCCGACATGACGAGGTAGCTCAGCAGCCTCGAGTCCGTGCCTTCGAAATAGCCGACAGCTTTACGCGGCATGTTCGCCCCTAGGCCAGCAGCTCGAGCGCCCGCTCGAGGATTTCGCCCGGGTCCATGAACTCGACGACCTCCGGCGGATCGGGCATGAGTCGCCGGGCGCTCTCTTTGAGGCTCTCGGGAACCTCGATCAGCAACGGGATGCTGTAGGTCTTGCAGATGTGGAAGATCTCTTGATAGGGCAGGTCGTATTCGACTGGTGCATACAGCTTGTGCGGGTAACCGATCAGGATGTCGTATTTCTCCTGCTGGTTGATTCTCCGCACATTCTTGCCGTGGTGATCGACCCCGTTCGAAACGGGAAGGGTGTCGTAGCCAGCGCAAATGAGACTGGTCAACAGAGTCGAGTCTGTTCCTTCGAAGTATCCAACCGACTTTCTAGTCATTCATGCCTCCACCGTTGTCCGCATTATCGCGGACAACAGAACCTCTCAATCCGTTCAAACGACGCCCTGAGCAAGCATCGCCTCGGCGACCTTCAGGAAACCGGCGATGTTGGCTCCGTTCACATAGTTGCCTGGTGTGCCGTGTGATTCAGCTGCCTGGTAACAACTCTTGTGTATGTCAACCATGATGTTGCGCAACCGCTTGTCGACGGTGTTCCGGTCCCAGGAGGTGTGACCGGCGTTCTGCGACATTTCCAGGCCGCTGGTGGCGACACCGCCGGCATTGGCTGCCTTGCCGGGAGCGAAGAGAGTTCCCTCGTCCTGGAACAGCCGCACACCGTCGGGGACGGTCGGCATGTTCGCCCCTTCCGCGACGAGCCCTACATTGTTGGAGACAAGCGTTTTGGCGTCTTCCAAGCTCAGCTCGTTCTGGGTAGCGCAGGGGAAGGCGCACGCCGCTTCAACGGCCCACGGCCGCTTACCCTCGTAGTAGTCGGCGCCGAAGTGCTCCGCGTACTCGGAGATCCGGCCGCGCCGGACATTCTTGAGATCCATGACCCATTGCAGCTTCTCGTCGTCGATGCCGTCTTTGTCGTAGATGAATCCACCGGAATCCGACAGCGTGACCGCTTTGCCACCGATGCGGTTGATGTTCTCCACAGCGAATTGCGCAACGTTGCCGGAGCCGGACACGAGACACGACTTCTGATAGATGCTGTCGTCTTTGACCTTCAACATCTCTTCGGCGAAGTAGATAGTTCCGTAACCGGTTGCCTCTGGCCGTATCAGGCTGCCGCCCCAACCGGGTCCTTTCCCGGTGAGAACGCCGGCGAACTCGTTGGCGAGTTTCTTGTACTGACCGAACATGAATCCGATCTCGCGCCCGCCGACACCGATATCGCCGGCGGGTACGTCGGTACGGTCACCGATGTGACGCCACAGTTCGCTCATGAACGCCTGGCAGAAGCGCATCACTTCGTTGTCGCTCTTGCCTTTGGGATCGAAGTCGGAGCCACCCTTGCCGCCCCCCATGGGGAGGGTGGTTAGAGCGTTCTTGAAAACCTGCTCGAATCCGAGGAACTTGAGGATGCCAAGGTTGACACTCGGGTGGAAGCGAAGGCCACCCTTGTAGGGGCCGATAGCGCTGCTCATCTCAACGCGGAAGCCTCGATTTACCTTGACTTTCCCGGCGTCGTCTACCCAGGGGACCCGGAACATGACCACCCTCTCGGGTTCGACCATCCGTTCCAGGATGTTGTTGTCGCGGATTGCGGGGTACTCGTCGAGAACGGGATAGATCGACTCGACGACCTCGTGAACCGCTTGGTGAAATTCAGGCTCATTGGGGCTGCGTTGTGCAACCTTCTCCATGAACTCGGGGACAGAATATGTCACGCCTTACGCCTCCGTCGTGCGGGTTTCGAAAACGCGTCTCTCTTCGTTTTCGGCATGAGCCGCCGTCTCATTCACCATCTTGTAGTCCCGCATTTTGCGCCTGGACCAACCTGTGAATGGTTCGCATTGAATCCCAGGAAAGAGAGCACTGGTATCCATTCCAAACAGACTATCTGTTCCCACACGATTTGGTAGGGATCGTTGTGCCTTGTTGGAAAGGGCCATTCGGCGTATCTCTTCGTCGACAGCAGGCTGTCGACGAGTCTCTCGCCGCCTTTCGGCGGCTCGTATCTGAACGGCCTCCCGGCCGTCGCTCTTAGTTCGTTGCGGCGGAGCCGCCCCAAATTGGATCGAGGGGGCTGGCGCGACGGCCACCCCCTCGAGCACCCCCAATCTTGGGCGACGAGAAACCCGTCTGCAGCCCGCCGCAGACGGAGTCCCTAGCGCTGTTCGCGGAAGTAGGGGAGGCCGAGTGCCGCCGGGGCGCCCAGGAACCTTGCCCGCTTGCCGCTGGTCAGAACGATCATGGCGATGATCGCCAGGATGAACGGCAGCATTGCCAGCAGGCTCGACGGGACGTTGCTCCACGGCTCGCCCATCGTCTGCAGGGTGAATTGGACTCGCTCTGCGGCACCGAACAGGTAGGCCGCAAAGAGCGCCCTCCACGGCCGCCAACTCGCCAGGATCACCAGGGCGATGGCGATCCACCCGGCCGCACCGATCGGCTCGTTTTGCCAGGTAGGCACCAGTGCCAGTGAGTAGTAGGCGCCGGCGATGCCGGAAAGCGCGCCACCGATCATGATGTGGATGTAGCGCACTCGCGAGACGTTGACTCCCGCCGACTCTGCGCTGGCCGGGTCCTCGCCGACCGCCCGCAATGACAGACCCATCCGCGTACGGAACAGGTAGAAGCTGGCTGCGGCAACCGTCAGCCACGAGATGTAGACAAGGATGTCGTGTCCGAAGATGAGCGGTCCGATGACGGGGATGTCGGCCAAACCGCCCTCGAGGATCGGCTCGAAGGTGGCCTTGGAGGGCTCTCCGACCAACGGTTCGGATCCCGCTTCCCCGAGGAAACTCGACAATCCTGTGCCGAAGATCGTGAGTGCCAGACCGGAGACGATTTGGCTGACGCGTAACGTTACCGACGCAAAAGCATGGATCACGGAGAAGAGGGATCCGGCGATCATGGCAATGATCACGCCGAGTAGCAGGCTCTCGGTGTTGTACGTCGCCCAGAAGCCTGCAACCGCGCCCACCAGCATCATCCCCTGGACTCCCAGGTTCAGATTGCCGGCGCGCTCGGTGATGATTTCGCCGATGGTCCCGAATACGAGTGGTGTTCCCAAGCCGATGGCTGCAAACAGGGTCAGGATCAGTGTGGATTCATTCATGCCGCACCCGCCCCTTCTGCCGCAGGAGCTCCTGCGGGCTTCTTTTCAGGTTTTCGCACCCGGTTGGCGATGAAGAACTCGCCGGCAACGGCAAAGATGAGGATGGCTCCCTGCAGCATGGTGACCGTCGCTGCCGGGATCTGGATCGACTGCAGCGCCGGTCCGGCATTGTTGAGAGCCCCCATCAGGATTGCGACCGGAATCACTGCCACCGGATTGAGCCGTGCCAGGGCGGCGACGATGATGCCCGTGAAGCCGAGTCCCAGGTCGAGCGATCGGGGATCGAGTGCTCCGACCGGCCCGGCGACGTAGAGAGAGCCGGCGAGTCCGGCGAATGCGCCCGACATCAAGAAGACGCCGAGGAACTTGCGCGGCACGGAAATGCCTGCGTAACGGGCGGTATCGGCAGAGTCGCCCACAACGCGTACCTCAAATCCCCACTTGGTCTTGCTGATGAGGAACCAGGCCAGCACCGCCAGCAGCGCGGCGATGATGAAGCCGTAATCCAGGCGGTTGAAGAACTCCGGGATCCGGGCACTTTCGGGAATCGGGCGACCACTGGGGAACTGGGGCACGAGCGGATCGCGCCACGGGCTGCTGCTACCAAAGATCAGATAGTTCATGAAGTTGAGGGCGATGAAGTTGAGCATCAATGTGGTGATGATCTCGTTCGTTCCCAGGTAGACCTTCGGTACCGCAGAGATCGAAGCCCAGAACGCTCCGCCGATGGCGCCGGCGATGATCACCAGGGGGATCGCCAACGCCGACGGCGTGCCGTCTCCCAGGGCGATCCCCAGCCCGGCGGCGAAGACCGCGCCCATGAGGAACTGGCCTTCAGCGCCGATGTTCCACACCAGCATCTTGAACGCAACCGCGGCGGCAACGCCGGTGAGAATCAACGGTGTGGCCGATATGAGAGTCTCGCTGATGCCCCGACTCGAGCCAAAGGATGTATCCGCCATCTTGACGTACACGTCCCACGGGTTATTGCCGGTGACCGCGAGGAAGACGGCTCCAACGACAAGCGCAAGGAGCACGGCTATGAGTGGCACCGCCAGCGTCAGCCGGGCGGAGGCCAGGCCACGGGGTTCGACGATGAAGCGGCGGGTCGTCATATTGCCTCCTCCTTCTGGCCGGCCATGAGCAGGCCCAATCGCTCGGGTGTTGCTTCATCTGCCGGCATGCGGCCCGCCACCTGCCCTTCGTAGAGCACGAGCACCCGGTCAGACAGAGCGAGCAACTCGTCGAGGTCCTCTGAAATGAGCAGCACCGCTGTGCCCTTGGCCCGCTCAGCCAGGACCAGGTTGCGCACGGCCTCGGTGGCGCCGACATCCAGGCCCCGGGTTGGGGAGCGGGCGATCAGAGCCTTTGGCTGGAGTTCCACTTCCCTGGCCAGCAACGCTTTCTGAAGATTTCCTCCCGACAGAAGCCGAATTGGCAGACCCGGTCGTACCCCGCGGATGTCGTACTCAGTGATCCACTGGCCGCCCTTCTCTTTGAAGACGCCGGCCGCAAGCATCGGACCGTTCGAGTACGGCGGTTTGCGGTATGCCTTGAGCCCGAGGTTGTCTTCTGTAGTGAGGCCCGGCGCCAAACCCATGCCGAGACGGCTCTGGGGCACATAAGCGAATCCCTTGTCGATGCGGTCGGCAACAGTGAGGTTGGTGACGTCCTCGCCATCGAGATGGACCGTCCCGGAAGTGGGGATGCGGAGTCCGACCAATCCATACGCCAGTTCGCGCTGCCCGTTGCCGGAAACGCCGCATATTCCGAGGACCTCGCCGGCGTTGACCTCGAAAGTCACGCCGCGAACCGCTTCGAGGCCGCGATCGCCGTCGACCCGGAGTGAGTCGACTGTCAACATCGGCCCGCCGATGTCCAGGTTCTCGTCTCTGGTGGGGAGCTCGAGATCGCGCCCGACCATCATTCTGGCGAGATCGCGCGGCTCGGCGTCCGCAGTGTCGGCGCCGCCGACGGTGGTTCCCTGGCGCAGGACGGTGACGCGGTCCGAAACCTGCTTCACCTCATGCAGCTTGTGCGAGACGAAAATGACCGAGCGGCCTTCTTCGGCCATTTGCCGCATGGTCTTGAAGAGCTGTTGCGCCTCCTGCGGCGTCAGCACCGCGGTGGGCTCGTCGAGGATCAGCACCTTGGCATTGCGGTACAGCAGCTTGAGGATCTCGACCCGCTGTTGCTCGCCGACCGAGAGCTGCCAGACGCGGGCGGACGGATCGACGGGGAGCCCATACTCATCGCCGAGCTGGCGAGCCTCCTCCTCGAGTTCGGATTGCGAAATACGGATCCCAAGCTTGGGGTGGCCCAGTGCAAGGTTCTCGGCCACGGTGAGATTGGACACCAACCGGAAGTGTTGGTAGACCATTCCCACCCCTGCAGCCAGAGCATCCTTGGGCGTCTTGAAGACGGTTGGTTTTCCTTCGTAGAGGAATTCCCCAGCGTCGGGCCGATACAGCCCGGCGAGGATGGAACAGAGGGTGGACTTGCCGGCGCCGTTCTCACCGAGAAGTGCGTGTACCTCTCCCCGTCTCAGCTCGAAGTTGACATTGTCGTTGGCCTTGACGCCGTAAAAGGCCTTGTCGATGTTGCGGAACTCTACTGCCAGGGTGTCTGCGTGATCGGCCATGGCCGTAGCCTAGCCAGTCGACCGGGGGCCCGGCCATTGACCGGAAATGGAGAAGGGCCCCGCAGCAGCGGGGCCCTTCCAGGTAGTAACGAATCGCCTGCGATCAGCCGGTCGGGCTGCCGATGACACCTTCAACGAAGTAGTCCATGATGAAGATATCGCCCAACGCGCGCTCGTTGCCGTCCTGATCCACAATCGGATCGGGAAGCACGGTGAACGAGCCGTCGATGATCTGCGCCTGGCGCTCTTCGATCAGCGCGATGGTGTCGGCGGAGACCGACTCGCCAAACGGTGCCAGCGCAACCATGCCGTCTGCCATGTTGCCGTAGTAGTTGGTGGGTGCCCACGTACCGGCCGCGACTGCCTCAGCCTGCGCAAGATAGAACGGACCCCAGTCCCAGATCGGGGCGGTGAGCCATGCGGTCGGGGCGAACTCGGTCATGTCCGTGTTGTATCCGCTCCACTTGGCGCCCGCAGCCTCTGCGGTCTGTCCGGGTGCGGCAGAGTCCTGGTGCATTGCGATCACGTCGGCGCCGGCATCCAGCAGCGACTGAGCTGCGGTGCCTTCCTTCGGCGGATCGAACCAGGTGGACGTCCACACGACCTGCACCTGAGCGTCCGGGTTGACCTCACGAACCCCAAGGGTGAAGGCGTTGATGCCGCGCAGCACCTCTGGGATCGGGAAAGCCGCTACGTAGCCAACGAGGTTGGTTTCGGTGGCTGCGCCCGAGGCCATTCCGCTGAGATAGCGGCCTTCTTCGGCGGCGCCGAAGTAGTTGCCCATGTTTTCGCCACTCATGAAGCCGGTGGCATGCATGAATGCGACATCCGGGTAGTTGGCTGCGGCCGCCAGCATCGGCTCCATGTAGCCGAACGAGGTGCCAAAGATCAGCATGTTGCCGTCTGCGGCGAGATCCTCGAATACGCGCTGCGAATCAGATCCCTCGGGGATGCTCTCGAGAGTGGTTACCTCGACGTTGGCGTTGGCCTTGAGGTACTCGGCGCCCTGATCGTGGGCCCAGGACCATCCCTTGTCTGCGACCGGGCCGACGTGGACAAATGCCACCTTGAGCGTTTCGCCGTCGCCGCCGCCGCTTGCTGCTGCGGTTGTCTCCGTGCCTCCGGAGGCTTCAGTAGTGGCCGTCTCGTCATCATCGCCGCCGCACGCGGCTGCCACGAGCGCTAGCGCCAGTGCCAGGATTGCGAGAAACCGCCAGTTCATACGGTTCATTAAGTCCTTCTTTCTGCGAGTCGCCAGCCCGACGTGGTTGTCGGGATGAGATTCGATGGCTTTGCCTTTGCGAAGCCGCCTGTACTTTAGGTACAGAACCGCTGTAGCGCCTATTGGGAAGGCCGGGGACCGCCATCACGGGGGTTGGTGGTCATGTTGTCAGAAGTGACTCAGGTCCCTCCAATCGGGACTTGCATTTCGCGAGTTTTGGGCGCACATTGAAGGGTGGAGACTGCAATGGAGGCTCCATGAACGTTCCGTGGCGTCGCGGCTGGAAGTGTACGACGCTGTCTCCCAAGTGGCGGACGGCATTGTGCGGATTCGCGGTCGGCGCCGGCCTCAGCCTGGTGTTGGTTGCTGCCCCGCTCTGGTTGATCAACGGAGGGCCGACAACCACCTTGCCTCCTGCGGGGGTTCTTCCGCTGGAAGCATTGGCAACGATGCCGGACGTTTCTCCGCAATTCGACATTGCGTCGCTGTTGGTCGGCGAATGGTCGGGGGAGATGTGCCCGGATCAGGGTGAGCCGATCCCCGTCACATTTGAGTTCTCGCACGAAGTCAGCGGCGACGTGACATATTCGCTCTCGATAGCCGGCGACTTCCATAGCGAGGGACTCGTCGGAACCGGAGTCTGCGATGTCGATGGTGAAGAACTGGCCTTCCACGCCTTCCTGGCGATTCTCAACGACTGCGATGAGGCTTGTGGCGTCGACCGATTGTGGGACGGTCGTTTCGACCAGGGCTCCCTCGTCGGCGTCTACAGCGACTCTGTCAGTGACGAGACTTGTTTGTCCTGCGTCGGGGGCGGTACGTGGTGGCTCGCCCCCGAGCAAGGTTGATCCGGCTAGCCCGACTGTCGCAGATCCCGGCGATCGAAGAGGAATACGGCCGCGGCCGCCAGAACGACGAACGCCGCCAATAGCACGGCGCCGTGACCCCAGTTCATCCCGTTGTTGAGTGGGTCGCTCGTCAGGTAGTAGTCAAACGGTGTGAAGGCAGCGATTCCTTCGACCGTGTCGTTGAGGATCGCAATCGAGTTGATCATGTAGGCGACCACGGCAACGCCGACTGCGGCAGATGCAGCCACTCGAACGCGACCGATAGCGGCACTCAGAGCCAGCGCCAGTGCGCCGAAGACCAGACCGACCAGTGAACCCAGTAACGACGCCGCAGCGATGTTGAGCGGGTTCATCCCCAAGCCTCCAAGAAGCGACCCAGCCCAAACCCCGGCCCACGTGGCAAAGCCCACAGACAGGGTGAGCGCAACCATCGCATACGTCTTTTCGATGACTACCTTGCGCCGCGGGATTGGGTTGGCCAGCAGCAATCCCATTGTCCGGTTTGCTTCCTCGCCGGCGAGGGCTCTCGCGCCCATGGTGATCGATACGACCATGACCGCAATGGGAACCGTCAACCCGAACACTTCGACCTCGTAGAAGCCTTCGGCGGTTGCCATCTCGCCGCCCGATGCTCCGACAAACGCCCACATCTCCTCTGGTAGCTGGTCGGTGTACTCGAGAAGTGTCGTGTCCATGAGCGAATACAGTGGGCCCATCAGCAGGCCCATTACGAAGAACATCACATAGGCAACGATGATCAACAGGCCCTGGTGCTCCGACGCCGTCTTTATCCAGATGTGGGAGACCCGAGTTGAACCGGCAAGCTTGTCTACCGCTTTCTGAGTGAATGGGTTGGCGCGCAAGCGATCGAGGATCGTTGTCCCCACTGCATGGCCTTTGAGATCGCGCCTGTTGACGCCGACAAATGCCGCGGCAGCCAGCGCCGCGGTCGCTCCCACGAGAATCGACATGTGGCCGAGGCTGACACCGTTGTTCATCGGGTCCGATCCATCGAAGTAGTACCACGGGAAGACCTTGGCGACGTTTTCCCACCCCTCAATCAGCGGGAAGACGCCAACCGCGATGAACCCCACAACCATGAGGCCTGCGGAGACCCCCGAAGCCATGCCACGACTGCCGGTCCACGCGCCAATGGCAAGCGCCAGCATTCCGTAGAAGACCACACTGGCAACCATGTGCAGCGAATATGCCCCAACCTGCATCGTCCCAAGTTCGACGTTGAGCATGGTGGCGACCACGTAGGTGGCCATCCACAGCACCGCTATACCAATTGCGGCGAGTAGGACCATGCTCGACATCTTGGAGACGAGGACCTGGTTACGACTCTTTGGATTGCCGAGAAGGATGCCAATGGTGCCGGCCTTCTCCTCGCCGGCGATCGAGGCGGAACCCATTGATATGGCCAGCCCCGCCAATGTGAACGATCCGTACAGCCCGAGGAGCACCCCGACTGCGAGACTCCCGGCATCTGCATTGTCCGGGATGTTCATCAGCGAGCGGAACGCCTCGGGCAAATCGTCGTAGAAGGTGAAGTCGAAGCTGCTGTACACCCACATGGCAAGGAGCAGCATCACTGTCAGGGCGGCCACGGCGATGGCCGTTGCCCGCCAGCGGTCGCGTATCGTTTTTGTGAAGACGTTGGCGAGCATCAGGCGCCTACTTCCTCGTAGTAGGTGAGGAAGATCTCTTCGAGGTCGGCTTCCTGGGTGGTGATGTCGAGCAGGCCGTAGCTATCCGTCACGACTTTGAGCAGTGTTTCCATCTGGCCGTCGAATGACAAGGTCACGTGATGGTTCTCGACATCGACCTCGCGCACCCCGGGCAGCGGCTCGAAGACAGCCGCGTCCACGGGTGCGGCAAAGAACAGGTTCACGGTGCGAATGGCCTTCGAACGCAGTTCTGCAACTCCTTCGACGGCGATCAGTTTGCCGTGCCGAATGATGCCGACCCGGTCGGCCGCTCGCTGCACCTCAGACAGCGTGTGGCTGGAGAGGAAGACGGTGCGACCGTCGGAAGCCACCTCGCGCATCATCGTCTGGAACTCACGCTGAACCAGCGGGTCGAGACCGGAGCTGGGTTCGTCCATGATCAGCACGTCCGGCTTGTTCATGAACGCCTGAATGAGACCGACCTTCTGCCGGTTGCCGGAGGAGAGGTCGCCAACCTTCTTGTCGAGGTCGGCGTCGAGGCGCTCGGCCAGCGTGCCGACAAAGTCCCAATCGACTCCACCGCGCAGATTGGCAAAGTAGGTGAGGGTGTCCCTTCCGGTAAGGCTGGGGTACATCGCCAGGTCGCCGGGGAGGTATCCGATGTGGTTACGAATCTCCACCGAATGCACGTGGGAGTCCATGCCCAGAATCGACGCCTTGCCGGAAGTGGGCCGGATCTCGTCGAGGATGGTCCGGATCATGGTTGTCTTCCCCGCCCCGTTGGGGCCGAGAAAACCAAAGACCTCGCCTTGGGCGATGTCGAGGTCCAGGTCCACAAGCGCTTTGACGTCGCCGTAGTGCTTGGTGAGACCCTCGGTGTGGATCGCAATTTGGTCGGTCATGTTGATTCCTTCTCTGCTTCGGTAGCGGCGTCGACAAACGCGGCGCGCAGTATTTGGACTGTGGTCTCGGTGAGGAAGCCGTTGCTGTAGATCTCCAAGATCGGCGCCATGTAGGCGGACGTAGCCTTGGGGTCGGCGCTGAAGTCGGACGTGATGTCTACGCCGATGAGCCTCTCCAGATGCTCGTGCAGGACCAGCGATCCGAGACCCCAGATGGTGAGGATTGCCGCACGTTCCCACTCGTGTTCGGTCGGCTTGATCATTCCAGTCTCGACGCCGGTGGCGACATACTTCATGGCGTCGGTGACGATTTCGTCGACCAGTTCGGCAACGTGCGGTGACCCGTCGACCAGGGTGCGTGCCAGGTACTTGGCTGCAGGGATTTCGCCAACGGTGCGGAATGCCGCGGTGACGTCAAAGGCTCCGCCGGATGCCATCGCCCCACCCTTGACGTCCCTGATGATCCCGGCGACGTATTCATCGCACGCCACGCGCAACTCGTCCTTCGAACCAAAGTGATGGATGACCAACCCTGGGGAGACGCCGGCGGCGGTGGCGATGGTGCGGATGCTGGTCCCGTCGACACCGTTGGCCGCAAACTCGGTGATGGCAGCATCACGAATCCGGGCGACTGTCGAGCGATCATCTGTTGAACGCATGTTCAATATTCTAAACGAATGTTTAAGAGAAGTGAAGTGCCATCGTCCTCCTTTCTGTTTCTGCGTATCTCCGGTCGCATATACGACCGGAGATACGCAAGAACGGACGAACTGCCCCTGTTGGGGCGATCACGTCTCCTGTACGTTGGGGCGGCAGGCAGTATCAGAGGAACCGCACGCAAAGCCCACGGGAATTCGAGGAGGGCATATGGCGCCAGAATCCGCAGCTCCGGAAGACACCCAGTGGGACGAGCGACCCCGCGGGGCTCTGTCCCGTGCACTCAGCAGTCTTGGCTGGCTGATCGCAATCGTCTGGGTCCTCGGCATGGCCGTCTACATCGTTTGGCAGATCACCTCCAACGATGAGTCCATCCGAATCGAGAGCATGATCGGGTTTGCGCTCCTGTCGGCGTTCGCCCTCATCGTCCTTTCTGCTCTGGTCGACCGCCTGAAGACACGCAAGAACGATCCTTACAGGAAGGTGCAGAAGTGATAGTCACGACGAGCGAGAGTGTGGCGGGTCATCGGATCACTCGGACGCTGGGCCTGGTACGTGGGAACACCATCCGGGCGCGCCATATCGGGCGGGATGTCAAGGCGCTGGGCAGAAACATCGTCGGAGGCGAGATCTCGGAGTACACCAAGCTCCTCGCCGAGGCTCGGGAGCAGGCGCTCGATCGGATGATTGCTGAGGCAACGGAGATCGGCGCCAACGCCATTGTGACGACACGTTTCGCTACCTCGATGGTTACCAGCGGCGGGGCAGAGCTCCTCGCCTTCGGCACAGCCGTTATCGTCGAACCCGAGCAGTAGCCGGGGTCGGGAGGTCGTTTTGCGGCGCGCTGCCGTCTTGACTCAAATCGTGCTTCAGGCCGTGGCTGTTTTTCAGGTGGCCCTTGCGTTTGGGGCTCCCTGGGGTGAGCACGCATACGGCGGTCGTGCCAAGACGAGAAACGGCCAACTCACGCCTCCCTATCGAGTGATGAGTGGGCTGGCGGTGCCGATTCTGTTGTTCGCATCCTGGATCGTCCTCGCCAAAGCCGACTTAGTTACCGGCGGTGGCGACTGGGTGAACGTTGCCGTCTGGTTCGTATTTGGCTACCTGGTGCTCAACACCGCAACCAACTTCGCCTCGAGCAGCAAGGTCGAGCGGTATGTGATAGGTACGGCTACTGCGCTCGCCGCCGTCTGTACGCTCATTGTTGCCCTGGGCTGACAGGGCGATTTATCCCTAGGGCAAACGACCGAACCAGGCGAGAGATGCGATTCCGGCAAGAGCCAGCAAGGCAACGGTGGCGCCCGTGAACCATTCGGAAATCTCCGTCTGGACCGTCTCCACCTGAACGCTGCGGCCAAGATCCTCGTAAACCTGGCTCAGTTGCTGTGCGGAGACCGCGGTCAAGGACCGGCCCTCGGTCTGAAAGGCAAGCTGCTCCAGGGCCTGCTCGTTGACCGGGACCGGGATTGTCCCACCGAGCGGATCTTCTACGACGCCGGCGTCGGTACCAAACGCAATCGTGTGAACCGGGATGTTGCGGGACCGCGCTTCGGACGCAGCCTCGTCATTTGGTCGCCCCATTGTCGTATCGCCGTCCGACAACAACACGATCGTCCCAACCGGCGTCCCCGATTCCGTCTCGTTGCTTTCCGCTCTGGCCACGGCGTCGTCGATGGCATCGAGGGCTACGAAGACGGCTTCGCCGATCGCCGTTCCCTCACCGAGTTCAGAGTCTCGCTCGATGATGCGCCGCACCGCATCCAGCCTGGTAGTTGGAGAGATCAGGAGCCGGGCGCGCCCGTCAAAGGCGACCACACCCACTGCAACCCCTTCGGGAACGGTATCGAGGAAGACGCCGGCGGCTTCCCTTGCCGCTTCCATGCGAGAGGGGGAGACGTCCTCTGCCTGCATGGAGAGCGAAACATCGATCGCCAGCACCACAATCTGCTGGGCCTCCGTTGTCTCGCCGGCGATCACCGGTCGTGCGAAGCCAAGACTGGCGATCACAATCGCCAGCAACACGCCAAGTGCCGTCAGATGTCGTCGCCATCCGGGGCGGTCGGGGGCGACCTCGTCGAGCAGGTCGAGCGTGGTGAATCGCAGGGCATACCGGCGGCGCCGGGCCTGCAGTGCCAGGTATCCAATGGCCAGGCCGGCTGGTATTGCCAGCGCGAGAAGCCGGGCTGGTTCCAGGAATCCGAAGTCATTCATCATCGTGCTCTCCCTGCAGCAAGCATCCTGTTGCGCCGCTGAGACACGAAGTTCACAAAGTCGAACACCCAATCGCGGTCGGTGCGTAACGGCAGGTGGTCGGCTCCGCAGCCTTGGAGCTTGGCTGCCACCTCCTGCCGCCTGGAAGCGGCGTGTCGCGCATAGCGGGAACGCATCGGAGCGTCGGCCGTGTCAACCAGGCGGCGTCGGCCGGTTTCGGTGTCCACCACGGATATCAGCCCGACATCCGGAAGCTCGACCTCGCGCGGGTCGAGAACCTCAACCGCTATCAGGTCGTGGCGATGACCTAATGCCCGCATGGGGCGTTCCCAGGTGGATGGGCCGAGGAAGTCGGAGACGACTACCACCATTCCGCGCCGTCTCGCTGAACGGCGCACCATCTCGATCGACCCGGTGAGATCGCCCAACTCGCCGTCCTCCGGGCTGTGCCGGAGGGATGCCAGGATGCCACCGACATGATTGGAGCCGCTTCTTGCGGGGATGATATGTGGCCGCGACGCTCCGTCCGGCGATGTCGTGCGGATCGCTCCGACCCGATTCCCACCCCTCGAGGCCAGCAGAGCGAATGCACCTGCCGCCGACCAGGCGATCTCGTGCTTTGTAGCCAGACCGGTGCCGAAGGACAGACTGGATGAGGTATCGAGGACGAGCCACAGCTCGAGTTCATGGTCGGCAATAGTGTCTCGGACGTGGGGTTCACTGGTACGGGCTGTCACCGCCCAATCTATGTGACGGGGGTCGTCTCCCGGAACATACGGGCGAGCTTCACCGTGTTCCGAACCGTGGCCCGGAAAGAGCCCCGGGTGATCCCCGGCGAGGAGTCCATCGAGGCGACGCAGGACGGTGACCTGGAGCCGCTCGATGGGCGCCTGCGATGGTGACGTCACTCGATGGCGGCGAGGCAGTTCTTCGACGCCGGGAGGACGAGCGCTTCTTCTTCTCACATCAACTCCGCAACGCCGTCGCCCGGCCGGCAAGCTGGCTCGACGATATGTGCGGTGCCACCACCGTGGTCAGGACCTCGACGAGCACATCATCGACGGTCACCCCGTCGGCGATCGCATCGAACGATGGAACCAGGCGGTGGTTGAGCACGTCGTACGCAACGTCGTATACATCCTGGGCCAGTACATGATCCCGGCCCCGCAATAGCGCCAGGGCCCGTCCGGCGTGGATGAGACCGATGCTGGCTCGGGGGCTGGCACCGTACGCAAGGAGGCCGTTGATGGAGACGCCGTGCTCATCGGGGTGCCTTGTAGCCAGCACCAGGCGGATGGCGTAGTCCTGCACCGCAGGGTCAACGTACAGAGCGGCTGCTGCGTCTTGCAGGTTCTGCACGTCGTCGGTCGATAGGACTCCATCCGGGACGGCCTGCGGTCTGCTGGCCCGTTCGACGATGTCGTGCTCCTCCCGGGCAGATGGATAGTCGACAGGGATCCTCATTAGGAACCGGTCGCGCTGTGCCTCGGGGAGCGGATAGACACCCTCGGACTCGATCGGGTTCTGCGTCGCCAGCACCAAAAACGGCCGGGGCAGGGGATGGGTCACGCCGCCGAGAGAGACCTGGCGTTCTGCCATCACCTCGAGCAGAGCAGACTGGACCTTCGCCGGTGCCCGGTTGATCTCATCCGTGAGCACGAAGTTGACGAACACCGGACCCAGTTCCACGTCGAAGCTCTCTGTGGAAGGGCGGTACACGCGGGTGCCGACAATGTCGGACGGCAGCAGATCCGGGGTGAACTGGATGCGGGCGAAGGTGCCGCCGAGGGTCTGGGCAAGCGTGGATACGGTCAGGGTCTTGCCGATACCGGGGACACCTTCCAGAAGACAGTGGCCGCCGGCGAGCAACGCCACGATGACACGTTCAAGGACACGATCCTGTCCGACGATGACCCGCTTCATCTCGGTGATGACCTGACGAAGCTGCAGGCTGTACAAGGCGGGGTCGGGCGGTGCTGCCGGGGGTGTGCCCGGGAGGGTGTGTTCTGTAGCCGTCATTGCGAGCCTCCACCGCTCTCCGGGATGGTTCCGGGAACGCCGAACAACTCATCGAGTAGCTCGTCCAGCTCCGGCGGCACGAGGTCCAAGCCGAACATCTCGTCGAGCAGTTCATCGAGACCGGGCAGGTCGTCCAGCGAGTCGGGTGCCGGGCCAAAGAAGAACTCATCGAGCATCTCGTCGAGACCCGGTTGGGGTTCCGGTTGTATCGGTTGGGGATCCTGCGGGGGGTCGGATGGAGTCGGTGTTGACGGAGCGGGATTGGTACCCGGAGCCGCAAACAGCTCTTCGAGCAATTCGCCGAGACCCGGGAGCAGTTCGTCCAGACCGGGCAACAAGTCATCGACGCCCGGAATCAGGCTGTCCAGTCCTGAACCTTCGGGGGCCGGGACGCTGGGGGCATCGATCCCGCCGGCGGCCTCGACTTCTTCGAGGAGGGAGTCGAACGCTTCTACCGGGATAGCGAAGCCGACTCCATCGTTGCCCCCTGAGATGGAGGCGATGGCGGTGTTGATTCCGATGACCTTCGCTTCGGCATCGGCCAAAGGCCCGCCGGAGTTGCCGGGATTGATCGGGGCGTCGGTCTGGATGAGCCCGGTGAGCAATCCCATTGGCGTGTCGAGCTCACGATCGAGTCCGGAGATGATGCCTGCGGTGACGGACTGCTGGAAACCGAACGGGCTGCCGAGAGCGAATGCCGCTTCTCCTACTTCGACCGATCCGGGTTCCGCGATCGTGGCGGCCACCAGGTCGCTCGGGTCGACGAGGGCCACGACTGCAAGGTCCCTCTCCGGCGCCCGCCCGACGACTCGGCCATCGAAGGTGCGATCGTCTGCAGTCCGAACCGAGACCTCCTCGCCCAGCGAGACAACATGGTGGGCGGTCAGCACGAGTCCTGCCACGTCGTAGATGACGCCGGATCCCACGCCACCGCCGGCGTCGAGACCACCGAGGATGTCGATCTGCACGACCGCAGGCCCTAGCGCGGCTGCTACCGACCCGGGAGTGCTGATTTCCGGGGCAACGGTTGGTGTGATCGGCTCGTCGTCCCAAAAGAGCCGATTCCCCAGGAAAGCGATGAGGGCAACCACGCCAACGCCAACCAAGGCACCGAAGAGCACATGTCTGAAACGGCGACTCCCTTTCCCGGGATCTGCGGGTTCTGCAGTTATGGGGATTTCGATGGTAGGTACCGCAGCGGCGGGTTGCGGTGCGTACTGCGGGATCTCGTCAGAGATCGGCGGGGACGCCGGCAGGTCGCGCCAGGACCGGTGCGGGAGCTGGTCCTCCCGCTTGCCAGTATCGAGCTGAGTCAAGGAAGCCTCCGGAATGAGTGGACCGCCTCAACATATGAGATGGCGCATAAAGAGGGCGTCAAGCGTCGACAGAATCTCTGTCCCAGGGGCGAAGCCGCGGGTGGATACCGTCCGCGGCGACGACGTCGGCCTTTGCAGCGGTGGGCACCGTCGGCAACCACACCGTGAAGGCGGATCCTGCGCCCTCGTCCGAGTCGAGTGTCACGGCTCCGCCCTGGGCCTCTGCCATCTGCCGGGCGATGGTCAGGCCGAGGCCTCCTCTTCTCCCCCCGTCGGCGCGGTCGCGATCGTGACGACCCTGCCAGTCACGCTCGAACACCCTGGGGTGGAACTCCGATGCCAGTCCCGGGCCCTCGTCGCTCACAGTGATCCAGGCCCATTCTTCGGACACGCCCCAGTCGAAGGAGATTGCGGAGCCGCGCGGGGCAAGCCGAACGGCATTGCTCGCAAAGTTGCCCACCACCGTTTTGAGGGATGCCGGATCCGTGTCCTGCAGCGTGACGGCGGCTTCCCCGATACTCAGCAGATGCAGGCCTCGGGCATGTGCCGGTCCGGTGAATTCCGCGATGACCGCTCCTGCGATGCTCGCCAGATCGGCGGATGTTCCGTTGGCGGTGACGGCGAGACGGCCGTGACCGGCGAGATCATCGACCGTCCTTCCCATGCGGGTGGTTGCACGGCGGGCAGCTTCGATGAAGTCGTCGGAGTCAGATTCTGCGGCAGCCAACTCGAGATTGGTGCCCATCACGGCCAGGGGAGTTCGCAACTCGTGAACGATCTCCTGGAGGCGTCGCTGTCTCTCTTCATCGGCTGCTTCCACGTCGGCAAGAGCGGTGTCGACTGCTCCCAGCATCCGTCCGGCCGCAAACCGTCCAACCGCGATCGCAGGCAGCAGCGAGACCGCAAGCGCAATCAGGCTCCAGCGCAACGTGTCGCCTCGAGCCTGGGCGGCGGCCTCTGTGGCGCCTTCGTCGGCAACGATCACGACTGCCACGTTGTCGCCGACTCGCGCCGCCCCCGCCTGGGTTCCGTTATCTGGACTCTCGGCCTGCCATCCGGCTATCAGTGTTGCTGCCACGGCGATTGCCGCGGCGACGAGCAAGGTCGACACGGTAAGGCCGATGGCAAGCCGGTTGCGCACCCGATTCCGGTCACGGCGGAGGTCATGGACGCTCACGTTTGGGTCCGTAGCCGGTAGCCGCGTCCCGGGATGGTTTCGATTGGATGGTCGCCGGCGGCTTCTGCAAGCTTGCGGCGCAGGTTCGAGATCGTCATGCGCACTGTGTTCGTAAAGGGGTCGGCATGCTCGTCCCATACGTGTTCGAGGAGCCGCTCGGCGCTGTGGACCACGTCGGGATGGAGCAAGAACCATCGCAAGAGGGCAAACTCCTTGACGGTCAGCAGGACCGATTCTCCACCGGCCGTGACCTCATGGCGGGCGGTGTCCATCTCGATGCTCGCCTGGCTGATCACCGAATTCCCGTTGTTGGTGTCCCGGCGGAGGAGAGCACGCACCCGGGCATTGAGCTCCTCTAGGGAAAAGGGTTTCACCAGGTAGTCGTCGGCGCCGCTATCCAGACCGGTGATGCGGTCGTCGACGCTGCCCCGCGCCGTGAGCATTATCACCTTGGGCGGCATTACGTCGATGTCACCGGCGGTTGCCGGCTCGGATACGAGCGTTCGGCAGACCTCGAGACCATCGATGTCGGGCAGATTGAGGTCGAGACAAACTACGTCGTAGTGGTTGACCGCAGCGCGGTCGATGGCGGAGACCCCATCCGGGGCTATGTCGGCGGCATAGCCGTCGCGACGCAGGCCGGCGGCAATGGCCGCGGCAAGGTCCTGTTCGTCTTCGACCACGAGGATTCGCATCGTCGTTCCTACGCCCAAAAGCGTCCGAAGGATCCGGCAACGGGAGTGAAGCGGACGGGCGCGGTCAAGAGGACTGTTGGTAGATCGTTCGACATATTCGCCATTTAGACGCAGATGGGCCCCATCTAGTTCCCTGGAGATCGGTGGCTCCTGCTCTACGCTGCTCGACGATGCAGAACGGCAACGACTTGCGGGAACGAGTCCGCCACATCATTTTCGATCACGACACGCCGGTATCCCGGGCGTTTGACGTCGCCTTGATGATCCTGATCGCCTTCAGCGTCCTGCTCGTCATGCTCGAGACCGTCGAAGAGATTGACGCCAAATACGGCGGTGTGCTGTTGGCGCTCGAGTGGATCGTCACCATCCTGTTCACCATCGAGTACCTCGCCCGGCTGTGGACCGCCGATAACAAGCTCCGCTATGCCCGCAGCTTCTTCGGTATTGTCGATCTGTTGGCAATCCTGCCGGTCTACCTGAGCCTGTTCCTCCCCGGGACGCAATCGCTTCTCGTCATTCGGTCGCTGCGACTGTTGCGGGTCTTCCGTGTGTTCAAGATGGCTCGCTGGCTGAGCGACGCCAACTATCTGGTACGTGCCCTCAAGGCGAGTTCCCGCAAGATCGTCGTATTCCTGATCGTTGTGATCCTGATCAATGTCATCGTCGGATCGACCATGTATCTCATCGAAGGGCCCGAGAACGGGTTCGACTCGATGTTCCGCGGGCTCTACTGGTCGATCGTCACGATGAGCACTGTCGGCTTCGGCGATATCGCCCCATCTACGCCTCCCGGCCAGGTGTTGGCGGCGGTGCTGATGATCACCGGCTACAGCATTATTGCGGTGCCGACCGGCATCGTTTCCGCCGAAGTCGCCGTCGCCGGCCAGCGCGAGAAATCGTGCCCCGGGTGCGGATCCGCAGTGCACTCTCGGGCAGCCAAGTTCTGCGACGCTTGCGGGACCGAGATGCCGTAACGCATCTGGCGTACGTGAGCGCCTTATAAGGCGCTCACGTACGCCAGACGCGCCCGTTCAACCACACCATGCCGCCGAGGATGACGGGCACGAACAGAAAGGCGAATCGGATTTCCGTGATCTGATCGAGTATCCCCAGCAGCGTGGGAGTCACGGTGATGGCGACACCTGAAGCGAATGCCGCCAGCGCTATCAACCGTTCTTCGGGTAGCGCTATATCGTCGAGGAGCCCTGCGAGCGACACCGGGTAGAGGACGGCAACACCGAGGCCGGCGAAGAAGAGAGCGGCAACGAGAATCGGGAGGGCGAGGTCGAGCGCCACGATGATCGCGGCCGATCCGGTGACGAGGGCGGAAAGCGGCACCGGGCCGAGAGGTCCGACGGATCGAGGTCCGATCATCCTCCCCAGTGCCATCCCGATAGCGAATGCCGCAACCAGGCCGCTGGCCGTGCCTACTGCGGCGCCGGCGTCAACGAGTCGGGCCGCTCCCCACGTCCAGAAGAAGAATTCGGCGGAGACTGCGAGAACTATGGCGAACCATCGTGCCCAAGTGTTTGACGTCATCTTGCCTGTGGTGCTTCGGTCGGATACCTCACGGTCGATACCGAGACCTTCGGGAGCTCGGACCCGCCGCAGCGCGACGATGACGAGCCAGAAAGCCGGGAAGATGAGGGCGACCCGTCCGGTCTCCAGCAGCTGATCGGCGATGGCGATTGCGCCGGGCGCCAGCAAGCCGGCGATCGAGGAGACACCGACAGCGACGGCCAGTCGCTTTGCGCGTTCTTGGACGCCGATCAAGGCCGGGGTTGCGATGAGGAACGCCGAGCAGCCGATGCCCTGGAGCAACCCGCCGGCGACGAGATGAGGCACCGTCGTACCCAGCCCGAGTAGGACGACTCCGCCTATTACCAGAACCGCTCCGACCCTGGTAACCGGTTCGGCTCCGTGGCCGAGGATGCGGCGTCCGAATACCCCGGCGCCCAGTAGGCCGAACCCGAAGGCTGAGCCCAGCCACGCCAGTTCGTGCCGCGGTACTTCGAGATCGCGGGCACCCAGGATCAGTACCGGCCCGAGCCCTCCGATACACCATCCGATGGCGGCCTGGATGGCGTAGGCATGCCTGTCGCGTAGAACTCCTTGCCTTGTCAGCATCGGCACGGTTCCCCGAGGGACATGCATGCGAGTGTAGGTACCGGGAGGCGGCGCGGCGATGTGTCACCGGGCTTGTGTCGTGGTTGGGCGATACGCTGTGGTCGATGCGAGCATATGAAGTCTCCAAACCTGGGCCTGTGGAGTTGCCCAGGCTGCACTCGGTGGATCGGCTCGACTTCGAGCCGGGGCCGGGTGAGGTCGCCATCGAGGTCGCAGCTTGCGCGGTGTGCCGCACCGACCTGCAGATCATCGAGGGAGATCTCGAGGCACATCGGCTGCCGATCGTTCCGGGTCATCAAGTTGTTGGACGAGTGCGCGCTGTCGGCGCGGGTGTCGAACGATGGCAACCCGGTGACCGTGTCGGCGTCGCATGGCTGGGAGGCGCCTGCGGGTCATGTGACCGCTGTACCGAGGGGCTGGAGAACCTATGCGATCAGGCGGAGTTCACCGGCTGGGACCGGGACGGCGGATTTGCCGAGACCATGACCGCCAGAGCCGACTACGTTTTCAGCATCCCTCCGCGGTTCGGTGACGCTGAAGCTGCTCCGCTCCTGTGCGGAGGGATCATCGGCTACCGCTCGCTGCAAGTGGCCGGGATCGAGCCCGGCGGCCGGCTCGGCCTCTATGGATTCGGAGCATCGGCGTTGCTGGCGTTCCAGGTCGCCCGATATTGGGGCTGCGACGTCTTTGTCGCTAGCCGCTCTCGCACCGAGCAGAATCGTGCGCTGGAAATGGGCGCCGTCTGGGCAGGTTCGTATCACGAGCAGCCGTCCGTCCCGCTGGATGCGGTGATCACGTTTGCCCCGGTCGGATTTGTGGTCGTCGAAGCGCTCAAGGCCATACGGCCGGGCGGGACCGTGGCGATCAATGCAATCCATCTCGACACGGTCCCCGAGTTCCCCTACGAGCTGCTGTGGATGGAGCGCGGGGTTCGCAGCGTCGCCAACTTCACCAGAAAGGATGCAGAGGACTTCTTAGAACTGGCCGGTGAGATACCGATCACGACAGTCGTTGACGAGTATCCGCTGGCAGACGTCAACGTTGCCCTACGGCGGCTCAAAACGGGCGAAGTCAACGGGGCAGCAGTGCTGGTGTCCAACTAGCCGTCAGAGTGCGCTCACGGGTGAACGTGTGACCGCTCGCCGGTGTGGTCGGCGATGTCGTCTTCGGCAGTCGCCAGCAGCTTGCGGACGAGATCTTCGAGGGCACGGGCCGCAGCGATCTCGGTCCCGATCCGGGGCACGTCGGGGTCGGCAGGGCTGCGTTGTGCTCGGCCCCAGCCGTGGAACCGGGCGTCTCCGGTTTCGAGGATGGCATCTGCCCGCGTGTTGTCGCCTTCCTCGGTGAAGTCGATCTCTACCGTCCACACTCTTGTGTTCGACATGTCGCTCCTCTCATCGTCACCATCATCCGGGGTAACCGACTACCCGGTCAAGGTTTGAGCGACGGCAATCCCGGTGTTGTCGGCCGCTTGGGGACGTTCGATGGTCTAGACGCGTGACCGCCCCGCAATCGGGTTTTGGCGTCGGAAACCGGAATATGTTCCGGTATCCGACGCCAAAATGGTTAGAGACCGACTTTGTCGTTGAACTTCTCGATGAGTTCGTCGATGGGGTCGGCCATGGCCTGGATGCTGGTCCAGTAATCGGGGTCGTACCACTGCGCCTGGATCTCCTCGTAGGTCTTGCCCTGCTGCTCGACCCAGGTGTAGTACTTCAGGTTGTGGACTCGCTTCTTGTCGTAGTACCCGAGCTCCTGAACGTGATCGATCCCGGCGCCGAGCATGTAACGATGGAATGAGCCGGCTGCGTCCAGCGAAGTGAATTCGCCCCGCTCGTCGTTGAGCTCTGCCAACCTGCTCTGGTACATCTCCATTGAGTCGGTGCCGACAGTCACCAGCACGTCGCCGGATCCCATCTCGTAGTGCTTCGCCATCTTGATAGTGGCCACCATGTTTCCGATGCACGAGATCCCAAACAGCGACAACTGCTCAACCAGCTCCGGCTTGACACCCTGATCGACCAGGTAGGCCTTGCCGGCCGGCTCGTTGAACAGCCGGGTCAGCGAGATCGTTGCCTCGTCGTCCACGCCAATGGCCATGTCGGTGTTCTTGACGTTGTGCACCCACGGGATGTGCTTGTCGCCGATGCCTTCGATACGGTGCTCGCCAAACCCGTTGTACAAGATGGTCGGGCACTGAGTGGCCTCGGCGGCGCCGATCACAGCATTCGGGTACACCTGCTTGAGGTAGTCGCCGGATGCAATCGTCCCGGCCGACCCCGTTGCCAGGGCAACACCGCGGAAGGTCTCACCCGGCTGCATCGAGTCTTCGAGAGCCTCCACCATGGCGGGCCCGGTGACCGTGTAGTGCCACAGGTAGTTCCCGAACTCGTCGAACTGGTTGAAGATCACCAGATCCTGACCGGACTGACGGAGCTCATTGCACTTGTCGAAGATCTCCTTGACGTTGGACTCGGAACCCGGGGTCTTGATGATCTCGCCGGCAACGCTTTCCAGCCAGTGGAACCGTTCGGCGCTCATGCCCTCGGGAAGGATGGCGATTGACTCGCAGCCAAGAAGGTTCGAGTCGTAGGCGCCGCCACGGCAGTAGTTGCCGGTCGACGGCCAGACTGCCTTCTGTGTAGCGGGGTCGAACTGACCAGTGACCAGGCGAGGGGCCAGGCATCCGAAGGCAGCACCGACTTTGTGGGCCCCGGTGGGGAACCATTTGCCGACGAGCATGACGATCTTGGCTTCGATCCCCGTGAGCTCTGACGGAAGTTCGATGTAGTTGACACCTCCGTAGCCACCGCCGTGTGGCGTCGCCTCGTTCTTCCAAGTGATCCGGAACAGGTTGAGTGGATCGAGATCCCACAACCCAACATTGCCCAGTTGGCTCTTGATCGTCTCGGGAACCAGCTCAGGGTTCTTCATCTGCTTGAAGGTGGGGATACGAATCGACTGATTCCGGGCCACTGCTGCAGCCGACTCCAGTACTGATTCGTTGACCGTAAGGTCGATCATTCGTTGTTTCCCTTCTGCATTGCTGTCTTGAGTGCTTCGAGGGTCGGATCGACGTGCATTGGCTTGGTTCCGGCGGCGGTGACCGCCTTCATCGCCGAGGCCACGTCCTTTAGACCGCTTCCGGTGGACAGTACGACTACTTCGTCAGTTGCCGTGACCAGTCCCTTGTTTACCGCAGCGATGAGCCCGGCGTGTGCCGCGGCGCCTGCGGGCTCGGCGAACACACCGGAGCCTCGGGCCAACAGCGGCTGCGCTGCCAAGATCTCGTCATCGCTGACCCGGATGTAGGCGCCACCGGTTTCGGTAGCCGCGCGCATCGCTTTGATTCTGTCGCGGGGGAGGTCGGCACTGATCGAGTCGGCCACGGTATCGGCGGAGATCGGCGCCTTGGTGAGTACGTCCTCGCCGGACTCGAACGCCTGCACCATGTAGTCGGAGCCGGCAGCCTGGATCCCATAGATGCGCGGCGCCCTGTCGATCCAACCGAGCCCGAGCGCATCCTTCATGGCTTTGTGGACGCCGCCGATGATCGAGCCATCGCCAACGCTGACAAAGATGGCGTCGGGCGGGTTCCAGCTGAGGTCTTCGAGGATCTCGAGACCGGCGGTCTTCTTGCCTTCTGTCATGAACGGGTTGTACCCCGTGTTCCGGTTGTACCAGCCGTACTCGGCTGCGGCGAGCATGCACAGCTCGAATGCATCGTTGTAGTTGCCGTTTACCAGCGCCACGGTTGAGCCGTAGGCCAGCAACTGCGCAATCTTGGCCTCGGGTGCCGACTTGGGAACAAAGATCACGTTCCTCTGTCCGACGCTGGCCGATATGCCGGACAACGCAGCTGCGGCATTGCCGGTGCTCGCCGTGGTGACAACCTCGGCACCGGCGTCACGGGCCTTGACGACGGCGATGGCCGAGGCGCGGTCCTTGAGGGACGCGGTCGGCTGCCGGCCTTCGTCCTTCACCCAGACCCTGGCTACCCCAAGATCGGACGCCAACGGAGCGGCGTCGTACATCGGGGTTCCGCCAACTGTCAGCGGGGGAACCGGGGCATCAGGCCGCACCGGCATCAGTGGGCGGTAGCGCCACATGGTGCGGTTGCGGTTGCGGTCGAGATCGGCCTTGGTCCAGCTACCGGCGATGCGCTCATAGTTGTACCGGACGTCGAGGATGCCTTCATTTCCGTGATCAGTACAGACGTACCCGGCGTAATCCGCCGGGTACGTCTTGTCACAGATCACACAGGTGAGCCCCGTGACGTTCCTCATTGAACGATCCGGGTACCGGTTTCGCCGGCCATGGCCCGTTCGATGTTCTGGGGGTTAGTGATCAAGGCTTCCTTGCCACCGGCCTCCATGTACTGCACGACTGCCCTCATCTTGGGGGCCATCGAGCCCTCGGCGAAGTGACCGCCCTCGGCGAGGTACTGCTTGACCTCAGACAGGGTGAACTGGTCAACCCACTCTTCGTTCTCTTTGCCGAAGTTGAGGGCAACCTGCTCGACCGCGGTCGAGATCAGCAGCAGATCTGCGTCGATCTGGCTGGCCAGCAATGCCGACGCCAGGTCCTTGTCGATCACGGCTGCGATGCCTTCGAGGTCTCCGCTCTCGTTGGCGACGACGGGAATTCCGCCACCACCGACGGCGATGGTGACTACGCCCGCATCAAGCAATCCCTTGATGACGTCGAGTTCGACGATTCGCATCGGGGCCGGCGAGGCGACAACACGGCGCCAGCCGCGACCGGCGTCCTCTTTGATGTCCCAGCCTTCCTGATCCCGACGCCGCTTGGCCTCGGCCTCCTCCATGAACGAGCCGATCGGCTTGCTCGGGGAATTGAAGGCGGGGTCGTTGGCATCGACCTCGACCTGGGTGACAACCGTGGCGACACTCTTTTTGATATCGCGCTGGCGGAAATCGTTGACCAGGTTCTGCTGCAGCATGTACCCAATGGCGCCCTGGGTGTCGGCACCGCAATAGTCAAGCGGGATCTCGTGGAGCTCACTACTCGACATCTCGGAGCGACGCAGGATGAAACCAACCTGCGGGCCGTTGCCGTGGGAGATGGCCACATCCCATCCCTGTGCAATCAGGGATGCGATGTGATCGTCGGTCTCTGCCGCCGCCAGGTACTGATCCTGCACCGACGTGTGGTCGGCGTCGGGAATCAGCGAGTTGCCGCCAATGGCGATTACGACTTTTGGCATTACTCCCACGCTCCCAGGACCGAAGAGATGAGGGCCATGCGCATCACAACGCCGTTGTAGGCCTCTTGCCAGTAGCGGGCGTGACGGGAGTCGTCGACCTCAGGGAGGAGTTCGTCACGACGGGGGAGGGAGTGCAGGATGATCGAGCTGCCCTTGGCCTTCCTCATGACCTCGCTGGTCACCTGATATTTGGCGTCGGTGCGGGCGTAGACCTCTTGCTTCTCTTGGCGTGCCTTGGTGTAGTCCGGCTGGACGACGGGCTCCATGTAGATGACGTCGGTGGTCTCGATGGCCTCGTCGATGTGATCGACGATGCGGTAGTTGGTGCCCTTCTCGTCGAGCTCGGCGAGGAACTCGGGGAGCGGCGACATCTCTTCCGGGGCGAGGATGACCATCTCGGCATCGAACTGCGACAGGGCGTATCCGAGCGAGTGCATGGTGCGCATGCGGTGGTCGCCAACGGCCAGGATGGACTTGCCGTCGACCGATCCCATTTCCTTGGTGATCGTGTAGAGGTCGGTGAGGATCTGGGTGGGGTGTTCGCCCCAGCCGTCGCCACCATTGATGATGGGGATTGAAGCCCACTTGGCGGCCTCGTGCGGGGCGCCCTGGTCGAAGTGGCGCATGACGATGACATCGCCGTAGAACTCCAGCATGTGCATGGTGTCCTTGATGGACTCCTGATAGAAGTCGCCGGCCCGGGTCATCTTGGCGTCGGAAAAGCCGGTGACATGGCCACCGAGACGATGCATCGCTGCCTCATGGGCGAGGCGAGTACGTGTCGAGGGCTGATAAAAGGCAGTGACGAGAGTCTTGTGAGCGAGCATGTCACTGTTGCGCCGGTCGCGAGCGATGGGCTCGACACGGTCCGCAATCTCGAACAGGTGCATGAACTCGTTGCGCTCGAAGTCCTTTAGCGACAGGATGTCGCGTCCCGCAAAGCTGCGCATTTGGGTGCCCTCCTTTTAAGGGGTTGTCGGATTGGTCATACCATACTACAATATGATCACAGTACTGGCTAGTCCGAATTTTCATGATCACCAGAAACCCATCACTCACCGACCAGGTGAAGGCTCACATCAAAGAGCAGATCGTCAACGATGAGTTCGAGGACGGTCGGATTCCTCCCGAGGCGTCCCTCGCCGAGGATCTCGGTGTCAGCCGCACCACCATTCGCGATGCTCTTGGCAAGCTCGAGCATGAGGGTGCCATCTACCGCAAGCAGGGTGCTGGCACGTTCGTCAACGAGGCCGGTCTCCAGATCAAATCGCGTCTCGAGGAGATCTGGTCGTACGAGCAGGTCCTGGAGGATCACGGCTATAAGCCTGTCGTCAAGGTCCTGACCGATGAGGTATTGCCGGTAAACGAGGACACAGCAGCCGCCCTTCATCTGGAAGACGGCGCAGATGTTCTGGTCATCGAGAAGCTGCTCATGGAGAACTCGACACCTGTCGTGCTCACTAGGAACCGTATCCCAGCGACGCTCCTCGAAGTAACCGACCGCAAGCGCAAGAACCTCCCGATTTACGAGTATCTCGAGGAGTACTGCGGCACGAGGCTCTCCTACTACGTATCGGAGATCGTGCCCGTGTCGTTCGACGCAGATCTGGCCAAGAAGCTCGGTGTGAAAAAGGGGACCCTCGGCCTGTCGTTCATCGAGGTTGGGTTCGACCAGAACAACGAAGCGGTCGTTCATGCCACCTCGTATTTTCGTGACGATTTGCTCAGGTTCCGTCTGATCAGACGGAAGGCCGGGGCATAGAACAAATGAAGACCATCTACCTGCAAAGGAGCAGTTGATGCAGACACATCTGCACGGCCGTGACATGATCACGACCCAGGAGTGGACCAAGGATGAACTCGATACGATTATCGACGTCGCCCTTGATCTGAAGCGGCGCCGGGCCCTCGGCGAGCAGCACGCCCTATTGGACAACAAAGTCCTGGCGATGTTGTTCTTCTTCTCGAGCACCCGTACCCGCGCCAGCTTCGAGGCCGGTATGGCCCAACTCGGCGGGCACGCCATGTTCCTCGATTCGACCAGCACTCAGATCGGCCACGGTGACACGTGGCGCGAGATCGGCGAGATCCTCGGTCGTTACGACGACGGTATCGCCATCCGCAACGTCGACTGGGACATCGGCAACAAGTACATCCGTGCGGTTGCAGACGCCAGCCGGACTCCGGTACTCAACATGCAGTGCGACTGGTACCACCCGTTCCAGGCGATTGCCGACCTGCTCACCGTCATCGAGCAGAAGGGCGACCCCCGCAAGCTGACGTTCAACATGAGCTATGCCTATGCGGACAGCTATCAGAAGCCGATCAGTGTTGCCCAGTCGGTCATCTTGCTGATGACCCGCTACGGCGCCAACGTGCGGCTGACCCGTCCGCCGGAGTTCAAGCTGTACCCGGAGATCATTGCCCAGGCCGAAGAGAATGCGAAGAAGTCGCACGGTTCCTTCGAGATCTACGAGGATTTCGAAGAGGGCATCGCCGGCGCCGACGTTGTCTATGCCAAGGCATGGGGCTCGATGCTGACTACTTCCGATCACGAAGAGTCGGCGAAGATCTCCGAGAAGTACACGGATTGGATCGTCGACGAGCGTCGCATGGACATGGCCGATGAGGACGCCATCTACATGCACCCGCTGCCGGCCGACCGCAACGTTGAGGTCGCCGACGGAGTCATCGACGGCCGCTGGAGCCGGGTCTTCGACCAGGCCGAGAACCGCCGACGTGACGGTCACCTACGTCGAACCGAGAAGTCCCAGGCAACGATGACTCCGCCCGCCGCGGCGGCGGCGGCGGCGGAGAGCAGCCACATCAGGTTGTAGGAACCGGTGCCATCCACGATGGCGCCGAATACCGGAGGGCCGACGCCGAGGCCGGTGAGGAAGCCGAACAGCACAACCCCGGATGCCCTACCGGTCGCGGCGACACCTGCTTCGATCATGACCGCGAGCATGCCGACCGAGTTCCACGAGCTCGATCCAAGAGCGATCGCGATCGCGGCGGGCCAGAGCAACCAGACCGCGATCTGGCCGGAAGCGAAGAACAATCCGGCAGCCAGCAACGAGAGCCCAGCCATCGTGAACAGCGAGCCGCGATACGCACTCGACTGTTCGGCGTACCGGCTCCACACGATCCTGCCCGCCACCGCAATCACTGCAATCACCGCAACCGCGATTCCGCCTGCGATCGGGCTGAGATCCAGCGTCTCCTCGGCGAAGAGGGGCACGAGGTAGGTCACTGAGCCAGAGAACCCGGATAGAAATCCATACCCTGCAAGCCACCAGATAGCGCCGGGTAGCCGCATCCGCTGACGCTCTGGGTGATCCTCCGCGCCTTGGGGTGCGGCTGGAACCACCCACAGTGCCAGAAGAGCGAAGATCAGCGGGATGGCCGCAACCACGAGGTAGGCGCCTCGCCAGCCGATAGCGACGGCAATCGATGGAACAGTCAGCCCCCCGAGGAAGATCCCGAACTGGACGCCAGACTGTTTGATACCCGTGATTAGGCCGCGTTCGCCCGCCGGTAGATCCTCGGCAATGAGCTTGTTCGTCGCGGGATTCGCGAACGCATTGGAGAACGCTCCGGTTAGAGACCCCGCCAGCAGCATCACGTACCCAGCTGCGATTCCGAGGAGGAGGAAGGTGGCGCCGGCGATCACGAACAGGGCGATGATCGCCGCCTTGCCGCCAATTCGATCAGTGATGCGGCCGACAACCGGAGACAGCACTGCCGCCACGACGTTCACCACAGCCAGTACAACGCCGAGTTCGGCGCGGCTGATCGAGAGGTCGTCGATGATGAACGTCGCAAGGATGCCGATCGAAGCAGCCGTGAACGTCGCCGCCCCCATGGCAACGAATAGCAGTGATCCAAAGGCAAACCGGCGCGTGCCGAGCAGCGGAGTGGCCATCCGCTGATTCAAGCCGTTTCAATGTCGTCGTGAGCGAGGCAGGTCCCACGACGAGTCGGCGAAGATCTCCGATCTGCCCGCTCAGTCGAACCTGCCGGACGAATCGGGCAGTTGCGTTCTAGGATCGGCGCATGCCAGTGCACCATCTCGACGACGCGGCTCCGCAACCGTTCTGGGACAACAGCGTTCAGCCGCGGCTCACCATCGACCCCGGCGATACGGCGGTCATCGATTGTGCCGAACCGATTGGGCAGGTCACGCCCGACTGGACCAACGACGACTTCGCCAATGCCGACCCATCTCTGGCACATGCGCTGACCGGATCGATCGCCATCGCTGGAGCCGAGCCGGGGATGGTGCTCACCGTCGAGATCCTGGACATCGAGCACAAGAGTTGGGGCTGGAGCGGCCATATCCCTGAGTTCGGTCTCCTCGCTGAAGACTTCGATTTCCCCTACCTACGGCAATGGGAGCTCGATGGCGGGATCTGTCGCTTTCCGGTCGGTGGCATCGAGATCCCGGCGCACCCATTCCCGGGTGTGGTGGGAGTCGCCCCTGCGGAGCCGGGTCGGCTGGATACCTTCCCGCCGCGCGCCAACGCCGGGAACATCGACACCAAGGACTTGGTAGCGGGGTCGACTGCGTTCCTGCCCGTCCTCGTGCCCGAGGCACTGTTCTCGATCGGGGACTGTCACGCCGCCCAGGGTGACGGCGAGGTATGTGGAACCGGCATCGAGTCGCCGATGACGGTCACCGCCCGGTTCGACCTCCGCAACGATCTGGACGTCGCCGAGATTCAGATTCGCCGTTCCGCGCCGCGCCGGCTTCTCGACGGAGAAGTGCACATCATGACCGCACACGGACCAGACCTCTTTGAGTCGGCACAACGAGTGACCCGGTACATGATCGACTGGATAGTGGCGGAGTCCGGTTTGAGCGCCAGCGACGCCTACATCATCTGCAGCATCGCCGCCGACTTGCATATCAGCGAAGTGGTCGACGCCCCGAACTGGCTCGTGTCGATGCACCTACCACTAGGCATCTGGGTCTAGCGGAACGTGTTCTCAGCGTGACGCTACGGCCCCCGGGCCGGGTGGGTGAACTCGAACTCGCCGTCGGCGGTTCTCGTGATTGTCCAGCGGCTGTTGTGAAGCAGGGTGTGGTGTCTTCGGCACAGCAGGATCAGGTTGTCGATGTTGGTTTCGCCAAGTGACTCGACCCAGCCGGCGATGTGGTGCGCATCACACCACTGCGGTTTGCGACCGCAGCTGGGGAAACGGCAGTGCCGGTCCCGGACTGCGAGCGCCCTGCGCTGCGCCGGCGTGGCCACGCGAACTGAGCGGCCCATGTCGAGGATCTGTGACTTGCCGGCCATGATGAATCTGGTGAAGCGGGCATCGCAACCCATCTGATCGAGAATGGAACGGCCAACCGGCCCGATGCCCTCGATTTCGCAACGGGTCGCAGCCATCTTCGGTGACATGCCCACCAACTCAGCGACATCGGCAACAGCGACAACGGTCGGTGGGTTGCCACCGGGCACGCCACCGTTGATGTGCCGGTTGACAATGTCGACAAACGCATCCGCACGGCGCTGCGAGAGGGTGCGAGTTCCGTCGGGTGCATCCTCGGGGTCGGGTGGCGCTTCATGATCGAGTGCGCCGAGCACGGCAGCGCCTGCGATGGGATCCAGGAGGAAATCCCCCTGCACCCACCCGTCGAGCCCAATTGAGGCATGGAGGTGGCGACGTTCCCACTTCTCGTTGTGGGCGTCCTTGCTGAGGTGATCGTCGGCAAGCGAGGCCCAGCGCCTCATCAATGTGGTGAAGTCTCCGATAGGGAGGTTCATGGCCTGCTCGACAAGGGTTTCGACATGCTCCGCGAGCAGCGGCAGGCGAGCTGACGACATCACCCGGCCGATGGATTCGACATGAGGTGTGGTGATGTCGCCGTCGGCTAGCGCTGCGGCGATCTCGTCGTGCTCGTTGACAAGGCGAGCGTTCTTGACTAGTCGGCCTGCTTCGGGCTCGGATATGGGTGTGCGATGCGCCAGCCAAGCTCGGGGGGAGAGGGCGCCGTCGATCTCCCACGCCCGATCGCGATCCCAGTCGCCGGTAGCGCAGAGGATCTCGGCATCCAGCTGCTCTCGAACCTCCAACAGCTCCTGAAGCCGGTCGGACTTCGCCGCGCCGGTCCACCCGGTGCGGTCCTCAGAGGCGAGCGCGGCAACACCCATGCGTATCTGCAAGACAGGGTCCTCGGTGTCAATTGATGAGTGTGCCGAATCCGTTGGTACGAACATACGTTCGATATTACACGGTGTGTAGGACAAGAAAAGAGGTCAGTAGCGTTCCGAGCAGAGACTTCTCCTCCGGCTCCCACAGCCCAGGCCAGCGGCTAACCTGCCCCCAATTCATGGAGGGAGACAGAGCATTTACGGACTCATCGGTGAGATCAAGGCCGTACCCGGCAAGCGCGACCAGTTGGCGAGAATCCTCGCCGGCATTGGCGCAATGCCCGGTTGCCTCAGCTACGTTGTCGCCACCGACGCCACCGACGCTGACTCCCTGTGGGTGACGGAGGTGTGGGAGAGCAAGCAGGCGCATACCGACTCGCTATCCCTTCCCGAAGTGCAGGAGGCCATCTCCAAGGGACGCCCGGTCATCGCCGGCCTAGGCACACGGATCGAGACCGACCCCGTCGGCGGGATCGGTCTCGGCTAGCCGATCGCCTTCGGCCTCGTGATCGAGCTGACGAATCAGGTCCCGCTGGGCCGTTAGCGCATGCGACTACGACGTGAGCTTCTTGGAATTGCTGGCAGAGATGGCCACTTTATGCGGTTTGGCTTCTTCGCGCATCGGGATTGTCACGGTCAGAACACCATTCTCGTGGCTTGCTCTCACGCCACTGGTATCGAGCCGCTCGCCGAGGCGGACATCTCTGCGATGTGTGCCGGAGGGTCGCTCACGCAACAGCCACGTCACTCCCTCGATATGTTCGACGGGGCGTTCCGCGGTGACCGTCAGCATATTGCCCTCAACGGTCAGGTCGACGTCGTCTGGGATCACGCCGGGAAGGTCGAACCGCAGCGTGTAGACGTCGTCATGTTCATAGGCGTCCATCGGCATGATCCCGCCTCCGGTGCGGGTGCCGAAGGCTGACATCATCCTGTCCATTTCCTCAAACGGATCCACGAGCCGCGCCATCGTCAATTGCTCCTTTCGTGCTTCTCTGCATCGACTTTGCGATCACATCACCCTCTGGTGAATCAGATAATCTATATATACCTCACTCAGATTTGAGTTGTCAAGTCCCTACCTAGACCACTTCCACCGGTAGCGCATTCGCCCAGCCCAACGCCCCTTTTTTGAACCGCCACAATGTGTCGTTTCCCTGTCCTAGAGTTTCCGCCGTGGACGTTATCGACTGGTTGCTCGACCCGGCTGAATCCGATCCGGCGATTCGCTGGCAGGTGATGCGTGAGTTGCTCGACCGACCTGAGGCCGAGTGGTCTGCAGAACGCACCAAGGTCGAGACGGACGGTTGGGGTGCTCGGTTACTGGCGCTCGAGGACGAGGACGGGCAGTGGGCCGGGGGCGCACATTTCCCCCACGACTACATCTGGGACGGGCCTGAAGAGGGGCAACCCTGGACATCGACGAGCCATTCGCTGACCCAACTGCGTGGCTTTGGCCTCGATCCGACGTCTGAATCCGCACGGCGCGCGGTGCGGCTCATTGGAGAGAACTGCCGGTGGGAATATGCAGCCGAGCCCTATTGGGAGGGCGAGGTCGAACCTTGTATCAACGGCATGACCGTCGCCAACGGGTCCTACTTCGGGGTCGACGTCTCAGCCATCGTCGACCGATTGCTCGGCGAGCGCCTCGACGATGGTGGGTGGAATTGCGAGGCCGAAGCAGGCTCGATCCGCACGTCTTTTGACACCACCATCAATGTTCTCGAAGGCCTGCAACAATACGAACGCGCCACCGGGGAGACTGCCGAGGTCACCGAGGCGCGTCGCACCGCTGAGGAGTTCCTCCTCGAGAGACAGCTGTTCCTGCGCCTGACCACCGGCGAACCGGCCGACGATGACTTCCTGCTCCTGCGCAATCCTTCCCGCTGGCAATACGACGTCCTGCGGGCGCTCGACTACTTCCGCAGGACAGGCGCCGCTCCCGACCCGCGGATGAGGGCGGCAATTGATCACGTGGGCGCCAAACGCGGCAGCGACGGCAGGTGGCTGCTCGACAAGAATCCGAAAGGACGTATCTGGTTCGACGTCGACGATGGCCCCGGGCTGCCATCGCGCTGGGTGACCTTGCGGGCGATGCGGGTTCTCCGTTGGGCCGGCGCCGAATGAGCCTGACGGTGCGCCAGCTCAACCGCACCACCCTGGCGCGGCAGTTGTTGCTGCAAAGGGAGCGGGTCGATGTCATCGAAGCGGTGCGTCGGGTGACGGCATTGCAGGCACAAGAGCCGGTGTCCCCCTACATCGCCCTGTGGAATCGAGTCGAGGGTTTTGATCCCGTCGATCTCGATAGGGCCTTTTCCGACCGGACGCTGATCAAGGCGACGCTGATGAGGATCACGCTCCACGCCGTGGTCACCGACGACTACTCGCCGTTTCAGCGAGGAATGGTCCGCACGTTGCGGGCATCCCGCCTCAACGATCGCCGCTTCAAGGCAACAGGGCTCACCGTCGATGATGCTGACGAGCTGGTGCCGCATCTACTCCGCTTCGCTGCCGAACCGCGGAATCGTGGCGAGATCGAGGAGATGCTTGAAGGGGTTCTCCGGGAGCCGCCAGACAAGCACGTTTTCTGGGCATTGCGTACGTTTGCCCCGCTGTTGCATGCCCCGACCGGCGGTCCCTGGTCCTTCACCGTCAACTCTCCCTCCTACCAGGCCGCTCCATTGGACGATGATTGGGATGACTCCCAGGCTGGGTTGCAGCAGCTCATCTGGCGCTACCTCGAGGGCTTCGGACCGGCATCGGCAGCCGACTTCGCCCAGTTCGCCCTACAGCGACAGGCCGAGATTCGTCCCGCGCTGCAAGCCCTGGGAGACCGGCTGGTCACCATCGATGGACCCGGCCGGAAGTTGCTCGATGTGCCCGGTGCCGAGATTGCAGATGACGACACTCCGGCGCCGCCCCGGCTTCTCCCGATGTGGGACAGCGTCCTGCTCGCCTACAAGGACCGCAGCCGGGTCATTCCCGTGGAATACCGCAAGACCATCATCCGGCGCAATGGAGACGTGTTGCCGACGGTGCTGGTGGACGGGTACGTCGGCGGCGTGTGGCGGCCCGACGACGGCGGCATCGAGGTCACCACGTTCCGCAGGCTGACCGACGAGGAGTGGGAAGTGTTGGCCGGGGAGGCGGCCCGCCTGGTGGCATTGCTGGCGGATCGGGAGCCGATGGTCTACTCCCGGTATCGAAACTGGTGGGACGATATGCCGTACGTGGAGAGACGCGTGTTGCCCGGCTGAGTGTGCTCATCCCGTCGCCGCTCGCTGCCGATACTGCGCCGGGCTGACACCCTGGATCCGCTTGAACGCGGTGCTGAGCGCAAACGGGCTTCCGTATCCAACATGGCTGGCTACGGCGCCGATCGTCATATTGCCGTTGCGCAGCAGGTCGGCGGCGACGGCGATCCGCCACTCGGTGAGATAGGTCATCGGCGGAACGCCCACCATCTCGGTGAAGCGCCGGGCCAGCGTCGCCCGGGAGACCCCGACGGCGTTCGCCAGCAAGGCCACCGTCCACTGGTGGCCCGGCTCGTTCTGCATCAATCGAATAGCCGGGCCGACAACCGGGTCGCCGTATGCCAGGTACCACGCCGGAGTGTCCGCTTCCGGGCGGGCGAACCAGGCGCGCAAGACCGAGATGGCAAGAAGGTCGAGCAGCCTGTCGAGAACGGCCTCCTGGCCCGGCTCCTCTTTGCCGATCTCGTGGTTCAACAGCTCGACGATCGGAAGGTCGGCGGTGCCGGCTGGGATGACGACCAGGTCGGGCAGGGAGCGCAGCAGCCTCTCGCCGACTTCGCTGTGGTGCTCATACGTGCCCACGAGCATCGTCACCGAGCCGTTGAGATTGTTACCCCAAGCGCGCACGCCAAGGTCCATCCGCTCGGCGACGCTCTCGCCGTGCAGGGTCGTACAGACCTGACCCGGGCCGATGATGATGTTCACCGGTGTCTCCGGATCGTCCTTGAACGTGTATGGGTTCGGGCCGCGGAGGACGGCGACATCGCCGGCGAGGAGTTTCTGGGCATCGGCATCGTCGGGGAATACCCAGGCGTGCCCCTCCACCATCGCAAGGACCGTCAGCGGAGCCTCGTCCTCGATCCGGAGCGACCAGGGAGGTTCCATCACCGAGCGCAACACAAAAGCCCCGCGCGCCCGGGGCCCGTCCAGCAGTCCTACGAGAGAATCCATAGATGAGACGTTAACACATGAATTCGAGTGTTCCAACTATGGAACGTCTCGCTCTCGAGGCATATGGTTCTCCTTGAGAGGTCCGAAGCACGGACCGGAAAGGGAACAAATCATGGAAAATCCGATCCTCGTCATCGGGGCCACCGGTAAGACCGGCCGTAGGGTCGTCGCACGGCTGGAAACCCGCGGCATTTCGGTGAAGGCCGCATCCCGTAGTGGCCAGACCCGCTTCGAGTGGAACGACAAGACCACTTGGGGTCCGGCCCTCGATGGTGCCCGGGCCGTATACATCACCTATTACCCGGACCTGGCGTTCCCGGGGGCTGCCGAAACGGTCGAGGAGTTTGCCAACCTCGCCGTCGCTAGCGGAGTGAAGCGACTCGTTCTTCTATCCGGGCGCGGCGAAGAAGGCGCTCAGGACGCCGAGCAGCGGATCCGGAACTCAGGAGCCGACTACACGCTGGTGCGGGCCGCATTCTTCGACCAGAACTTCAGCGAAGCGTTCGCCGAGACGATTCAGCACGGGGTGCTGGCAATGCCGGGTGGCGACACGGTCGAGCCGTTCATTGACGCCGACGACATCGCCGACGTTGTTGTTGCCGCACTGACGGACGACAAGCACATCGGGCAGCTCTATGAGGTCACCGGGCCACGGCTGATGACTCTCGCTGATGTCGCCACCGAACTCGGTGATGCGATGGGTCGTCCCCTGCAGTACATCCCGGTGACCGCCGCCGAGTACGCCGAGGGTCTCATCGCAAGTGGCTTTCCTGCCGAGGAGGCGACACCAATCGCCGGCCTGATCGCCGAGGTGCTCGACGGTCGCAACTCATACTTGAGTGACGGAGTTGAGCGTGCACTCGGTCGCAAGCCACGCGATTTCGCCGTGTGGGCCAATGAGACCGCAGCGTCCGGAGTCTGGGACCTGGCGGAGGTGACGTCATGACCGAGTACCTGGCAATCGCAGCTCTTGTCGGCGCTGCAATGAACGCGGGGGTGTTGTTCACCTTCTCAACCTTCACGATGAACGGCCTGAAGCGCCTCTCCCCGGCAGCAGGCGCCGCCGCGATGCAGGAGATCAATCGGGAGGCGCCCAAGGCACCCCTGATGAGCTTGTTCTTCGGGACCGCCGTGGTCAGTACAGCCCTGCTAGTCGAGGGTGTCGGGAATCTCGACCAGGTCGCGGCGCGATATCAGGTCGCGGCTGGAGTGCTGTTCCTCGTGGGTGTGATTGCCCTCACCGGGCTCTATCACGTACCTCGCAACAACAAGCTCGACCGGCTTGATCCGGCGTCGAGCCACGGACAGCGCTACTGGGAGATCTACCGATACCAATGGGTGCGCATGAATCACGTGCGCACGATCGCCCCGGCTGCGGCGGCTGTGCTGCTGGCGATATCGCTGGTCGTGTAAAGGCGACGTTCTCGGATGCTGCCGCCCCTCGGGGCGGCAGCGGCGCGCCCGGCCCCGGCCTCGAGCCTGGGGCCCTTGGTGGCTAGCCTCGATGGTGCGTGATGGATCATTCACTCGGCGACGATGAGCTGGGAGGCTTCACCAGGGACTCCCTGACCTTCCTGACGTACGGGATGATCGTCGCCTTCGGCTTTGCGGTGGCTGCGATGGGTCCGGCGATGCCCTTGCTGAGACAGGACCTCGGTATCAGCCGTACCATCGGTGGTCTCCACTTCACTGCTATTGCGTCGGGTTCTGTGCTAACCGGTTTGACCATCCGGCGAGTGGTTGAAGGCTGGGGCCGCCGCCGGGTCTTCTGGTCTGGCGGGGCGGGAGTAGCCATAGGTTGCCTTCTTCTCATGGCCGGATGGCACCCGGCCATCACGTTGTTGGGGTGCTTCGTTATCGGTGGCTTCGGCAGCGCCGTGCTCATTATGTCCCAGGCTGCCCTATCGGATCGTCACCCATCGCACCGCCCGGTGGCGCTCACCGAAGCAAACACCGCGATGAGCATCGGCACGGTCGCTCCGGCCCTGTTGATTGGTGCCTTTGTGGCAGTTGGAGCCGGGTGGCGGCCGGCCCTCATCGCTCCCGTGTGCATCTGGCTGGCACTTGTCTTGTCCAGGCGTTCTGTGGCGTTCCCCCCGGCAAGCGTCGGCGACCGGCCCGGGCGCTCCAGTGTCTTGCCCCGCACCTACTGGTTGTTCTGGGCAGGGTTTATCCCGGCGGTCGGTGCCGAGTGGTCCATCGGTGCATGGGGAGCCGACTACCTGGTGGACGTCGCAGAAACGACGGAGGGTTCCGCCTCATTCCTCATGTCCGCTTTTTTCGGGGCGATGGTGATTGGTCGGCTTGCCGGCAGTCGGATAGCCAGATCGCTCAGCCCCTTCTCGTTGTTGTTCGGCAGTACCGCTGTCGGGTTGGGTGGGGTCATCCTGTTCTGGGCGGCCGATTCCTTGCCCTTGGTGGTTTGCGGGTTATTCGTCAGCGGTCTCGGGATCTCGATGATCTTCCCGATGCTTCTCTCCCTCGCAATTGGCATCGCCCCCGACCAAGTCGATACCGCCGCAGCGCGGGTCTCTATCGCCGCCGGCGGATCCGTGATCGTGGCGCCGCTGACTCTGGGGGCGCTTGCCGATCAGGTCGGGATCCGTGGTGCCTTCTTGATAGTGCCGGGGCTACTCGTGCTGGTCGTCTTGCTTGCGATCCTCGGTCGCCGCATGGAGGCGACGCTGGGCGCTGGTCCCCCCCAGGCTTCACAGTCGCCCGGGTAGGACCCTGATCCGAATCAGTTACTTGTTTCGGAGCGTGCCCACAACCAGGCGATGGCTCCCTGTACGAGGCTGCGGCCGTCCGACGCGAGGATGTCTCTAACGGCGCCGAGCATCTCGAGGTAGCGGGCAGCTGGTTTGCCGCCTTCGAAGTAGTGCATCCAGTCTGGGGATGATCCCCGGACATCCTTGGTCCCGACCTGCGTTCCCGGCAGGTACTTGCCGGAGAGCAGCCCCATCGCCAGCGGGCCGCGATTCAGGCAAGCCAGACCGTTCTCTTCTGCGATCTCGATGACTGCCGGGTTGTCGCTGAGCACATTGATCTCGGCCTGGACTGCCCGATAGTGCTCGCCCCCCAGCCAGCGTCGCGCCTGCTTGGCGCGATCGGTGCTCCAGCCGTAGCTGCGGATCTTGCCTGCCTCGGCCAGGGACTCGAGCGCAGTTCGCAGGTCGTCAACCTCGGGTCCGGCGTAGTCATTGAGATGGAACTGGAACAGGTCTATGTAGTCGGTGCCGAGCCGGCGGAGCGAGCTTTCGAGGGACGATCGCAGGTTGGCCACTGACCCGTCGGCGCCGTCGAGGACCCCGAATTCCTCAACCATGGTGTTGCCCCACTTGGTGGCGACGACGACTTCGTCCCGATGTCCGCCCAGCGCCTCCGCCAGCACCTGCTCCGACCGTCCCGTTCCGTAGACGTTCGCCGTGTCGAACAAGGTGACCCCGGCGTCAAACGCAGCCCTGATAGCCGCTTTCGATTCGGCGTCGTCTACGTCGCCCCAGCCAAGCGCGTCGCCATCGGCGTTGGTGAATGGACCCCCGATCGCCCATCCGCCGAAGCCCATCGGGCTGACTTCGATTTCTCCGATCTTGCGCCGCTCCATGGGAACCTCCTTCCATCGGAATGGTAGGCCCCGGGGAATCGGGGCCATCGCCACTAGCGCGCCCGGCAGGAAGCCGAGATGATCGAGGTGTCGACAAGGAGTGACCATGGCCCTACCCGAAAAGGCATATGAGATCTGGTACCACATAGAAAAGTGGCCGTTTGGCGTGCTGAGTTTTGTCACCGCCGGGGGCGAGTCCCGTAGCGCGGGAGTGATGTACAAGGTCAAAGACCGCGTCATCTACGTGCTCACCGGCTGGGATACCTGGAAGGCCAAGCACATTCAGTCGAATCCGAACGTATCGATGACCGTTACGATCCAGCGTCTACCGATCCGTGTACGGCAGATGCCGCCGGCGGTGATCACATTCTCCGGTCACGCGACTGTGCTCGACCTGAGCGAGGTCGACCCGGAGATCCGGAATGAACTGACCCGGGGCATCGACGACATGCCGGACACCTGCGCAATCAAGATCGAACCCAAGGGCAAGTTCGTGACCTACGGCATCGGTATCCCGATGATGGAGATGCGGCACCCCGAGAGAGCTCTCGCTCGCGTTCCGGTTGCCTAGAAAGTCACGGGGTACGCTGAACTGGTGGAGATTTGGAGTAGTGCGTCAACCCAGATCTATCCCGCGCCGAAAGAGCGTGGGCGACGTCATTCGTGGTGGTGGATGGCGGGCGCGGGGACTGCTGCGCTGTGCTGTGTTGTCGCCGCGGCGCTCGCGGGCTCTTGGGTCTTTGCGGTAGCGGCCGCGCTGTTCCTGGTATATGCCGTTCGCGTCGGGGTCTTCATTCACGACGACGGGCAGGATCGGCGTCGATTTGATGGTCTCGGTGAGCAGGCTGCGTCGCTTGCTCGATCTGGTGACCACAAGTCCTTGGTTCAATTCGGTCGATCGATCATGGACGAGGCCGCCACCGATCACTACGCCCTATGGGGGCTGGAGTGGGCCGCATACGGCGCCATCCAATCCGGCAACGGAGATCAGATGCGACTGTTGCTGGATGAAGCCATCCGCTGCGGAGCCGAACCTCACATCCCGGCACAGCTTCACGCGGCTCTCGGAGAGTTCGAATCGGCTGCCGGCTACTGGGAGGTTGCGGTCGTTGAGCCGGGGGGAGAAGCGGCGGTTCCCGGATTGATCTACTCGCTGGCCGCGGTGGGCGAAACTGAGCAGGCTCAGCGAGTCATCGAACGAGCCCGCGAGTCACACCCCACCTCCGAGATCCTCGAGTGGCAGGTATGGAGTCACCTGGCAAGCGATGACTTCGACGCGGCGATGGCTCTCGTAGAGAGCGGTTGCATTCCGGAGCCGTCGCCCTGGGGTCTCAGCCTGTGCCAGGTTGCTGCGATGCGGGCGGGCCGTCATGAGGCGTCTCTGCAATTCGCGACGCGAGCGCTTGCTTCCGGTCTCGACGACACTGCCACGCTCGACACGATCCGCTACAACCGGGCTTGCTCCCAAGCCCAACTCGGCGACGACACGGCGGCCCTGGCAGAGCTCCGTAGCCTCGCTAACCCCGAATTACTGCTCCACGCCACCAAGGACCCGGACCTGGCTCCGCTGCACACGAACGCTGAATTCCTTGCGATCGCCGGCGACGCCGACGCTCCGCAATGACCTCCGCAGAGCGCCATCAATCCTCGATCTTGACGTTCGATGCACCACTGGAATCAACCTGAACACTCGTTGGGTCGCCGTGTACCCGCAGGTTCGACGCTCCGGAAACGGAGCCGCTGACCACTCCGTCTGCAGAGAGCTTCACCCCCGATGCTCCGCTGATATCCACATCGACATCAGTGGCGGCCAGGTCCACCGCGTCCACATCGGACGCCCCCGACACTTCCAGCCGATACGAGGAGGCCGTGCCGGACATCTCGACGTCGGTGGCGCCGCTGGATTCGAGCGACTGGAGGGTGTTCATCGTGACGGTGATGAGACGATCGCCGCTTCCCATGAGGTTGAAAGTGCCGTCCAGTTCTAGAACGAGCGTGTCCCCGCTCACCCGGGTGACGACCCTGTCGATGAGGTTGTCGTCAAAGGTAACGGCCACCGCCGGACTGGCTGTCGGGTCGACCGTGAGATCCAGGTTGAGCGCACCGCTCACTTCGACCGATTTGAACGGGTCTACGTCGCGGGTCTCGGTCACCAAGACAGACGACCCCTCGTCTTGAGTCGTCAGGATTCCCCCTTCGCAACCGTTGAGCAGCAACGCCAGCATTGCGAGCGCGACCACGGGGATCGCAGATCTGAAGCGCACCATGACGCCCCTTTCGTGTCTCATCCTCAATAGTCGCTCAGCAGACTTGCGATATCCAGCGCGATTCCATCCGATATGTCACCTTCGGGACCACGACCTCGCGGTACCCTGCTGTTGAGATCTCGCGGGAGGTTCGCATGGAGATTGCAGGAACCGCAGCGTTGGTCACCGGAGGAGCTTCCGGTTTGGGCGCGGCCACAGCCAGGCGGCTCGCCGTCGACGGGGTCAAGATCGTCGTGGTCGACCTTCAGGACGACCTCGGGGAAGCCGTCGCCGACCAGGTGGGTGGGATGTACGTTCACGCCGACGTCACCGACGCCGACCAGGTGCAGGCGGGCGTCAACGCCGCCGCACAGATGGGACCGCTTCGGATCCTGGTGAACTGCGCCGGTGTTGCCCCCCCGGCCAGAACACTCAGCCGTGACGGGGAACCCCACGACCTCAGGCACTTCGAACAGGTCATCGCCATCAACCTCGTCGGTACGTTCAACTGTGTGCGGCTGGCGGCAGTCGCCATGGCCAAGAACGACCCGCTCGACAATGGCGAACGAGGTGCAATCGTCAATACGGCATCGGTGGCGGCATTCGACGGGCAGATCGGACAGGCCGCCTATTCCGCTTCGAAGGGCGGCATCGTCGGCCTCACATTGCCGATTGCCCGTGACCTGAGTTCCGTCGGCGTCCGGGTCAACACGATTGCTCCCGGGATCATGGACACCCCGATGCTCGCCGGTCTCCCCGAGCCTGCGAAGGAGTCGCTCGCCGAGCAGGTGCTGTTCCCAAAGCGACTCGGCACGACCGAGGAATTTGCGGATCTCGCCCACTTCCTCGTCACTCACTCGTACATGAACGGGGAGACGATTCGCATGGATGGCGGCATCCGTATGGCCCCGAAGTAGTCAGCCGTAATCGATTATTTCCGGTCGGTGCCCTAGAGTCCGGTTCCCACGCGTTCGGTACTCAACAACGGGCGTTGCCTGCCGACTGGATATGTATGAAACCTGTGATCGCCGTTTCGGCTCAGACAGCGATCTCCGACTCGAAGCATTACGGAGAGCAGAGGCTCACCAGCCTCTATGACCTCTACGTGCGTGCGATTCGAGAGGCGGGGGGCCTTCCGGTCGTACTGGCCCATGGTGACCCCGCGGACGCCGCGACGCTTCTCGACCGTTTTGATGGACTTCTGCTTCCTGGTGGGGGGGACATCGATCCGGCCAGCTACGGCGAAGTTCCCGATGCAGACACCCTTTACGGGATGCGTCCTGAGTCGGACCTCTTCGAGATTGCCCTCGTGCGTGAAGCGGCGGCCAAAGGGCTGCCGGTCCTCGGCATTTGCAGAGGGTTGCAGGTCATCAACGTGGCCTTCGGCGGAACGCTGCATCAGGATCTGCCAGAACACCCGCAGGATCTGATGGGCAGAGCGTTCGCCGGCCACTACAGAACCCGGATAGAGCCCGACACCCGGCTACATCACGTCGTCGGATCCGCCGAACTGGTCGTGAACTCATTGCACCACCAGGGTGTGAAGGACATCGGCGAGGGCCTCCGCGTCGTAGCCTCCGCCCAGGACGGGGTCGTCGAGTCTCTGGAGTCGGTCGACGTGGACTGGGATCTCCTCGCCGTGCAATGGCATCCCGAGTGCCTCCGGGCCGACCACTCCTTAGCTTTGTTCGACTGGCTCGCCACCGCAGCTGCAGCACGTCTCACCAAGGTCGACGTCCACCTCGTGTTCGATGGTGTCCCGGCCACTGTGGAAGGCGCCGTCGCCAGCTAACCGGATAATCGTGTCCAACTAGGTGCGTTCTATCGACTAGCGCTCCCTTGAATCCGCTAGGTTCCAGGTATGAGCACTCTCCTGGTCAAGCATGCGCAAGTACTGGCAACGATGGACGAGGACCGGCGAGAGATCGCCGACGGGGGTTTGTACATCGAGGATGGCTTTATCCGGCAGGTCGGAGCCACCACCGATCTTCCGGACACCGCCGACGAGACTCTCGATCTTGGAGGGCACCTCGTCCTACCCGGCTTCATCAACACCCACCACCACTTCTATCAGACGCTGACCCGCGCCGTTCCCGGAGCTCAGGACGCCGGCCTTTTCGATTGGCTGCGCACGCTCTACCCGATATGGGCGCGGATGACGGCGGAGCACATCGAGGTCTCTACGAAGGTGGCCCTCGCCGAGCTAGCTCTGTCTGGCTGCACGACCGCCTTCGACCACCTGTACCTCTTTCCGAATGACTCCCAACTCGATCACGAGATCCTGGCGGCCCGGGACGTGGGGATGCGCTTGCATGCCTCGCGCGGATCGATGTCCCTCGGTGAGAGCGCCGGCGGGCTTCCCCCGGACTCGGTGGTCGAAACCGAGGCCGAGATACTTGCCGATAGCCGGCGACTGATCGAGACCTATCACGATGGATCGGTCGGCTCGATGACCCAGGTGGTCGTGGCCCCCTGCTCCCCGTTCTCGGTGACTACCGAGATCATGAAGGAGTCGGCGGCGTTGGCGCGTGCGTTTGGCGTGACCATGCACACCCACCTCGCAGAGACGATGGACGAAGAGGAGTTCTGCATCTCGACATACGGCCGCCGGCCGGTCGAGTTGATGGAGGATCTCGACTGGATGGGCGACGACGTCTGGTTCGCCCACAGTGTCTTCATCAACGACGACGAGATCGGCCGCATGGCAACGGCCGAGACCGGTGTCGCTCACTGCCCATCGTCGAACATGCGGCTCGCCTCCGGGATCGCTCCGGTGCGCAAGTACCTGGCGGCCGGTGTGCCCACGGGTCTGGGCGTCGACGGATCGGCCAGCAACGACGGAAGCCATCTGCTCGGCGAGGCGAGGCAGGCGATGTTGCTGGCGCGTCTCGACGCGGCGCCCAACCAGAGCGGCGGTGACTTGCTCACTGCACGGACCGCCATTGAGATCGCTACCAGGGGCGGTGCCGCCGTGCTTCGCAGGCCCGATCTCGGGTCGCTCGCTGAAGGCATGGCGGCAGACTTCATCGCCGTCGATCTATCCCGCCTCGAGTACGCCGGTTCTCTGCACGATCCGGTCGCTGCCGCCATGTTTGCGGCGCCGGTCACTGTCGATTTCAACTACGTTGCAGGGAAGCCGGTCGTAGCCGAGGGCAAGCTCGCAACCATCGAGCTGGAACCGCTCATCGAACGTCACAACCGTCTTGCCGGGCAGCTTCTCGACTGAGGGCAACCGCTCGGTAGAGCGAACACCGCCACGGTTTACAATCCATAAAGAGGAGGTGCCGAGTGGAGATCACCCGTCCGAACAATCTCGCCGACGCGCTGGAGGCACGAGCCGGGGACCCTGGTTCAGATCTGCTCGCAGGCGGAACCGACCTCATGGTGGAAGTGAACTTCGGCCATGCCCGCCCCGAGCACATCATCGCACTGCGCCGGATAGACGAGATAGCTGAGATCGAGGACAGACGAATCGGTGCCGGGGTTACCTGGGCCCGACTGGAGGAGAGCGATCACCGTGCGTTGGCCCAGGCTGCCAGGACCGTGGGATCTCCACAGATCCGTGCTGCCGGAACCATCGGCGGCAACATCGGCACTTCCAGCCCCGCCGGTGATGGGCTTCCCTGGCTGGCGGCGGTCGATGCCGAGATCGAGGTGGCTTCGAAAGCTCGCGGCACCCGGCGCCTGGCCTGGTCCGATTTTTTCACCGGTGTGAAGCGCAATGCGCTGGAGCCGGACGAGGTGATAGTGGCGGTGATCCTTCCCGAGGACATCCCCGCCAATCAGGAGTTCGCCAAGATCGGGCAGCGCAGCGCCATGGTCATCTCTACCGTCTCGGCATGTGTGATGAGGCACGACGACGGCTCAGTTCGTGTTGCCCTGGGCTCGGTGGCGCCGACCCCGGTGCGGGCATCTCGGGCTGAAAGTCTGATTGCTGAAAATCCCGCTCCGACCGACGCGGTGCTCGAAGAATTCGCCCGCATTGTTTCCGAGGAGGTGAGTCCGATAACGGACCACCGCTCGACCGAGGCATACCGGCGGCATGGTGCCGGGGTGCTTGCCCGCCGTCTCCTCGAAAGGTGTTTGGCACGATGATTGTCAGCTTCAACGTCAACGGAGAAGATAGGGTCGCAAATGTGGCCGGCGCCGAGAGCCTGTTGCAGGTGCTGCGCGAGGAGTTGGAACTCCCGGGCTCGAAGAACGCATGTGAACAGGGCGAGTGTGGCTCGTGTTCGGTGATCCTCGACGGTGCGCTCGTCACGGCGTGCCTGGTTATGGCCGCCGATTGCGAAGGGTCCGAGGTGACCACTATCGAAGGTATCGGCAGCGACCGCGAACTGCATGCTGTTCAAGAGGCATTGATCGATCATGGTGCGGTCCAATGCGGGTTCTGCACGCCGGGATTTGTGGTGGCGGCAGCTCATCTCTTCGATGACAACCCCCACCCGGGAACTGATGAGATAAAGGAAGCGCTGTCAGGCAACATCTGCCGTTGCACGGGGTACGGAGCGATCCTTCGTGGCCTCACAGCTCTGGCGGAGGAGGGATCATGACGACTTCTCCAACCACCCGTGAAAAGGTTCGTGGCGGCGTCGGCGAGTCACCGCTTCGACCCGATGGAATCCCGAAAGTTGTGGGCAACTTCGCCTTTGCCTCGGACCTTCACGCCGAAGGGATGTTGTGGGGAGCGACCCTCCGTAGCCCGCACGCCAAGGCCCGGATCACCAAACTGGATCTGGCTCCGGCGCTGGCGATGGGTGGGGTCGTCGATGTCATCACACAGGAGGACGTACCGGGGCAGAGGGGCTTCGGTATGCATGTGCCGGATCAGCCTGTCTTCGCCGACGGCGAGTGCAACTATTGGGGCGAGCCGATCGCAGTCGTCGCCGCCCATGACCTGGACACCGCCAAGCGAGCAGTTGCCGCCATAGATATCGAATATGAAGGTCTCGAGCCGCTGACGGATATGGAGGAAGCGGACGAGGTCGACTCGCAGACAAGGCGGATGAAGGTGCGTCGGGGAGATCCCGAGGCATCGGGTGCGGTCGTTGTCGAGGGTTACTACGAGGTGGGGCAGCAGGATCAGGCCCCGCTGGGAACCGAAGCCGGGCTGGCGTTGCCGGACGGCGACGGCGGTGTCGACCTGTATGCCGTCAGCCAGTGGGTTCACAGCGATCACTGGCAGATCTATCCGTGTCTCGACGTCCCTCCGGAACAAATCCGCTGTCACCCCGTCGGTATGGGCGGTGCTTTCGGCGCCCGCGAGGACGTGAGCATGCACATTCATCTCTGCATGCTGGCGTTGCGCAACGGCCGACCCGTCAAGATGATGTACGACAGGGCTGAGTCCTTCGTTGGGCACGTTCACCGGCACCCGGCACGGATGTGGTACCGGCATGAAGCCGACGCCGATGGCAAGCTCGTCAAGGTCGATGCGCGGTTGATTCTCGACGGCGGGGCCTACGAATCGTCGTCCAACGCCGTCATCGCCAACGCCGCGTACTTTGCGGTCGGCCCGTACAAGGTCGACAACGTTTCGGTAGACGCCGTGGCGGTGAAGACCAACAACCCGCCGTCCGGTGCGATGCGTGGCTTTGGCGGAGTACAGACCGCTTTCGCTCACGAAGCTCAGATGGACCGGCTTGCCGACGAACTCGGCATCGATCCGCTCGAGATCCGGCGTCGCAACGCGCTCGGCCGCGGTGACAACATGAATACGTCGGGACAGCTCATCGAAGGGTCGCTGCCCACCGCCGAGCTGATCGACGAGTTGGCAACGATGCCGCTGGCGGAACCGCTGGCGTCGACCGATCCGCGTCACCTGCCCGGCGGTACGGGGCTCACCACAGATCCGGGACATGTGCGGCGTGGCGTCGGGTACGGAGTGACGCTGAAGAACCTTGCCTTTTCCGAAGCCTTCGACGACTACTCCGACTGTCGCATCTCGCTCAGTCCGATTGGCGTCGAGGTGTACACGGCTGCAGCCGAGGTCGGGCAGGGACTGGTGACGATCATCCAGCAGTTGGTGCGGGACGTCTTGAAGATGGAGCAGGTGGCCGTCGTTTGGGCGGACACGGGGATAATCGGCTCGGCCGGTTCGACCTCGGCCTCCCGGCAGACGCAGATGTCCGGCGGGGCTGCCTACTTCTGTGCGGTCGAGCTGCGCGATGAGATTCTGGCGGAGTTCGGTGGCGACGATCTTTCCCACGAGGGGGTGTGGCGCGAGGGCGAGTTGACCGTCACGCTCGATGAGGTTTGTGCGCTCGAGCCCCGTGAGCACGAGATTCGCTATCGCCATCCCGAGACGTTCGCCACCGATGAGAACGGGCAGGGTGACGCTCACCCGGCCTATGCGGTAGGAGCCCATCGTGCCGTGGTCGATGTCGATCCCGAGCTGGGCCTGGTGCGGGTCATCCAGGTGGATGCAGTACACGACGTTGGCAAACTGCTCAACCCGGTTGCAGCCTACGGTCAGATCGAAGGTGGCACGTTGCAGGGCATCGGGCTGGCGGTCCTCGAGGAGTTGGTGCTCGACAAGGGTGTCATCAAGAACCCCAACTTCACCGACTATCTGCTGCCGACTTTCCTTGATGCGCCACACATTGAAGTGCGCTGGGTCGAAGAACCGGAGCGGTGGGGGCCCCTGGGTGCCAAGGGAATCGGTGAGCCTCCGACGATCTCGGCAGGGCCCGCGGTGGCAGCCGCCATCCGTGACGCAATCGGCCGGCATCTGTATCGGGTCCCGGTACTACCGCAGGACATCGTCGGTCTCTGAACACAAATAGGCGCTGGTAGCCCGCGCCAACGAGGAGAGGCCCGGGGGACCTGGCGCCATTGCCCCGAGTCGGCATCTAGCCGGTGGGTCTGTTCGGCGAGATCGCCTCAGCCGGCCTGCCGACTAGCTGTTGAGCAGCGGGGCGTAGACGGCAAGTCGGGCCCGGTGCTCGAAATCGAACTTCGGTTCGAGCATCCACATGAAGGCCAGCCCGCTCAGGGTGGCAAGGACGATTTCGGCGCGCACCTCGCTCTCAGCTTCGGTGAGTTCCGGGTTCTCTCGGGCGATGGCCGAGGAGAATCGAGCCACGCGGCGGTGATGGTGGCGCTTCATGCTCCCCCCGAGAGAACCGTTGGTAGCGCCCGAGATGGCGATCTTGAGGTACACCCGGGCAACGTCGGGTTGCCCCGATACAAACGAGATGTAGGCCTCGACCAGCTCGTTGAGCGAATCCGGAGCGTCCCGTTTCGGATGGGGATCGACGGCGCGAATGGCGTCCTTGACCACCTGCAGAACGGCATCTTCCTTCGATTCGAACAGGTTGTAGAAGCTGCCGGCACGAACGCCCGCACGATCACAGATCGCTTTGAGGGTCGTCCCGTCGAGCCCGTTTTCGCCGAGCAATTCGCGGGTTGCGTCGATGATTCGTGCTTCGGTTCGGATACCGGCTTGATATCGCGCCAAGAGTCCCTTCCTTTGCTTTGAACCCTAGTCGACAAACTACAAACTTAGAGCGTTTACTCAAAATAGAGTGTATACTCAAAATCTAGCTAGTCAGCCGGTCATTCGGACGCGAGCAATCGGGGTGTCATGAGTCACTACAAGACGAATCTGCGGGACGTCAACTTCAATCTGTTCGAGGCATATCGGACTCAGGACTACATGGGTGATGAGCCTTTTGCCGACATGGACGAAGAAACTGCCCGCCACATGCTCGGCGAGATCGACAGATTCTCCGTTGATGAATTTGCCGCAAGCTTTGTTGAATCGGACCGCCAGCCGCCGAAGCTGGTTGACGGCGAGATAAAGCTCCCCCAGGGTGTGAAGGACTCGCTCGCCGCCTACTACGAAGCAGGGTGGGACAGCCTGTTCCGACCGCCGGAACTCGACGGCGTCGCCGTCCCGCCGTCGATGCGCTGGGCAGTGCAGGAGATTCTCGTTGGCGCCAACCCGAGTGCCTTCCTGTTCATCGGCACTCTCATGGCCGTTGTTCTCAACGAGGTGGCTACTCCCGAGCAGATAGAGCGCTTCGTCAAGCCGGCGCTCGAGCGCAGTTGGGGCGGGACCATGGTGTTGACCGAGCCGGATGCCGGGTCCGACGTCGGCGCCGGTACCACCAAGGCCATTCCGGTTGATGAGGAAGCCGGCATCTACCACCTCGAGGGTGTGAAGCGCTTCATCACGTCGGGCGATCACGATGCTTTTGAGAACATCATCCACTTGGTGTTGGCTCGTCCCGCCGGCGCAGGCCCGGGCACCAAGGGCCTTTCGATGTTCGTGGTACCGAAGTTCATGGTCAACGACGATGGCTCCCTCGGAGAGCGCAACGGTGTTGTCGCCTCGAATCTCGAAGACAAGATGGGCATCAAGGGCTCGACAACGTGCGAGTTGACGTTCGGGCTCGATGAGCCGTGCGTTGGTTATCTCGTTGGCGGGACGCACGACGGTATTCGCCAGATGTTCCGTGTCATCGAGCGGGCTCGCATGCTCATTGGAACCAAGGCAACCGCAACGTTGTCCACCGGCTACCTGAATTCGCTCGAGTACGCCAAGGAGAGGGTGCAGGGCGCCGACCTGACGCAGATGACCGACAAGACCGCACCCCGTGTCCAGATCATCCGTCATCCCGACGTGCGCCGCATGTTGATGCTGCAAAAGTCCCACGCTGAGGGGCTCCGCGCTCTCTTGTACTACGCGGGTTGGGTGCAGGATCAGCGGGAGAGATTCCCCGATGATGCTGTGTGGGCCAAGCTCGAGGACTTCCTTCTGCCTCTCGTCAAGGGCTATTCCAGCGAGAAGGCTTATGAGCTGTTGTCGATCTCGCTGCAGGTGTTCGGTGGGTCGGGCTTTACCCGTGACTATCCGATCGAGCAGTACATCCGGGACACCAAGATCGACACGTTGTACGAGGGCACCACGGCAATTCAGGCCCTGGATCTGTTCTTCCGCAAGATCGCCCGAGACCAGGGTCAGACTCTGACCGCACTTGCGGGTGAGGTTCTGGAGATGATCAAGGGCGGCCCCGAGGAGCTTGCCGTCGAGCGGGAGCTGCTGGGCAAGGCGTTGGATGACACCCAGGGTCATCTCGGTGTGATGGTCGGGCATCTGATGGGGGCCCAACAGGATCCGACCGGGCTCTACAAGCTTGCGCTGCATTCGAATGCGCTGCTCGAGAGCATGTCCGAGGTGGTCATCGGCTGGTTGCTGCTGCGTCATGCGGATGTCGCCCTGGCAGCGCTGCCCGAGGCCGACAGCCGCGATGTCGCCTTCTACGAGGGCAAGGTGGCTTCAGCCAGGTTCTTTGCCCGTCACGCTCTGCCCAAGACCAAGCGACGCCGTCAAGAAGCGGAGCAAGAGGACGGCGCCCTCATGGCAATGTCCGACGACGCTTTCTAGGGGCGGCGACGAAAGACAGGGGCCCCATCTGTTCTTCGCACGAACAGATGGGGCCGGGGGGCACGGTCTGCTAGCGTCTTCGGTCGGTGTCCGACAAGGACGTCGAAACCGAATAGCCACTAACTAGTCATAGGCTGTATATTCGATTTTCCTCATACGCGGGGTGCACTTAGGTTGTGGGGGACTAAGTGCAGCAGGTCGGTGTCAATTCCACGGATGGACTATCAGATGCGTGTGCTGATAATTGAAGATTCGCAGGTCTTGCGACGCCTCATCGAGACCTGTTTTCGAGATTTTGATTTCGATTTCGACGCCGAACGCCTCCCTCACAGCCCCCAAAGAATTGGGGGCTTTGAACAGGCCGAGGTAGTGATCATCGGGATGTACCAGCCGTTCACCATCGGCCTCGGCCTCATCCGCCGGCTCCAGCTCCGTACCGACCCGCCCGCTGTTATTGCTCTCACCACGGACACGAGGGAAAAGTCGATCTCGCTGATTCTGGAGGCTGGGGCCGACGCCGTCGTCAAGATGCCGTTCCGGCCCGACGAACTCCGTGCCGCGGTCACCGAGGCCATTGCAAATCGGCCGGGCATCTAGACCCGATTCCACCGGGCAGCGTCCTTGTGACACAATGGCCGACCGCTCCTCCGGAAATGAAATGACCGATCAACCACGTGAGCTGCGTCTCTACGAGAGACTCCTCTTCGGCACCACCATCGATCAAGTCCCAAAACTGATCCCCGGCGTTGTTCTCGCATCGGTAGTCGTTCTCGTTTCCGCCGGCCTTGCGGAATTTGTCAACAACGCTCTCGGTTTCGACGGGCTCGTCAGTTTTATCCTCGTCGCCATCGTGCTCGGAATGGTCATCCGCAACACGGTTGGGTTGGCCGACATCTTTGCGCCCGGCGTAGCGTTCACCCTGAAGAAGCTGCTGCGGCTCGGCATCATCCTGCTCGGGATCCGGCTGAGTCTGCTCGACGTGGCCAAGATCGGGGTATTTGGTATTCCGATCGTTGTCGGGGCGGTACTTACCGGGCTTGCGGTCGCCCGGGTGGCGACTAAGCGCCTCGGTCTCTCCGACAGGCTGGGAACTCTGATCGCCGTCGGTACGGGAATCTGCGGGGCAACCGCGATCGTCGCAACCGCACCCGGGATACGCGCCAAAGAAGAAGAGGTCGCCTATGCGGTGGCGAACATCACGATCTTTGGCATTGCCGCCATGCTGCTCTACCCGTTCCTCGGCAACTTCATCTTCGGGGGGGACATCGTCAACACCGGTATGTTCCTGGGCACGTCGATTCATGAAACGGCTCAGGTGGCCGGTGCCGGCCTGATCTACGACCAGTCGTTCGACGTCACCGCGGTGCCGAGCGTCGCCGACATCGCCGTTGTCGGGAAGCTGGTCAGGAACGCCTTGATGGTGCTCGTCATCCCCGGCGTGACCTTCCTGCATGCCAGGCTGGCCCGCCGTGAAGGAGAATTGCCCGCCGAGGGAACCCGCATCCTCGACATGGTCCCCGTCTTCATCCTCGGTTTCCTTGCGATGGCGGCGATCAGGTCGATCGGCGACGCAGCTATCGACTCCGGTAGCTTGGCCTTCGGAATCTTCAACGCCGAGGCCTGGAGCGATGTGACCCACGGCATCCGCACGTGGGCCGAGTACACCCTCGCCACCGCGATGGCCGGGGTCGGGCTGGGCACATCGATCAAACAGTTGAAGGGTCTTGGGTTCAAGCCGTTCATGGTCGGCATTACCGCTGCCGTCGCCGTCGGCGTAGTCAGCGTCGGCTTGGTCTCGGTGTTCGGGCCGCAGATTTCGCTGTAGTCAGTCGGGCCCCTGGAGCTCGGCCACAACGGCCGCGAGACGCTCCACCTCCGGGCCGACCCCTTTGCGAAGCCGCCAGATGAGACGCATGAAGGCGGCTGGTCCCGTCGGCAGGTCGGCCTCCTGCACGGCGACCGAGAACCGTTGCCCCACATCGCCGAGATCGGCCGGGGGTGCAAACCGGTTGATGATCCCCTTGGCGAGGCCTTTCGTCACCGACACGAACGCCAGGAAGAGGAGGGCCATGAGGGCGAAGAGCACCGCCGGGGCACGCCACCATCCGTCGGCAAGAACTGCGAGCACGGCAAATACCGCAAAGACGACCCACCCGACCTTGGCTGCCAGCCCGGTCTTGTCGTCGACCTGATCCGTCAACAACGCGGCGACTACACCCTTGACATAGTCATCGATGCCCATGTCTGGCGAAGGATAGGCGGCAGGGATGGCGCGGCTTGTGTGGAGTAGCCTCTGCGGTATGAACGATCTATACGACTTTGTCGTCGGCCTTAAGGCCCTGCGCGACTACGAGCCCACGCCCATCTCCGACGAGGACATGACCGCCATCCTCGAGGCAGCCCGCTGGACCGGTTCGTCGAAGAACCTGCAGAACTGGTCCTTCGTCGTTGTCCAGGAGGCACAGGTCAAGGATCGGGTCGCCGACTGCGGCGACTTCACCGTTCCCGTCCGCAACGCTCCCGCAGTGATCGTGGTCGTCGAGGAACCAGGCGGGAATGTGTTCGACTCGGGGCGGGCGGCGCAGAACATCATGCTCGCTGCGTCCGCCATCGGCGTGGCGTCGTGCCCGATCACTCTCCACCGGTCCGATGATGCCGCCGCGGCGATAGGACTGACGGAAGGGCGGACGTGCCGTTACGCCGTCACGCTGGGATACCCGACCGAAGCAGCGGCGCCGAAGAAGAAGGGCGGCCGCAAGCCGCTCGACGAGTTGGTCCACTGGGACCGGTACTAGGTGAAGATCTACTTCGCCGGTTCGATCCGCGGCGGCCGGCAAGACGCCGCCGTCTACATAGAGTTGGTTGCTGAGCTGGAGAAACACGGCGAGGTGCTGACGGAACACGTCGCAACGGTGGGGGAAGAAGACCTGGAGGATGGCCAGATCTTCGTCCGCGACCTCGAATGGCTGGCAAGCTGCAACGCCGTAGTCGCCGAGGTGACGACCCCGAGCCTGGGCGTCGGCTACGAAATCGGCATCGCCCAGAGTCTCAGCATCCCCGTTCTGTGCCTGTACCGCCCCGGGCCGGACCGGAGGTTGTCGGCGATGTTGTCCGGGAATCCGGGCATCCGTGTGGTCGAGTACACCGCAGTTGATGAGCTCGATTCTGTCCTGACCGAGTGGTTCACCCCCGACAGTCCCTAGCCAAATCCTGGTCGATAGCTGGCTACTTTACCCAATCCGTCTGTGCTAATATAGCGATGTTTAGCAATCAACAACATAACGTAAAGCTATTCGGGGTTGAGTATATGGTTGGGGATGACCTGGCGGCTTCCCCCGGCCGTTGGTAGCGTCCAACCAGAAATCGGGAGGAATGTTGACTGACTCGGGCTTGGGGTCAGACGGGGGTTTCGCCGCCGATGGCGCATCGTCGGGGCGACGCCAGTTGCTGAGTCGAATTCGGCTGGGACATGTCGTGATGGCGTTGGCGGCTCTGTTTGCGTTAGTTCTCAATCTTCTGGTGCTGCGCAGCAACCAGGAGACCCTTGTGATCGCCAT
>CAMYKI010000002.1 GCA_947258985.1 uncultured Acidimicrobiaceae bacterium
CATAAACGGGAGCGCGAAAATCTTCGGGTGCCATCGGCGTCGGATGCCGATGGCAGGTTGCCGGGGTGGCTAGTACATTGAGGGTCATGAGCATCGTTGCCGTGCCGTTCTTCATGGGTGATCCGATGCCCGGCTTCGAAGTGCCGGAGCCTCACGAGACGTTGGTCCCGAACCTTCCGGATGCCGGCCCCCAGGAGCGGATGGGGGTCCTCTATCACCACCTCGCCGGCATGGTCGAAGCTCTCGATCGGCCCATCGTCTACGCCGGCGATTGTGTGAGCACCATCGGCGTTCTGGCCGGGCTACAGCGGAAGGGCATCTACCCGACACTGGTCTTTTTTGATGCTCACGGCGACTTCAACACTTGGGAGACCAGCCCCTCCGGGTTCATCGGGGGGATGCCCCTTGCCATGCTCACCGGGAGGGGCGAACAGACAATCGTCGACGGTGCGGGGCTGACGCCGCTCCCCGACGGTCGGGTCGTCTTGGTCGACGGACGCGATCTCGATCCGGGCGAGGATTTGGCGGTCGCCGACTCGGGGATCGGGTTCCTCAGCGTCGCGGAGGTGGCGCACAGCATCCCCCCGAGCGGTCCGCTGTATGTGCATGTCGACGGTGACGTCGTTGACCCTTCCGACATGCCGGCGATGAACTATCCAGCGGCCGATGGGCCATCACTCGAAGCGGTCCGCACGGCAATTATCCATCTGGTCGCAACCGGCCGGGTCGTGGCATTCTCGGTTTCTTCCTGGAACCCAGAGTTGCCGGGGGCAGATGTGGCAGCTGCGGCAATGCTCCGGTTGGCGGCGCCATTCATAGCTGCTTAATCGACGGCCTCTCCGGTCTGCACCCGCCACAGCGCGGCATACGAACCGTCGCGGTCGACTAGCTGCTCATGCGTACCGGATTCGACCACTCGTCCCTCTTCGATCACATGGATGGTGTCGGCGTGGCGGATCGTCGAAAGGCGGTGGGCGATGACGATGGTCGAGCGATCGACTATCAGCCGGGCCAGCGACCGCTGAATAGCGGCCTCGGTCTCATTGTCCACCGACGATGTGGCCTCGTCGAGGATGAGGATCGGAGGATCCACCAAGACAGCCCGGGCGATGGATAGTCGCTGGCGCTGCCCGCCCGACAGCTTCTGGCCGCGTTCGCCGACGATGGTGTCGTATCCCTCGGGCAGCTCCATGATGAAGCGGTGTGCCTCCGCGACCTCGGACGCGTGTCGGATCTCCTCGTGGTTTGCATCCGGCTTGCCGTATGCAATGTTGTCCCAGACCGTGCCGTGAAAGAGGAAGACATCCTGGCCGACTACGGCCATGGCTCGTCGCAAGTGGGGCAATTCCAGGGAGCGGATGTCATGACCGTCCATGATGATCGACCCGGAACTGACGTCGTAGAAGCGCATCAGCAGTTTGATCAGGGTCGTCTTGCCCGACCCGGTGGACCCTACGAATGCCGTCGTGGCGCCCGGCGCCAGATCGAGATCGATGTCACACAGCACGGGGAAGCCGGTGCGGTAAGCGAACCCGACATCCTGGAATTCGATCCGTCCCTTGACCTGCCCCCGATCGAGTACGCCATCACCGGAGACAATTTCGGCCGGCGTATCGAGTACGTCGAGAATACGGTTGGTCGATGCCATCGCCCGCTGATAGAGGTCGAAGGTTTGGCCAAGTCGGGTGAGTGGCCAAAGCAGGCGCTGGGTGAGGAAGACCATCACACTGTAGGCACCAACGGCCAGGGAGCCTTCGAGAGCGAGGATTCCGCCCCACAGCAGCGTCGCTGTGAAGCCGACCAGAATCGCCATGCGGATTAGCGGGGAGAATGCGGCGCTGAGGGTGATGGCGCGATGGTTTGCGGTTCGGTAGCGCTCGCTTTCGCTTTCGACTCGCGACTCTTCGCGGGCTTCCGCAGTGAAGGCCTTGATCGTCGCCATCCCGCCAAGATTGTTAGCCAGCAGGCCGCCGATAGCCCCCGCCCGCTCCCTGACTGCGGCGTAGCGGGGCTCGAGCCTCCGCTGGAATCGGAACGAGCCCCATACGATTACCGGGATGGGAAGGAAGGCAACCCAGGCGATGCTCGGTGCAAGCACGAAGAACATTCCCCCGATCAGTAGCACGGTCGTGGAAACCTGCAGTACCTCGTTGGCCCCAGTGTCGAGGAACCGTTCCAACTGGTTCACATCGTCATTGAGGATCGCCATCAGGTTCCCGGTGGATTGCTCCTCGAAGTAGGCCATCTCCAGGTGTTGCATGTGTGCGTAGGCGTCGAGCCTGATCTGGTGCTGGATGTTCTGCGCCAGGTTGCGCCACGCCAGCCCCTGCAGGTATTCGAACAGGGATTCGAATGCATAGATGACGAAGCTGAGAGCCGAGAGCAGCACGAGTTGAGATCGGGGTGTCTCGAGGCCATACCGGCTGAGGAACGAGCCCTCCCGATTGACCACGACATCGACGGCCATGCCGATCAGGATTGGCGGTGCGATGTCAAATGTCTTGTTGAGAATCGACCACAACGCAGCCCGAAAGACATGGCCCCGATGGGTCTCGGCGTACTGCCAGAGGCGGCGAAGTGGTGGTCGCTTCATGCTGGGCGAACCATAGCGATGCCGGCGCTCGGCACCGTCCCGGCGCCCGGCACCGTCCCGGCGGTCGGCCGATGCAGCCATACTGGTGTCATGTCCGCCATGCCAATGTTCCCCGTCGGGTCGGTTCTATTCCCCAGGGGCGTCCTCCCCCTGCAGGTCTTCGAACCCCGCTACCGGCAACTGGTGACCGACGTCCTAGACGGCGACCGGCGGTTCGGGGTTGTCCTCATAGAACGCGGGTCCGATGTGGGTGGAGGGGATGTTCGCAGCAGTGTTGGGACCTTTGCACGGATGGTCCAGGAGAGGACGCTCGAGGACGGGCGAATCATCCTGGTCAACGTTGGCACGGAGAGACTGCGGGTCACAAAGTGGCTGGATGACGATCCCTACCCGCAAGCGGAAGTGGAGTCGCATCCCGACGGCCATCCCGGGCGCGGTCTGCGGGGGGCGGTTGATGGTGCCGTTGCCGCATGGCGTAGGTACACGGCGCTTGCAGTCGAGATGGGGGCAGAACCGGAAGACCTGGACGTGTCGTTTCCGGCCAATCCGGCCGAAGCCGCCTGGGAGCTGTGTGTGCTATCGCCGCTGGGACCTTTTGATCAGCAGCAGTTGCTCGAGGCCAACGATGCGGCAATCCGCATGGATCTACTGAAACGAATGCTGGAGCTGCGCCGCAGTGATCTGGAGCGCCTGATGAGGGACCGCGGGGAAACCTAATCACCCAGGTCGGGCACACCGACCAGGATCGTCACCGTCTGCCCCGGTTCCACCGGGGCGCCGGCGGCCGGATTTGTTCCGATCACCCGGCCGAGCACAGACGGCTCGTCGGTGGGGACGTTCTGGATGACCCAGTTCAGGTCGAGGAACGACTCCTCGTTGAAGGTGTTGATGGCGGCTTCCATCTCGGCAAGCGTCATTCCGGTCAGGTCGATCATGGCAGGAGGTACACCTGAGGAGTAGCGCACCGTTACGACGCCACCCTGGGTGACCTGTGCTCCACCGCCGGGGCTCTGGCCGAGGAAGGTCCCCTCGGGTTCGTTTGAGGCTACCTTCTGTATGACAGCCCGGAGGCCGGCCTTGTAGATGGCATCCTTGGCCTCGCTCTCGCTCATGCCGGAGACATTCGGGACCTCGGTTTTCGGTGTGCGGAAGAATGCCGAAGTGCCTTCCGGTGGCTCGGGGAAGTCCTCGATCGGGAGGTCCTCGGTCACGTACGTCATGAAGTGATTCCACACCGGTCCTGCGACCGTGCCGCCGTAGGCCCGTCGGATGCCTTGTTCAGAATCGATGCGCTCGTCGTAGATGCTGAAATTCACCATCTCGATCTGGGCGTCGGGATAGCCGACCCAGACTGCGGTGGTGTACTGCGGAATTCCACCTACGAACCACACATCGCGGAAGTTCTGCGCGGTTCCTGTCTTGCCGAATTGCGGCCTGCCGATATTGGCGAGACGTGCAGTGCCGCCGGGGCGCGGTACCTTCTCCAGCGTCTGCACCACAGCCGCGGTCAATGCCTCGTCGAGAACACGAGTCGGTACCGACTCGTGTTTGTAGATCACATTTCCCTCGGCATCGACGATGCTCTCTATCAGGTAGCTGTCGATCTTCTCCCCGTAGTTGGCGATCGTCGAATACGCCGAGGCCATCTCGAGAGGTGTAACGGCGTTTACGCCGAGGGAAATCGACAGCACAGGCTGGAGGGGAGATTCGATGCCGATCTTGTGGGCAGTGTCGACGATTCGTTCGGGACCCACGGCAAGCCCAACCTGGGCATAGACCGTGTTCTTCGAGGTATACGTTGCCTGTTCGAGGGTCATGATTCCCTCGCCGCCGCCGCCCGCGTTGTACACGGTCCAGATGTTGCCCTGCGGGCTGCATGGGTAGCCGCAGTCGATCTTCTGCGGGCTGGAGTAGTCCCACCAGCTGCCAAGCGTTATCGGCCAGCCGTACTGGCTGCCATTCTCGAGTCCTGAGATGAGAGCGATCGGTTTGAAAGACGACCCGGCCTGCCGGCGCCCCTTGGTCGCAAGGTCGTATGGCCGCTCGCCCGCCTCGATGTCATCCCCGAAGTCGAGACCAGACGCAATGACGCGGATGGCGCCGGTGTCATTCTCGACCATGGCAATGGCTCCGGTAGGCCCATCCGGGTCCCGGAACCACTGACGTAACATCCGGTTCGCTTCCTGCTGCTGGGCATAATCGACGGTCACCGTCACGGTGAGACCGCCACCGCCCTCACATTCGGCGTCGCTCGCCGGACACCCGAACAGCGCCTGTTTGCGCTCGGTGTAGGTGTCGCCCAATCCGAAGCTGGGGTCACTGAGCAGCCGCTCCCTGGCTTCGATGATGATGCGGGGATCGACCTGCTCGAAATCTTGATGCTCGATCGGGGCAAGAGGCTGCGCCTGGGCGGCGAGCGACTCTGCCTCTGTGATGAACTCGTTCTTCTCCATTTGCTTGATCACCGAGTTGCGACGGTCGAGCACGGTGTCGGTGTTGTCGCGGATGTCGTAGAGCGAGGGGTTTCGGATCGGCACGGCAATAGCTGCTGCTTCGGCGATCGTCACCTCGGTGAGGTCCTTGCCGAAGTATTCCTGGGCGGCTGCCTGAACTCCGTATGCGTTCTCACCAAAAAACTGCGAGTTCAGGTAGAACTCGAGTATCTGGTCTTTGGTGTATCTCTTCTCGACCTCTGCGGCGATGACTGCTTCGCAGATCTTCCGGTCAATCGTGATCTCGTCGGTGAGGACGTTCTTTTTGATGATCTGCTGGGTGATGGTGGACCCGCCGCGGGTGCTACCGGTGCGGGCATTGTCGAGGGCGGCGCTGAGGATGGAGCTGAAGTCGATGCCCTCGTGGTCGAAGAAGTCGCCGTCCTCGGCCGAGATGATGGCGTACTGGATAACGTCGGGAATCTCGTCGATCGGGACCGGCTGGCTGTTGCGCTCGGTGAGCTGGCCGAGCAAGACACCATCTGTGGTGTAGACCTCCGAGAGGCTGCCGATAGCGGGGAAGCTCAGGTCGTAGTCGTTGGGGTCGCAGACCAGGTCGGCGGCGACGTCATCGACGGTTCCGTAGGCGGCATTCGCCTCGAGAAAGGCGAACATGCCGAACAGCGACGCCCCGAGGACTGTGATGACTGCGAGCAGAGCCAAGCTGGCAATGCGCTTGCCACGCCGCTCGCGTCGTTCGATGAGATGAAGGCTTGGATCCATGGGTACGGGTATTAGACGTCTTCTGCCGGGAGAGAGTTCCCGGAGTACCATCCTCGGCAGTCTGGCGGATGATAGGTATGTCTGGGGACAACGACGCGCATTGGGCGACTAGCGGCTTCGAGATAGAGCGGAGCTATGGGCCGGATTCGAGGGATGGCTGGGATCCGCCGACCGAACTCGGGGAAGCGGGCGAGTTTCCGTTCACCAGGGGCCCCTATCCGAATATGTACCGCGGTCGGTTCTGGACCATGCGCCAATACGCGGGGTTCGGCTCAGCCACGCAGACGAATCAGCGGTTCCGGGATTTGCTCGATGCGGGTCAAACGGGTCTCTCTGTTGCGTTTGATCTGCCAACTCAGATGGGGCTTGATTCGGACGCCCCTCTGGCCGCCGGCGAAGTAGGCAAGGTAGGCGTCGCCATCGACACCATCGCCGACATGAGGCTCCTCCTGGCCGGTATTCCGCTGGCCGATGTGTCGACCTCGATGACCATCAACTCCACGGCGGCCATCCTGCTTCTGATGTACGAATTGGTTGCCGAGGAGCAGGGGGTTCCGGCCCAACAACTCCGGGGCACGGTACAGAACGACATCCTCAAGGAGTACATAGCAAGGGGCACGTACATCTATCCGGTACAGGAGTCGATGCGGCTTGTGACGGACCTGTTCGCCTACTGCGCCGCCGAGATGCCGAGGTGGAACACGATCTCGATCAGCGGCTACCACATCAGGGAGGCTGGTTCGACGGCTGCCCAGGAAATCGCCTTCACGATCAGCAACGGTCTTGCCTATGTTGAAGCGGCCGCCGAGGCCGGGCTCGATATCGACGAATTCGCCCCCCGTCTGTCCTTCTTCTGGAATTCGCACAACCACCTGTTCGAGGAGGTCGCCAAGTTCCGGGCGGCGCGACGCATCTGGGCCCGGCTGATGCGTGATCGTATGGGGGCGGTGAATCCGGCATCGTGGCGGATGCGTTTTCACACCCAGACGGCGGGTTCGACGCTCACCGCTCAGCAGCCTCTTGGGAATGTGGTGCGGACCGCCTATCAGGCGATGGCGGCGGCTCTCGGCGGCACCCAATCGCTGCACACCAATTCGTACGATGAGGCGCTCGGGCTTCCCACAGATGCATCCGCCAAGCTGGCACTGCGCACCCAGCAGATACTCGCGTATGAATCGGGTGTCGGGGACACCGTCGACCCGCTGGCGGGCTCCTATTACGTCGAGGCGATGACCGATGAGGTGGAGGCTGCGGCGATGGCCTTGATCGAAGAGATAGATCATCTCGGCGGGGCGGTCTCGGCCATCGACTCCGGGTTCCAGAGTGGCCAAATCGAGGATGCCGCCTACCGATATGCGCAGGACATAGACAACGGTGCGAAGACCGTGGTTGGGGCCAACCGGTTCACAGAGGCCGGGGTGGATCATGTCGATATCCTGACAATCGATCCTGCATTGGAGCGAGCCCAAGTAGCGGCTGTTTCGACGACTCGCGCCGAGCGCGACCAAGCTGCCGTCTCTCGTGCGCTCAGTGCAGTTACCGAATCGGCACGTTCCGATGGGAATCTGCTCTACCCGATGAAGGAGGCGTTGCGAGCCATGGCGACCGTCGGTGAGGTGGCGAGGGCTCTTGGGACGGTGTTCGGGAGTTACCGAGCCGGCTCGTAGCCGGCGCGACCCGCCCGCGGTTGGTACAAACTTGGCTATATCTCCTGCCTGTCGTTTTGCCAATGCGGGCCTACGGTGTCAGCCTCAATTTTGTCCGTCATGGCTAGGCTTTCAATCGGAAGGGACGAACGATGACCATGCAGGGGGAAGCAGTGCGGCCCGGCCGCCGTGATCGCAGGCTGATTCGCTCAAACATCTTCGGTTACCTTGGAAGACCAGGGCCCGGTGCGGCTGAGACTTTTCGCAAAGCTCAAAACGAGCTAGTCCTCGATCCGCTACAGGGGGCGCCGGCGGAGACATCGACGGGTGACGCTGTCTTCGCATTCTGTAGAACTGATGCTCGAGCCGTGTCGCAGGCCATCGCTCCCGACGGCTCGTTTGTGGCGCTGATCGGCAGTGCCTACGACATGGCCAACGCTCAAGAGCTACTGGATTTGTGGCTGGCGGAAGGCATTGCCGCGTTCAACAGCCTCAACTTCTGCGGCTTCCTCGTGGCTTGGAACGCTGGCAGCGCCGAACTGTCACTTGTACGAGACCGGTTTGGTGCGGAAGTCGGGTACTACGCCAAGACCGAAGATGGGTTGTTGTTCGCGGACGACCAAGAGACCCTGGTCCGGATGGGGGTTGATCCGACGATTGACGAAGCCGCCATCGACGCCTTCCTGGTAGCCGACTACTTCCCAGCTCCGCTGACGCCGTACAAGGCGATCAGAAAGGTGCCGCCCGGCAGCTATCTGAGACTCTCCGGTGGAGACATGACGGTGTCGTCGTGGGCCAAGTACCTCCCGGTGGAGCCCGTTCCCTACGACGAAGCCATCGAACGAATTGGGCCGGTGATCGAGGCTTCGCTGGCGAGGATGTGGCCCGAGCAAGGAGATGTCGGACTGCTCCTGTCGGGTGGGATTGACTCGGCGATGGTTGCTGTCGGCATCACACGCATGCTCGGACAGCCACTCCGGGCGTTCACGTTCCGCTACGAAGGCTACGAAGGGCATCTCAATGAGAGCGGTGCTGCCCGTGTCGTCGCGGACCACCTCGGGATCCCTCACCAGGACATCCCGGTACGTCCGCTTCAGATGATGGACGATCTCGACGCTTCCGTCGCCAATTACGGTGAACCATTCAACTGGGGTTTGCACAGCTACCGGATGGGTCCGATCGCTCAAGAGGGGATTCGCACCGTGTTCAGCGGCTCTGGGGCCGACGGCACTGATGTCGCAAAACGCCATGCTGCGATCTACCGCTTCAACGCTCTGCCCGACACGGTTCGCCGCATCGTCCGGACGGCCGTGCAGGCGGCGCGCCCTTTGCGTCTGACCCGCCAGCAGAAGGCGGAATGGGTCACACGCCGCACAGAGGGTCTTGGGGACCTCTTCTCGCCGGACAGCGAACTCCGTCGAACAGGTCGTAGTGCGCTATATCGCGATCGGGAGCTTGCCGAATCGGGAAGCCAAGTCCTCAATTCGATCTACGACGCAGGTGCGAAGGAACTGCCCGGGGACGGGCCCTTGTCGATGGCCGTCATGGACAAGAGGTTCACGGCTGCGGAAACGGGCGGTGCATGGAACCGGGCCTTCACCCGGGGGAATGGTCTCGAGGGTCGTTTCCCGTTCCTGGATACTTCGTTCTTTGCTCTCGGGCTGGGCACGATCGATGGGAACGGCAAGGATCTGATCCGGCAACTTGCCCTGCAGTACCTACCTGAGAGTGTGGCCAACGCTCCGAAGCAACCGCAGGAGATGCCCGTCGATCATTGGATACGCGGCCAACTGGCCAATCCTGTGCGGGAACGGTTGTCCGAAATGCCGTCCGCCATGACGGAGATCTTCGACCCTGCCGGCGTACGTTCCATGGTCGATCGCCACATCGCCGGATCGGACGAACGTGGTTGGGAGATCATCTCGCTGTTGACCCTGGAGTCTTGGTTCCGGCAGCGATCGGGCTAGATACCGACGCCCGGATTATTTCGACGATCGATCCTGCGTTTGCCCAGTCAGGATGGATCCTGGCTGGGCTCTAACCAGGGCGAGCAGCTCCCCTCCCGCGGGTGGCGCAGCATTGGCCATTCCCGACCATTCCACCTTGCAGCTGGGGGCAAGCTGTGTCAGCCTCGGGATGATCGCCACAGCGACGTTCTTGGTCGGCTGGGGCAACGATAATGAACCAGGGGGAAGCAGTGAGTGGTGATAACAGCTTCGGTAGGCCCAACCGGGCAAACCTCGTCGGGTTTCTTGGCGATAGTGGAGCTCGAGCCTCCGAGCTGTTTGACGTTTCCCGGAATGAGTTGGCGCTCAATCCGATTCAAGAGACACCTCTCGAGACCGCGACAGGCGAGGCAGTCTTTGCCCTCTGCAATCGGCAGGCGAGAGCTGTATCTCACGCCTCGGCGCAAGACGGATCATTCGTGGCCCTCGTTGGCAATGCATACGGTATTCCCGACAGCTCAACACTGCTCAATATGTGGCTTGCAGAGGGCATGGGGGCCTTCAGCAACCTGGATTTCCATGGGTTCGTGGCAGCCTGGAATGCCGCCAGCAAGGAATTGGTGCTCGTGAGGGACCGGTTTGGCGTTGAAAGCGGGTACTACGCCACAACCGAACACGGTGTGTTGTTCTCTGATGACCAAGAGACCCTGATTCGGATGGGTGTTGATCATACGATTGACCCTGCAGCCATCGATGCCTTCTTGGTAGCCGACTACTTCCCATCGCCGCTTACGCCCTACAAGGCCATCAAGAAGGTCGCGCCGGGCGGCTGCGTGCGTATCGCAGGCGGTGCCCTACAGGTGTCTTCGTACGCCAACTGCCTTTCGGTCGAGCCTGTCTCGTCCGACGAAGCGCTCGACAAAATGCGGCTGGTCGTTGAGACGTCGATTTCGAGGATGTGGCCCGAGGAGGGAGACGCAGGTTTGCTTCTGTCTGGCGGAATCGACTCCGCGATGTTGGCTGTTGGCATCTCACGCTTCGTCGAGCAACCGATCAAGGCCTTCACGTTCCGCTACGAGGAATACGAAGGGCATCTCAACGAGAGCGGAGCAGCTCGCATCGTCGCGGACCATCTCGGAATCCCTCACGAGGACATCCGGGTAGGGCCACACCAAATGATCGACGATCTCGACACCGCGGTCGCCCAATATGGCGAACCGTTCAACTGGGGTCTGCACTCGTACCGGCTGGGGCCGATTGCTGAGCAGGGAATCAGCACTGTCTTCAGCGGCTCGGGGGCCGACGGGACAGATATCGCCAAACGTCATGCCGCGGCCTACCGCTTCAACGCGCTGCCCGGTGTTGTGCGCAAAGCAATGCGGACGGCCGTCCGTCAGGCACGCCCGTTGGGCTTGAGCCGCCAACAGAAAGCGGAGTGGGTCACCCGCCGGGTCAATGGTCTTGCCGAACTCTTCTCGCCGGACAGCGAACTCAGCCAGATACGTCGAGGCGCACTTTATCGCGATGCCGAACTCGCCGAATATGGAAGCCGGCTCCTCGAGTCCGTTTACGCCGCCGCCGCCACCGAATTGTCCGCCGAAGGGCGCTCGGCGATGACCGTGATGGACAAGAGGTTCACAGGTTCTGAGGGAGGCGGGACATGGAATCGTGCCTTTACCCGAGGGAACGGTATGGAGGGTCGCTATCCGTTCAAGGACATCGCGTATTTCACTCTCGGGCTGGGGACTGTTGGTGTGAATGGCAAGGATCTCCTCCGCCAGCTTGCTCTTGAGTACCTTCCCGATGAGGTAGCCAACGCTCCAAAGGTCGCACAGGAGATGCCGGTCGGTCACTGGATTCGTGGCCCGCTGGCCGACATCGTGCGGGCAAGGCTTGCCGACCTGCCGGCTGGGATGTCCGCCATCTTCGACCCGGCCGGGGTCCGGGCGGCTGTGGATAGCCACGTTGCCGGATCCACCGACAACGGCTGGCTGATCATTTCGTTGCTGACAATGGAATCCTGGTTTCGGCAACAGCCACGCAGAGGCTGAGCCGGGCTGGGACAAAGCTGATTGCGGCAATCTGGCGCGTCCGACTCCGGATGGGAGCGGTGGGCCGTTGCGGCGGGAAGATGGGTCCAGTGGCTCGGCCAATTCCCGGCGGCTAGCGAATCACCATGAGGACCGCGCCGCTGGTGACGGTGTCGCCCGGCTGGATCCTTGAGTCGATGATCTCGCCCTCCTTGGCGGACTTGATCTCGTTCTCCATCTTCATGGCCTCGAGGACACACAGCGGGTCACCCTCTTTGACATGATCACCGGCCGTCTTATGCACCTTCACGATGGTTCCCTGCATCGGTGCCGTTACCAGGCCGCTGTCGTCAGCGGGTGCGGATCGCTTCTCCAGTTTCGGAGGTCGGCGCCGTGGAGCGGCTTTCTGGCCGCCGGATGTCGGAGCTGCCATCACCGGAGCCCAGAATCGAACCACGAAGCGTCTTCCCCCCACCTCGACGGTGATAGAGCGCTCCTCTTCCTCCTCTTCGGAAGGCAGGTGAGGGGCAATCTCCGTATCGAGGTTGGAGAAGTCGAGGCTGTCCTCCACAAAGCGGGTGGAGTACTTGCCGGTCTTGAACTGCTCGGTCTCGATTATCGCAAGGTGGGCCGGAATGGTTGTAGCGAGTCCTGTGATTTCGAACGTTTTCAGGGCGTTTCGTCCTCTGCATATGGCCTCGGTGCGGTCACGGCCCCATACGATCAGCTTGGCGATGAGGTTGTCGTAGTACTGGCTGATGGACGATCCGGCGGAGACCCCGCTGTCAACCCGTACTCCCGGACCTCCCGGCTCCCGGTATTCGACGATGGTCCCCGGATTGGGCATGAAACCCCTTGCCGGGTCCTCAGCGTTGATGCGGAACTCGATGGCATGACCCCGCGGCTCTGCGGAAGTGAACGTGAGTGGATCTCCGGCCGCTACTCGTAGCTGCTCTTTGACGAGATCGATTCCGGTCACTGCTTCGGTGATGGTGTGTTCCACCTGGATCCTGGTGTTCATCTCCAGGAAGTAGAAGTCGCCCGTCTGCGACATCAGGAATTCAACGGTGCCGGCTGAGACGTAGTCGGTGGCGCGGGCCACGGCCAGAGCGGCTTGCTCCAGGGCGGCGCGGTGTTTGTCGGTCAGCCCTGGAGCCGGGGTTTCTTCGACCAGCTTCTGGTGTCGCCGCTGCGCCGAGCAGTCGCGTTCTCCTACGAAGACGGCGTTGCCGTGGGTGTCGCAGATGATCTGCGCCTCGATATGCCGGGGATTCTCCAGGTACTTTTCGACGTAGACCTCGGGCCGTGCGAAGTAGGCGTCGGCTTCTCGCCGTGCTGAGTCGAAAGCAGCTTCCAGATCGGATTCCTCATAGACGACCTTCAGGCCCTTGCCCCCGCCCCCGTGGGCGGCCTTGATAGCTACCGGGAAACCGTGCTCATTGGCGAACTCGACGACCTCCGCGGCCGATTGCAGGGGTTCGAGAGTTCCCGGGACCGCCTCGACCCCCGCATCCGCGACCGCGACGCGAGATGCGATCTTGTCGCCCATCGTTGCTATGGCTTTCGGTGAGGGTCCAACCCAGATGAGCCCGGCCGCTGTAACCGCCTCCGCAAACGCGGCGTTCTCTGCGAGGAACCCGTATCCGGGGTGCACCGCGCTGGCGTCGGCGGAGCGCGCCACCTCGAGCACCCGTTCAACGTTGAGGTACGACTCGCCGGCGGGCGCCGGGCCGATGTTCCAGGCCTCGTCGGCGATATTGACGTGCATCGCGTTGCGATCGAGTTCCGAGTAGACGGCGATGGTCCGCAACCCGATTTCTTTGGCCGCTCTGATGACCCGGACCGCGATTTCGCCGCGGTTGGCGACTAGTACTGATTCCACGTGGTCATCCTAGGAGGTCGATCGGAGACGCTGCTTCCACTCCGCGCCGGTTCATAGCGGAATGTTCCCATGCTTTCGGGGTGGCATCGCCTCGCGCTTCGTGCGGAGCATTTCCATTGCGCGGATCAAACGGGGCCTGGTCTCTCTTGGTTCGATCACCTCATCCACAAACCCACGTTCTGCTGCGACATAGGGATTGTTGAACTGGTCCTCGTACTCCTGGATGAGCTCCTGGCCGCGGGTCTCCGAGTCATCGGATTCTGCGATGTCTCGCCTATGGATGATGTTGACGGCTCCCTGGGCGCCCATCACCGCGATCTGTGCCGTGGGCCAGGCGTAGACCACGTCTGCGCGTACCGACCTGGAGTTCATGACCACATAAGCGCCTCCGTAGGCTTTGCGAGTAATCACGGTGACCTTGGGAACTGTCGCTTCGGCGTATGCATAGAGCAGTTTGGCGCCGTGCCTGATGATGCCACCGTGTTCCTGCTCGATACCGGGGAGGAAGCCGGGTACATCGACAAACGTCACGAGTGGGATGTTGAACGCATCGCAGAATCGAATGAACCTCGCTGCTTTGCCGGACGACACGATGTCGAGAGTCCCCGCCAGGACGGCCGGCTGGTTGCCCACCACGCCGATCGCATAGCCATCGATCCTGGCGAATCCGACAACGATATTCGCCGCATAGTGCTCGTGTACCTGATAGAACTCGCCGTCGTCGACCACCATTTCCACCAATTCGACCATGTCGTACGGGAGGTTGGTGTTGTTGGGAATAATGGACGTAAGGGATTCATCCATCCGATCCGGGCGGTCCATCGGGGTGAAGTACGGCGGCACCTCCATGTTGTTCCGCGGAAGGAACGACAGCAGATAGCGAACCTCTTCCAGCGCGGCCCGGTCGTCTGCTGCGACAAAGTGAGTGACCCCTGACTTCGTGCCGTGAGCGTGGGCACCCCCAAGATCTTCGAACGTGACGTCTTCGCCGGTGACCGTTCTGATCACGTCCGGTCCGGTGATGAAGAGATGCGACAGGCCTTCCACCTGATACACAAAGTCGGTGATAGCGGGGGAGTAGACGGCGCCTCCGGCGCACGGACCCATCACCACTGAAATCTGGGGGATGACGCCTGAGGCCCGTACGTTGCGCTCAAAGATGCGCCCGTAGCCATCGAGCGCGGTCACGCCTTCCTGGATGCGGGCGCCGCCCGAATCCTTGAGCCCAATGATCGGCGCCCCGGTATCCATCGCAAGATCCATGACTTTGCAGATCTTGTCTGCGACTACCTCTCCGAGACTGCCGCCAAACGCGGTGAAGTCCTCTGCGAAGATGAACACAGTGCGCCCATCGATCGTCCCCCAACCGGTTATCACCGCGTCGCCGAGGGGGCGCTTATCCTCGATGCCGAAGCCGGTCGCCTGGTGCTGGACGAGCATGTCCATCTCTTGAAAGGATCCCTTGTCGAGAAGCGCTTCGACTCTCTCTCGTGCGGTGAGCTTGCCGAGATCGTGTTGTCGATCCACGGCGCGCCGGCTGGCGGGCTCTTCTGCCCGTTCCCTCAGTTGGCGAAGCTGCTCGATTAGCTCGTCTGTAGTCACAACCGGCTCCGGGTAGTGTCGGCGTATCTATCTATGACTCACTGGATCACGTAATGGCTACACCCTACGTCACCGTCATTGTCGATGAGGTCGGTTCCACGCAGGACGCCGCCTCTGCAGAGTTGGAATCGACCTCCCTTCCGGTGCTGATCGTAGCCAGCCGGCAGACCGGAGGGCGCGGTCGCAGCGGCAACGACTGGTGGTCGGCGCCCCGAGCAACGGCAGCTTCGTTGGCATTTCGTAACGAGGCCCTGGCGGTCGATGACAGCTTCACTCTCACTGTGGGGCTAGCCGTGGCAAGAGCGATCCGCGATGTCGCCGGGGTCGATGTCGGTCTCAAATGGCCAAACGACATCGAGCTCGGGTCGGCCAAGGTTGGTGGAGTTCTTGTCGAGCGGGATGATGTTCGGACCATTGTTGGCTGCGGAATCAACCTGTGGTGGCCCGAACCACCCCAGGACGTTGCCGGACTGTTCCCGGAGGATCCAGGAACCGACGTCGGTCGCAGGCTGAGCGAGCACTGGGCCGGGGGACTGCTGTCGAGGATTGTTGAGTGGGACAGGGATCTCTACAGGTCGCTGTGTGCAACTATTGGGTGTGAGGTGACATGGGAGCCATCGGGCATCGGTATCGCGATCGACGTCGATGCGGCTGGGAGGCTCGTTGTGGAAGCCGCCGGGAAGACGGTGACGCTGCAATCAGGGGCCGTCAGAGCGGTGCGTCGTACGAAATGAATCGGGCGGTCCCCTGGTGAAGCAGGTGTGACCTTGTGAACCAGGCGTTTAGCGGCGCCGCTTGATCTTCGGTGGCTTCTTGCGGGCCGACCGGGTCTTGACCTGTTTTGCTCCAGATCGAGCGCGGTAGGTGTCGGCGATTTCTGTATCGCGCGCCCAATTGCTGAAGCGGCGCATCATGGACGGTTTCGGCGGCTTCGGTTGAGCGCTCCTGGCCGCCATGTTCTGCGCAACCTTGGTCCGTCGGACACGTGATCCCACGCCAGGACTTGCCGCAGCGCGCGATTTGGCATGGCGACCGTCAGAGCGCGCCCCGGCTCCAGCCGCCACCCGATTGCCAAATCCCTGGTTCTGCGGTTGCAGCAGGGCGATGGTTGCTATGAGGGCGATCAGGGTCAGCCCGATGATGGTCAACCACCACCAGTTGGCTGAGAAAAACGTGTCGTCACTGTCGGGCGGCAGGACAACGGCGGCCAGCGTGGTCGTCGTCGCTGGGGCCGCGGTCGTGGTTGTCGTTGTCTCCGGCGCTGCCGTTGTGGCCGGCGCTGCCGTTGTCGTCGTTGTCGTTGTTGTCGTCGACGTGGTGGTCGTTACCGGTGGCTCGGTTGTGGTGGTTGTCGTGGTCGTTGGGGCCGCGGTGGTTGTCGGTGCCCGCGTAGTAGTCGTCGGCGCCCTCGTTGTAGTTGTTGTGGTGGTTGTCGTGGTCGTTGGGGCCGCGGTGGTTGTCGTCGGCACGATGGACACCGCGATGGTGCAGGAGCCTCCGCTGCCGTCGTTGGCGTTCTCGTTGACGCCAACCGATCCGCTTCCGGAAGCGGAGCCGCCGACGCTGATGGATACCGTTGCCGTCCACGCCCCGCCACCTTCGCCGATAGATCCGCCTCCCACGATGCTGGCGCCGGCGACACCGGACTTACCTCCGAGCGAAGCAAACGCGGCGCTGCTGGAATTGAAGCTCACTGTCACCGACCGGGATTCACCCTGGGGAATACTGACCGAAGGGCACGACGCTGTGGCGCCTGCCTCGGTAGCAGTGGTGAGCAGAATGCCGACCGCGCCGAGCAGGACTATGAACGCCATCACGATCGGATAGCGGGGTGTTGCTGTCGTTGCCTGGTTCCGAGTCACCAATTCACCTGTCTTGGGTCCCCAAAGGTTAGACGCGATCGTTAGATGCGCGTTCCGAAGCTATCGGATTCGTGCCAGGCTTCTTGAGGTGTTTGGCGGTCGAAGCCCAATGCCGTTGAGTGCTATTCGGGAGCGTAGATGCGGCTGATCGAGCGGGCATTCCCGTAGAGTCGGATGCCGTTGCCAACGGCGAGGCTCAGGGGTCGGGCAAAGGTTTGCGTGACCCCGGCGGTAGCGGCTGCCGCTAGTTGGAGTGGCGCCGAGATGAGACTCACTATCGCGATGAGGCGGGCCCGGCGGGCCGCCACGAGTTCCTGCAGAACCAACACGAGTGCGGCCATGAGGATGTTCGCCCCGATGGTCGCCGGCACCAGCCAGGCGACCTCAAAAGCCTTGGGAATGAGCGTAGCCATTGGGTTGCCCGCCCAGTCCCAGCCGGCAAGTGCCGTGTAGCCAACAGCGGCAGCAACAACGATGGCGTTAAAACGGAGATGAATGGTGCGTGACACGCTGCGGTCGCCGGCGAGGGCGGCGGTCATGATCTTTGGGCCGAGGACATATCCAAGACCGGTCCCAAGCACGAGAACGGGAACAGCGGCAATCCGCGCGGCCTCGGCAAACCCGAGGATTTCGGGGCCTGCAGCAAACGTGATTATCGATGCTCCCGCAAAGGCACTGATTGTCGGCGTTGCAACACCGACCAGTAGCCAGGAGCCGGATTGGGAGAGGCTCCGCATGTGAATTCGCTCCGGCGCCGTGCCAGCCGGGAGGGACATGCGAGCCAGCCCCAGACCCACGATCAAGGACACAGCATTGGCAATTGCCAAGGATCCGTAGGGGATCCACGCCCGGGGCGCATCTGTCGCCGTCAATATCGCAATTGAGCCAACGACGGCCAGGACTTGTGTAATCGAGACGGCTGCGGCAGCCCAAGATTTATGGGCGATATGGAGCGTGCGGCGCACGTGATCTTGCGTCGGCCACAGGAAAGTTGTGACGCCCGCAGTGAGCGTTAAGGGCACGACGAGGGCCGCCTCGACGATCTGAATTGTTATCAGACTCGCAACGCCAATTGCCATGGCACCGGCAAGTGAGGGTCCCAACGCAAGCGGCATGCTCTGCCTGATAATGCGGAGCCTGTCTTCGATAGGCCAGGCAACCGCAACGACCTCAGCCGGTATGTACACGAGATTGTTGGCAATGACCTGGCCGAAGTTGAATGCGGTGTAGAAGACGGCGTAAACGCCGAGGTCGGCATCGTCGAGGAGATTGGCCGCCACGAGGGCCGCAATGAATGTGGCCAGCGAGGACATAGCTGCATCGATGACTCCAGGGGAAATCCCGCGCGCACTTCTGGCACTTTCGACATCGAGGGCCGCCTCCATGTCCCACTGCTGCATCGCGGTTCCCACGTCAGTTTGCTGCGGAGTGTGTGGGAACTCGCTCAACCTGAGGGAATCGGGTTTCGGTGAGCACCGGTAGCCGGTTCTGCTGATTCAGTATCACCAGTGCCGAACCGGCGCCGTAGAACGCCCAGAGCAGCATTGACACCTGGGCTCCCTCGAGCGTCGGATCAAAAACGGCATTCACCAGTATGGGTATCGGGGCGAGCATGATCCACGTCGCCAGCGCCGACTCTCGCGGCCGGTCCCTGTAGCGAAGCCGGCGCCGCAGTGTCTGCATCTCCGCCATCCAGGTGATCCACAGCATGGCCCAGAGGATGATCCCTACCCAGCCCATGCGAGCGAGCACACCGACATGAGAGTTGTGAGGATTGCGCAGCGGATGTGTGGGGTCGGTGGAGATGTCGTAGCGCTCGCCCAGATCGGGTCCCGGGCCAAATCCCATGATTGGGGAGTCGTTGGTGACGTCGTCGAGTACCTGCTCCCAGATATTGAGACGCCAAGCTGTCGTCTCCGTCTGCCGTTGCCCGCCTTCGTCCGGGTTGAAGATGCTGGTGATGTTCTTGGTGAACTGCTCGATCGATATGTCGCGGTCGTCGAACAGCTCGATCTTCACGTCGAAGACCAGTCCGATCGACGCAAAGAACACAAGAATGCCCATCATCATCATGACCATCTCGGTCCTGCGCTTGCTCAACAAGAACAACAAGGCTGCGATCAGGGCCGCGCTCGACACCATCCCGCCGCGATTCTGCAGGCCGGTGAAGACGATCACGAGAGTCGCCACTGAAGTCAGCCAGGCTCGTTGCCTGGAGGTGAATAGTTTGGAGTCGCCGTCGGCCATCCATAGGAATGCGATTCCGATAGCCGAGAGCACTGCCATGTTCCCGCTGCGGTGAAAGAAGAGGGGAACCTCGGAGTCCGGGACGTAGATACTTTCACCGACAATTCTGTGGACCACAGTCGCAAACGGGTACCAAATGAGGTAGATGGGTAAGAGCTTGGCGAACGCGATCAACCATTCGTTGACCCGTTGCGGCCGGCTCACGAAAAGCATCACCACGAAGAAGGCAACCATTCCGTAATACCAGATAGCCGAGTCCCTGATGGCGTCGAGGCCGTAGGGGAGTATCCCGACTGCAAGCAATACCGCCCCCCACACCATGAATACCCGCAACGCCCTGAGCGAAGAACTCGACCGGATTAGGGTCGGTAGACCAGTGTTGGTGGTGAAGATCACCGCTATCCCGAGAGCGAGCACCATCTCACCGACAAACAGTGGGGTCCCTGGAACGTGGATCCAGGCGAATGGGCGGTCAAACATGATGTAGCCGGCAAGGACGAAGAGAAGCGCCGTGTTGAGCCACTCTGTCTGCCGGGCCTCGGGACCAACCGCTTGGGCGGGGGAACTGGTGCGGTGGGTTGACTTACCGGCCAGTGGCCGTTCTCGGGGGCGTCTTGCGGCGACGAGCGCTCCGGCGAAAGCAAGGACTGTCACGGCGAGGACAATCCTGGACGTCGAACCGGTATTGGCCGCTACGACGAGCGGTGCGATGGAGAGTTCGATCATGGCCGTTCCTGGATCCGGGGTGCACCCCGCAAATCACCTGCGGAGTCTTCGCCTTCTATTTGAGTGTCACTGTACCGACGACGGCGGGCCTGTGAATGCGATCCCCCTCCCAAAACTGGGCCTATTCCGCCGGGGTCTCGGCGCCGGATCCGCCACGGCCGAGAATCTCGCGTCGCAGGGGGGCGAAGTTGTATACGTAACCCATCACCGGTACTCGGACTACCGCCAGGTACTGCCGGAGTTCCTCTGCCGTGGCAATGTCGCCCTTGTGCGGGACGACCACAAGGACCTGTTGTCCCAGGCGGACCACCGCGGAGCCGTGCGCCAGACGCAATACCGGTGGTGCATCTATCAGTACGAGATCGAATGACTCTTCGAGGGCATCGATGAGACCGGAGGCTTTGGTCGTACCGAAGAAGTCGGGCATCTGGCTCGCCAGGGTGCCTCGTTTGAACAGGGTGAGGTTCGTGCCGTCTGCACCGGTGAGGGACTCTCCGACGCTTGCGAGGTCGGCTTCGCCGGCAGCAACATCCGTCAAGCCCTCGCCGTCCAGCCCTTCGGTGCTGAGAAGCGTCGTGAGTGCGGGGTTGACAAAGTCGGCATCGACCACGGCGACACGATTGCCACCGCGAGCAGCCGCAAACGCTGTGTTGGCGGTCACAGTGGTCTTGCCGTCGGCAAGCGTGGCAGAGGCCACCACCACAGTCTTGAACGCGACATCGTCGTCGGACGAGTGCTGTCTGAGAGCAATTCCGGTAGCTACGAACCGGAACGATTCGGCTGCGGCTGAGTTGGGAGCGTCGGTCGTCGGCAAGTCAGACGAGAGGCGTTCGTCGCCGAATATCGGAATGTCGGATATGAGCCCGGTCTGGAGGATTGCCTGGGGTTCGCGCCGGGCTCGGAAGCTGCGCCGGCGCCGCGCCAACGATTGGGCGATTGCCGCACCGAGCATGGCTCCGCCGAGGACGCCGAGGACAATGAACAGGACACCACTTGAAGCTTCGGCGGTTTCTGCCGGCGAAGAGAAGACAACGCCGTTGCCGGCGAGTTCGGCGTCGACGGCAAGTTGGTCTCGCCGCAGCTGCAGGGCGCTGAGCCGGCTGCGCACCTCATCCTGCTGGAGGACGATTGCGGCGGTTGCTTCCTCGTCCACTGTGAACGTTCCAACTGCGATACGGAGCACGTTGACCCGGTCCCGGAGCTCTTCACGTCGCCGAGCCGATGCCGCGATCTCCTCGGGTGTTGCAGTTATCGGGGGCGCTTCATAAGCCAACAGTTCTTCGATGGCTTGCTGCAGTTGCGCCTCGGCGAGGAGTTGCTCGTCGGAAACCTCCTGCAGAACAGCGAGCTCGATCGACAGCTCAACGAGTTGTGCTTTCTGCTCGGCAATCTTGAGGTCCAGCTCCGCCAGGGCATCGCTGAATGTCGCCTCAGCTCCCTCCTGGCTGATGGACTCGTATGCGTCCGAGGTTGCGTTGGCCGCAATCACGGCTACGTCGGCCGTCGGATGTGAATAGGAGATGAAGATGAGATCGGTGGCCTCGGCGGCGCCGACCGTGAGGTTCTCTAGGTATTCGTCGATGTCGATCACGATCGGATTCTCGAGGTCTGCGAGGTCGGAAAGGGTGCGGCGAGCCACGGACCTCGATCTGATGATCTCAATCTGGTCGGCCACGTACCTTGCTGGATCAAGACGTTGCGTCTGATCGAAGACAATCGAAGAACGAGGGTCCTGCACTGCGATTGTCGTCGCCGCCGTCCAGGCTGCCGAGGTCTGCGCAAACCACCAACCCAGGCCACCAAAGACCAGGATGAACGCAAGCACCAGCCATCGGTATCGCCATGCGGCGCCGGGCAGCGTCGGTTCGAGATTGAGGTTTGTGGGCGTCAGCATTACTGACCTTCAGTGGCTGGAGGAAAACAGGAGCGAGCGTACTACACCGCCGCGGTAGGCCCCCCGTGGTGACGCGTATCTGGTTAGGAGACCGTTGCACAAAGGCGGTGAGGCTCGCCGGTGCAGCGAAGTGTCTGCTCGCGGGGCGGTCGTCGGGTCGGAACTCGCATTGTGCAGCGGGCTTCCAGGAGACGGTTGAGCAAAGGCGGTGAGGCTCGCCGGTGCGACGAAGTGTCTGGTCGCGGGGTAGGCGTCGGGTCGGAACTCGCATTGTTCAACAGTCTCCCAAGACACCGCGCACGGGCGGTTCGGCTGCCGAGGTCACGCGGGCCGGCGCCCGCCGATTGCCGAGGGAGTAGCTATGACATAGCCAAGGTTGGGCCGCGTGTGTCGCCATCAACCATGGATGGCTTAGGATGCGCACGCTGGGGCGCATGGCCCAAGCGTGGTAGAGACCCAATAGGGGGCGGGGGAAGTGATCCCGCCTCGGTAGAGAGGTAGGGACAGGTGAAGCTACTAATTTTTGGCGCCGGAGGTTTTATTGGCTCGAACCTCGCTGAGCACCTGATCGAACAGGGTGAACACGAGGTGGTAGGGCTCGACGTCACCGCCGACAAGCTTGCCGGGATCGAGGGCCCGAACTTCAAGTTCGTCAAGGGCAACATCGCCGACGCCGACCTGGCAAACAAGCTGGTGGCCGATTGCGACGTCGTCGTCGATCTAATCGCATACGCCAACCCGAGCATTTACGTCGAGAAGCCACTCGATGTTGTGCATCTGAACTTCTTCGAGAACATGAAGATTCTCGAGTACTGCCTCAGTCATCAGAAGCGATTGGTCCAGTACTCGACGTCTGAGGTCTACGGCAAGCGCACCCGGGATGAGAGCTACAGCGACGACCATTCCGATCTCGTCATGGGTCCTGTGCAGAAGCAGCGTTGGATCTATGCATCGTCGAAGCAGTTGCTCGAGCGGATCATCTACGCTCACGGCGTCCAAGGCGATCTGGACTACTCGATCATTCGTCCATTCAACTTCGTCGGACCGCGGTTCGACTACCTGGTTCCGGCCGGGTCCAAAGGCGGTCCCCGTGTGTTCTCTCATTTCCTCTCGGCGTTGCTGACCGGTGGCCCGATCCAACTTGTAGACGGTGGGGATAAGCACCGCTGCTTCACCCACATCAAGGACGCTTGTGAAGCCTTCAGCGCGATCCTCGAGAATCCGGCCGGCCATAACGAGATCTTCAACGTTGGCAATCCGGACACCAATACAACGATGCGTGGTTTGGCCAAGATGATGCAGTCGATCTACGGGGAGCTCACGGGAACGCATCCTGACAATGAGCTCATCGACATCGACGGCGAAGACTTCTATGGCAAGGGTTACGAGGACATGGATCGGGTTCCGCCGGACGTGACCAAGCTCATGGCGCTTGGCTGGAAGCCGACCCGTGATCTCGATACGATCTTCCGCGAGGCGATCCAGTACTACCTGGATCGTCCTGATCTGACAGCGGCCATTCGGTAGTTAGGAGCCGCGGTGGGGTGGATTGAGGGGCGTCGAAGATGGGTCTGGCTGTCCGGGCTCGTCTTCGTCGCGCTCCTTTTGACTCCGGTCGGGGTATCCGGCGCGGTGCCGGTGTCGAGTGGCGACGATGTTCTGATCATCGCCGCCCACCCGGACGATGATGTGATCACCGCCGCGGGGATCATTGAGGATCAGCTCGACGTTGGCGGGACCGTCACCGTGGCTTACGTCACGAACGGAGATCGGTGCGAGTCGCAGAGCCAGGTGGACAACGGGCGCTGCTCTGAACTGCAACCGGGTATCGGGACGGTCCGCCAAGGCGAAGCGGTCGATGCAGAGCGCGAGTTGGGCACGGTCGTCGGTAGCGACGAGAGCAACCTCATCTTCATGGGATATCCCAATGGCTTTGTCGATGCGGTGCGTTACGGATGGGCACTACCGGAACTCTTCCATGACGAGACCTACGCCTCGCGGGGCTTGGGGGGTACCGACTGGCACGACCACCGCACTGGGGATCATGCCGCCTATACCGCGCAGAATCTCCTGGACGATATGGAGGCAGTGATCGAGGCCCGTAAGCCTGATCACATCTTCACCCACATGCGCTGGGACCGGCACGAGGACCATAGGGGCACCTACTACGTGGTCATTGATGCCGTCGAAAACGTGCAGGATGGCGATCCGAGTTACAACCCCTATATCCACACCGCACTGGTCCACGTTAAGGATCCGGCGCAATGGGGCCAATGGCCGGCATCCTCCAACCCGACTACTCCGGTGAACGAGTACTCGGAGCTCGGCGAAGACACCAACGATGAACTCGTATGGGATCAGCGGGAGAGCTTCGAGGTGCCGCCCGAGATGCAATTGCCCTACTACTCGGGATCCAATCCCAAGGCTGAGGCTATTGAGGAGCATTCCAGCCAACTGGCCGACGGCTTCATCCGCCGGTTTGCCCACAGCGACGAGGTCTTCTGGGTTGAGAAGCTGGGTGCGGCAGAAGGACGTGACGACAACCACAGCCTCGATGAGGGCGGCTCGATCGCCGTGTCGGCCTCCGGGTTGCTGCGCAACGACGTACGCGGCATTGGTATGCCGTTCGGCGTTGCCCCGGGCATTGATCCGACACCCCTCGGTCCAATGAGCGCAGTGAAGGTGACGAACCCCTCCCATGGGTCGGTGACCGTTGGATCCGATGGCTCGTTTACGTACACGCACGACGGCTCGGAGGCGGCGACCGACTCCTTCACGTACCGACCGGTCCAGGGATCCACCAACGGATCGGTTGCGACGGTGACCATCAACGTCAATCCGATCAACGACCCCCCGAGCGCCGTTGCCGATGGTCCGTACACGGTCGCAAACGGCGGGACCAGCGACCTTCCTGTGCTCGGCAACGACACCGACCCAGAGAACGATCCACTCACGGCCATCGCAGACGCCGGTCCGCAACACGGGACGTTGCTCCCCAAAAGCAGCGGTTTCGCGTATACCCACGATGGGTCGGCCACGACAAGCGATTCCTTCACCTATCACGTGCGCGATACCGGCGGGTTGACCTCCGGTCCGGTGACGGTCTCAATAGACATCATCGAGGAAGTTCCCGATCCGCTTTCGGTGACGATGTCCGGCCCCGCCTTCGGTTCGCCGGGCACGACCGCAACGTACACAGCCGCTGCCAGCGGCGGGTCCGGTTCGGCCACCATCTCATGGTCGGTCATGCGGTCGGGCGTTGAGGTCGACTCAGGGGAAGGCACCACCTTCGATTTCGAGCCGGATTTGGCCGGGGCTCACACGGTTATGGCAACGGCCGAAGACGGCTCCGACACCGACAGCGATTCGCTGGGTTTGACCGTCATGGAAGACATCGTAGGAAACGTCTTCGCTGCCGACATCCTCTGGCTCGCCGACGAGGGCATCACCTTCGGCTGCAATCCGCCGGTCAACGATCAGTTCTGTCCGAAGGCGCTGGTGACTCGTGGGCAGATGGCTGCTTTCCTCGTGCGTTTCCTCGGCCTGACGGCCAGCGACGATGCGATCAACTTCACCGATACCGTTGGCAATATCTTTGCCGGGGATATCCGGAAGTTGGCGACCGCAGGTATCACCCGCGGGTGCAACCCACCGGCTAACACTGAGTTCTGTCCCAACTCCTCGGTGACCCGGGGTCAGATGGCAGCATTCCTAGTGCGGGCGCTGGGACTCACCGACGATGGCGGCGGCAACCTGTTCACCGATGACAATGGTTCGATCTTCGAATCCGACATCGATCGGCTGGCGACCGCTGGCGTGACCAAGGGCTGCAATGCCGAGGGCACGCATTTCTGTCCAAGCGGATCGGTGACCCGGGAGCAGATGGCCGCTTTCCTGCATCGTGCTGCAGACCTCCTTCCCGGCAGATAATGCTCGGCGCGTCGTACGATGCGTGTATAGAACTCTTGAGAGGAAATCGTCATGACTCGGGCTAGTGGGAAACGGCACCGACCGCTCATTCTCGTTATCGGCATCGCGCTCCTTCTCGGGGTGGTGGCCGCACCCGGTACTCCGGCCGCCGACGCCTCGTTTCCCGGCGGGAGCGACTGGATAGTCTTCACTGGAGCCGACGAGGCCGGGACCGGCGATCAAGAGATATGGGCAATTGCTGCCGACGAATCGACCAGACCTGTCAACCTGACCAAGAACCAGTTGCTCGAGGGCGATCCGGCCTTCTCTGCCGACGGATCTCGCCTGGCTTTCGCCCGAGATGTGGGCGGTTCTTCCGCCATCTACGTTGCCGATTTCGATCCGACAGGTCCGGCACTCGGCCCCGCACTCAAGGTCAGCAGCGGACCGATCGATGGCGGGCCGACCTGGTCGCCGGACGGGACGACGGTCGCATTTCAGCGGAAGATCATTACAACGATGGCTTCTGGCGCGGCCGACGCCGCTGCTCCAAAGGATTTGATCGACGGGTCCGGGAATTTCGTTGCCAGAGGGGTTGTCGTCGGCGATACCGTGAGGAACCTCTCGGATGGGTCTAGTGGCATTGCCGCCGCAGTGTCGCCGTCTACGGTTGCGATCGCTGGTGGCCTTGTCGGAGGGACCTCCAACTCGTGGAAAGCCGGCGACACATACGCCGTGGAGCGATCTCACCGGCAGATCTTCGCTGTGCCGGCCGATGGATCAAACGCCGCCGGTACGCGCCTGTCTCCCTCGGGGTCGCAGTTGCTCTACGACGACCAAGAGCCGGCCTGGTCACCCGACGGCGCCTTGATCGCCTTCACCTCCACCCAGGAAAGCGGCAACTCGGATATCTTCACCATGGCGGCAAGTGGTGGTTCGCGGAAGAACCTCACCAACGTGGGGTCTCTCGACAACGTTGCCAGTCGTGCCAGTTGGGCGCCGGACGGGCAGAACATCGCTTTTCAAATCGCCGAGCCCAACGTCGCCGACCAGAACATCTACAGGATGTCGCGAACGGGCGCAGGTGTGACCTTGATTACCGGTGCAGCTGTGAGTGGAACCGACAACGACGTGGAGCCGGCCTGGTCGCCAGATGGCGCCCGCATCGGTTTCCGACGCGGCGGAACCGGAGGCAACAAGCTCTACGTGATCAACGACGACGGAAGCGGTGTGGCAACGCGACTCGGGTCCGGTTCGCTGCCGGCTTTCAATAGCGACCCCGAGTGGCGACCGGTCATGCTGCTCTCCGACATCAGCAGCAGCCCGTTCTTCTTCGACATCCTGTGGCTGGCCGGGCGCGAGATCACCAAGGGCTGCAACCCGCCGATAAACGATCAATTCTGTCCAGGTTCTCTGGTTACGCGGGGTCAGATGGCAGCTTTCCTGGTGCGGTTCCTAGCGTTGACGGCGAGCGACTCGTCGATCAGCTTCACCGACACGGCTGGCAACATCTTTGCCGGAGATATCCGAAAGCTGGCAACGGCCGGCATCACTCGGGGCTGCAACCCGCCGGCCAATACGGAGTTCTGTCCGCATGACTCGGTGACGCGGGGTCAGATGGCGGCTTTCCTGGTTCGTGCGCTGGGCCTCACGGATGATGGTGGCGGGAATCTGTTCGCCGATGTCGATGGTTCGATCTTTCAGGAAGATATCGACAGGCTGGCAACCGCCGGCATAACAAAGGGCTGCAACCCGCCGGCCAACACGCGGTTCTGTCCGTACAGTTCAGTTACTCGTGGGCAGATGGCGGCGTTCTTGCATCGTGCCGCCAAGCACCTACCCTGACCACTAGACCATTACGGATCATATCTAGCCGGTGAGGGGAGGAAGGCTCCAAAATACGGATTGTGGTTGAGTGTACTCTTAGAGCGGTGGGCCAGGTGAGCGTGCCACGTTCAGCCTTCCCGTTCTACCGGTAGGAAAATGGTTCTTAGTCAAGGAATTGTGAGGGATTTGTCATGACTCATGTGGGCGTAAGTATGCGCCGGATGCTAACGGTGCTGTTGGCGGCGACGCTGCTATTTGGCCTCACGGCCACGGTGGCGATTCAGCCCGCCAATGCCGGCTTCCCCGGTGGTACCGGATGGATAGTCTTCGAGAACAACTTCAGCCTGTACACCGTCTCGGCCGAAGGGGGAACTCCGCAGCTGGCTGAGGCTTCGTTGTTCAACCTGGCGGATCCGGTGTTCTCGCCGGATGGCACCGAGGTTGCTTTTGCCCAGGACGTTGGTGGGGCGACCGGCTCGGCGGTCTTTGTTGCCGGGTTCAACTCGTCTACCGGGATGCTCGATCCGGTCGTCAACTGGGATCAGGTTTCCAGTGGTCCTGTTGACGGTGAACCAACCTGGTCGCCAGACGGAAGCATGATCGCCTATCACCGGCGTACCGTTACGACTCGGGCGACAGGTCAGGTCGATGGCATTGATATGGGCGACGACGACAAGTTGATCGACTCCACCGCCGACTTCATCGCGGCCGGTGTGCAGTCGGGCGACACTGTGCGTAATCTCGACGACCTATCGAGCGGGGTCGTTACCGGGCGAACCACGACCGAGGTGACCATCGGAGGTGGCCTCGCGGGAGGAACGCTCGATGCTTGGACGATCGGTGACGACTACATCATCACCTACACCTCAAATCGGCAGCTCTACTACTCGGACTCCGACGGCTCGGATTTGAACGGAACTGCTCTCAGCGCCAACGGCTGGTCGGATTCGTACCACGACCAGAATCCGTCGTGGTCGCCAGATGGCGATTACATCGCCTTTGAGACGACTCGGAATGGCAGTGCCGACATCTTCACGCTGGAGTTCGCCAGTCCCAACACCGTCAACAATCGCACGGGAAGCATCACCCTGTTTGCCACGCGACCCAACTGGTCGCCGGACTCGACCCAGATTGCATTCCAGTCTAAGAACGACAACGCGGCTGGTCCTGAGAACATCTGGCGTGTCAACGCTTCCGGCACCCCTGCGTTCGTTCAGGTAACCAACGCCGCAAGCGATGACTTGTCGCCAGCGTGGTCGCCGGACGGAACAGAGATTGCCTTCCGCAATGTTGGAAGCGCCGGTCTCCGCGCGGCGCCGGCAGACACTGCAACTCCCGGGGCGACGCGCCTGATCGCAGCGGATGTTGGTGGCAACTCCAACAGCGAACCGGACTGGCAGCCGGTTCTCACCGGTGTCGACGATGCTTACGCCGTCGATGAAGGTGGGACACTCGACGTGCTGCTAGTCGACGGTGTCCTGGCAAACGATCTCGCTTTGGTTGACGACCTAGGTGCGGTGACAGCGACCAGCTTCACCACGACCACCAACGGTGTTTTGACGCCGAATGCCAACGGGACATTCACGTACGTACACGACGGCTCGGAGACAACCACCGACTCGTTCACATACGTGCCTGCGCAAGGCTCGCTCACCGGCGGTATCACGACCGTGACCATCACGATCGACCCGGTTGACGAGGCCCCTGTGGCAGTCAACGACGGTCCGTTTGCGGTGGTCAATGCCGGGACGATCAATGAGGCTGCCCCGGGTGTGCTCGAAAACGACACCGACCCCGAGGGCGGGGCGCTGCGAGCCTTCTTGGTTGCCGACGCCAGTAACGGCGACCTGACACTCAACGAGAATGGCTCGTTTACCTATGTGCATGACGGGTCGAACACGACGGTCGACTCCTTCACCTACCAGGCCAAGGACGCCGGCGACAACACGTCGAACACGGCAACCGTGACCATCGAGATTGGGCCGATCGATCCCGATCCGCCCACGCCGACCATCCTGGGACCTTCGTTCGGTCAGCTCGGAGAAGAAGTTACCTTCAACTCGACAATCACCGACGGCTCCGGAGGTCCCCTCAACTACACCTGGACGGTGACCAGGGACGGCACAGCCGTTCCTCCCGTCGGCACGAGTACGACGTATAGCCTCACGCCAGCGTTGAGCGGTGTCTACGAGGTCGAACTCGTTGTTGTCGATAGCGCCGGCACGGGTACGGCCACGTTCAAGTTCACGGTGATGACGGACATCGCGGATAGCGTGTTTGCCTCAGACATCGTCTGGCTCGCCAACGAGGGAATCACCAAGGGCTGCAATCCGCCCGTGAACGACCAGTTCTGTCCCGACGCGACAGTGACTCGTGGTCAGATGGCGGCCTTCCTGGTGCGCTTCCTCGGCTTGACCGAAACCGACCCCACGATCGCATTCACAGATACGGCGTCTTCGATCTTCGAAGATGACATTCTCAAGCTGGCGACAGCCGGGATTACTCGTGGCTGCAACATCGAGGGGACGGCGTACTGCCCGAATGACAGCGTGACCCGCGGTCAGATGGCAGCGTTCCTCGTGCGTGCACTCGAGTTGACCGACGATGGCGGAGGCGATCTATTCGCAGACGATGACGACTCGATCTTCGAATCCGAGATCGACAAGCTGGCTACGGCAGGCATCACCAGAGGGTGTAACCCACCGGCCAACACGAACTTCTGCCCGACGGGCACGGTAACCCGTGGTCAGATGGCAGCGTTCCTGCATCGTGCCGACGGACTCGACTAGCAAGAGACAGACACCAAACTGACAATGGGCCCCGCTTGCGGGGCCCATTGCTATTGCAGGGAGATACGTCGGGTGCGACGTGCTTGAGGAGACAGTCGCTGATCCCAGACTCTCTTGGCGACGTGTATCGGCCCGGTGAGGGCGGCCGCAAGCAAGCGGATAGCCGTGCGCAGCGTGTCCCCCTGGGCGTATGCCAAACCGGCCTGGCGATAGTTGTACTGCGAGGCGTCCTCCATCCAGATGCGCAGCTTGTGCCACCACGGCGAATTCGCCTCGGTGGTGACGAACTCCTCGCGGGACGGGAGTGGGACACCGCCAAGGCGAGCGCGGCGCCGAGCCTCCAAGTAGCGATGGGTTCTCCTGCCCTCACGGAAGCGAAGCATCACATTGCTCGATGAGTAGATCCGGTACAGCAGTAACGGTTCGGGCATCGCGATGATCGCCCCATGGTCCGCCATCCGATCACAGAACTCCAGGTCGCCCGCTGTCCGCAGGCTGCCGTCGAAACCGCCCACCTTCTCGAAGAGCTCGCGGCGATACATGGCGGTGCCACCGAACACCAAGGTTGGTTCTCCTCTGCGGCGTAGTTCCTCGAATTCGGCAACCGTCGTTGGTCCCGTCGGGGAGAGACTCAGTATCTCCTCGCTGTCGTTGGCGTGCGAAACGTAGCTGCCGAGTACAGCGATCTCGGGTCTGGCCTCTAGCAATTCCACCTGCTTCTCGAGCCGCGTCGGCAGCGAGACATCGTCCGCATCCATACCCGCAAGTAGCGGTGCCCGGGCCATTGCCGCAGCCCGGTTGGTGGTGGCGTACTGACCGCGGTTCTCCTCGTTGCGGAATCCGTGAACTCGTTTGTCCTTGGTGGCATATGTTTGGATGAGATCCCAAGTACCGTCAGTCGATTGATCGTCACCGACGATGAGCTCGATATCGGCGAGCGTCTGTTCGAGGATGCTGTCGATGGCCCTGGCGATGTAGGGCTCGGCGTTGTAGGCCGGCATCAGGACGCTGACAACAGGAACGCGTTCCGTCTTGCGCTTCGGTTTTGCTGCAACGTCAGTCAAGGGATCGCTCCCGGATCGAATTGGCCTCGAGATTGGATTCTGAATCGAACTCCGGCTGCGACACCGTCGCACCTTCGGCATAGAGGCGTTTCAGCCAGTAAGTGCCGCCTGCAACCCGGAGAAGACCTTCCAGAATGTAGCCCAGCGGCCGGGCAAACGCGCCGGTCGTCCCGGCGGTAACCGCGGCAAGCGGCAGAGCCGGCGCCGCAACAACCGAAATGAATGCCAGCGTCCGGGCCTTGCCTCCGCCCAGCAGCTCGCGGCTGAGGATGAGATAGAGGGCGATCAGAACATTCCCAAGCACCGTCGCTGCGGCGAGGCCGCCGATCACATATGCCGAAGGGATTAGGTAGGCCATGGGATTGAGGCTCCACGACCAGCCGGCGATCGTCGCGTACGCCACGCCGCCGAGAGCCATCAGGGCTAGGTAGACGTTCCGATTGGAGCGTGCGGCCACAGCATCCCGGTCGGCCCCGGCACGCACCGCACGCGGCCCTAGAACGGCCATGAGGCCAACAGAGAAGACCGTGATCGGCTGGGCAACCTGTCGCGCCGCCTCGGCGTAGCCGTAAGCTTCTGGACCGGCGAGGTCGGTGATGATGTTGGCCGAGATGAAGGCCAGCGTTGCCGGGGTTGCGGCACGGAGCACGAGCCATTTCCCGGACGCAGCCAGGCTGCTGAACGTCATCGAAGTCCGGTCCTGTACCTTGCCGAGGTGGCCTTGCGCCAGGAGATAGGCAACGGAGAGGGAGACGACGTTGGCGGTCGCCAGTGATCCAAACGGGATCCAGGCACGGGGGACGTCCGAAAGGAACATGACGGTGATGGTGACCGCGATCGTCACCAATTGGACCGTCGACACAACGACTGCAAGCCACGACTTCTCCGCGATATGCAGGAGCTGTCGCACGTGATCCTGCATCGGCGAGACCACGATGATGACGGCCGTTGGAACCGCCAACGCCACAATGACGTCTGTAGATGTCAGGTCCTGGGTCAGGAGCGCTGTGACGGGAGCAACCATCGCAGTGACGAGACCCGGCCCAATCGCCAGCCCGAGGCTTCTTCTCGTGACACTCAGCCGTTCTGCGAGCGGCTTGCTCACCGCAACAACCTGGGCGGGGACGAGGATCAGCTCGGAAAGGACAATCGAGCCCAGGAAGAATGCCGCAAAGAAGATGCCATAGACACCGCGGTCGACATCGCTGAGCAAGTTGAGGCCGGCAAGGCCTGCGCCGAAGGTCGCGATCGAAGCCAGCGCGGCGTCGACGACACCTGCAGCCAGTAGCTTCTTCCGCAACGGTCCCTTGCTCATGGACGCCGCCTCATCACTTTCTGCCGTTGTGCCTAGTAGGCCTGCCCAACCTTGTCGGCTACGCGGAGGGCCCAGGCAACGGTGGTAAGGAGCGGATTCGCGTAACCGCTCACCGGGAACACCGACGAGTCGGCAATGTACAGGTCGGCCACGGTATGGGCACGACCTTCGGGATCGACCACGCCGAGCTTAGGGTCGGTCGCCATCCTCGCGGTTCCGAGATGGTGGTGTCCGCCGCGGAGACCGGGCCCCCAATCAGCAGAGTCGGCTTTGAACGCAGGTTCCGGGACCAGGTGTCCGAGTCCAGACGACTCGAGCTGACTCCCGATGATTCTCTGCGCCTTGACGATGGAATCCTTGTCGATACGGCTCAGTCGCCACTCGAGGTTGATCCGGGGCATGCCCAGCGCATCGGTCTTCGATGCGTTGAGCGTCATCCGGCTGTCCCGATTCGGCGATTGCTCGCTCTGGGTGTACAACGCCAACTGTTTCGGCCGACGGAGCGCTTCGTGGTAGATCACCTGCATGATCTCCGGAGTTCCCTTGATCAGTCGCATCGTGAGACGTTTGGAATCCTCCGGCAGCGACTTGGTTCTGATCTGGCGGTACATCTGGCTGGGAGACCGGAGGTTGCCGACGGCGAGCTTGAAGGCCTGATAGGCATCAGATTCCTCGCGGCTCACCGGGCTGACGGTGCGAAGATGCGTAGAGAAGTTGAGTAGGTGCTCCGACTCCTGCTTCTCCCGACTGACCGTGTAGGCCACCTTCATTGCTCCCGCCGGCCTTTGTAGTGCCAGTCGGGCGCGGACACCCCCGAAACCCTTGTCGATTGCATCGAGACCGGGCCGGTTGGTCTTTGTCTGGGGGAACAACTCGATTCTCCCGGTGACCAGATGTGGATGCTCCATGAAATAGCGTCCAACCACGTCGTTCTCGTTGGCGAGCCCGGCGGGATTGGCGCGCTGAGAAGCCAGCAGCAAACGGCTCGTCTCCAGAGCGCCGGCGGCGAGCACAACGGCCCTGGAGCCAACTGTGAACTCATTGCCTTCGAGAGTTGCAACCCTGACTCCGGTTGCCTTCGTGCCGGCCTCATCGCTGAGGACCTCTACAGCGGTAGCGTTGGTGATCGTTGTTATCTGGCGGGAAGTCTCGAGCTGCTCTCGGTATACGTTGCCGAACTTCGTTGGAGGGCTCCCCTCCCAGAGAGCGATCTCGACGTCCTTTCCGACGAATGGATCGACGTACACGGGGGGCAGGTTGCTGCCCTCCTCCGGCGCCCATTGCATCTTGTCGAGCTGGCAGAGGCGGGCCGCATCGGAGTAGTAGGGCAGGAATTCGTCGTATGAGATCGGCCACCCACTGTTGGGGACCCAGGGTCGGCCATCGAAGTCGATGCGATCCATCGGGCGACACCAGCCCGCCCACTTGTGGCTGGACCCTCCGAGGACACGGTGGCGGGTCAGAGTGAGGTCGTAGTAATCCAGGCCGACGTTGTCTCCCGCGTTGAGCTCCTGTGGTTCGGGCTCCGTCGCCACGCCGCCGCTCTCGAGGAGAACGATGTTGAGTGCAGTCGTACGAGCCAGTCGGAGGGCGAGGCCGATTCCTGCGGGTCCCCCGCCCACAACGCAAATATCGGTTTCGAGCTGTGTTCCACGAGGGATCTGAGCGCCACCCTGGATGGCCATGATTGCTCCTTAGTTCCTACCACTGTTTGTATGCCTACCGTTGCTGCAGGGCCGTGAGAACGGCGTCCTCGAGCTCTGCCACCGCAGCTCTCCGATCCAAGAGGGGCCGGTCATCGACCGGGGGAGCCTCGAAATGTTGATCGATAGCAGCCGCAAAGCCCGACGCTACTGCATCTAGTGCACCCGGCGGCACCCGGATGACCCTTTCTTGGTCGGTGGTGGATCGGGCGATCGAGGCGGCGCCCCCATGGTCGAGCACGATCAAGCGTCTTGCAGTGAGCATTGCTTCTGCGAGTGCGAGACCACCTTCCTCGCGCAGGCCTGTGAATATGACCGTGGTCGCGCCCCGCATGAGCTTCACCGCGTCGGTGCGTTCAACCCATCCGGTAAACGTGATCCGGTCGGAGATTCCCAGCCGAACAGCCAGCTCCTCGAGCGATTTCCGCTGCGGGCCGTCTCCAACCATCTTGAGGGTGACGTCGCTGCTGGTTCTGGCGAGGGCTTGGATCACCAGGTGGGGTCCCTTGCGGCTCTCCATCGGGGACACCCACAACGCAAACCGGCCGTCTTCCTCCTTGGCCGATTCTGGTACCACGCTGAAAAGAGCGTGGTTCAGGATGCGGTTGTCGATCCGGGCCGCGGCCGGTAGGAGTCTGCGGCTTTCTTCGTTTTGGAGAAGCCGCTCAGTGGCACGATTCGCCGAACGGCGAGAGGCCGGGAGCATCGCGACGAGCCTCACGGCGATGAGGTCGAGCAACTCTTGAAAGACACCGGCGAGGCCCAGGAGTTTCCACAGGGGACGGGGGGTGGTGACGCCTCCTCCAACGGGACCCCAAATGCTGGGCACGCCGAGGGTGGTTGCCGGCGTAGGGAGCCATGCGGCGGCAAATGTTGCGTGGGCCGCCGCATCGATCTCGCTGGAATCGACGATATCCCGACCGACCCGTCTTGCCCTGCGCTGCCAGAGCAGATAGAGGATGAACTCGACAATACGGTGCCAGCGCATGTAATTGCCTACCGCCGGATCAGGCACTTCCACGAACTTGATGGTGCTGTCGGGGTTGTCCTGCTCCCAGTCTCGGATTTCCTCGAAGTAGCGGTTGCCGATCAACACGGTCAAGTCGGCGAACTCGGCGAGAGCGGTTACGACTCCCCAGCCTGCTCCGTACTCGGATCCGCGAACTGGCGAACAGGCATAGGCGATGACGAGGAGCGAAGGCCTCTGGTTGTCAGCCATCGGAGCGCGTACTTCCGGCGCCCTGGCCGGTGGCCATCCACTCGTCGAAGGTCAGATCCTCTCCATCCCAGGCAAACGCTTCGTGGCCTGCGCCGACATAGGTGTTGGTCTCGAAGACGATGTTGCGGTCGGTGAAGACCGAAGGGTCGCCCATGTCCTGTACGACCCCGCTCTGTCCGTACCACATAGTGATCGTGTTGTTGTAGACGCGGACATTCTCGAGCCGCCGCAACTCTCCGTCGCTCTCCCGACGCTGTTGGATTCCGGTAATGCCGTCGGCGTTATTGGTGACCACGTTGTCATAGACGTCAACATCGCTCGAAGCAGCGACGAGGATCCCCGCGCCCCATAGCCAGTCACCCATTATGAAGCCGTTGTCGTACACCTCGTTGTTGCGGATGACTGCGTCGAATGAGATCTCGTGGAAGATTCCAGGGGCGTTGTTGCTGTAGACGATGTTGTTCTCATACGTCGTGTCGTAACAGTTGATATCGGTCCAGAGCCCGGGACCAAGGTTGTGATGAGCCGTCACATCTCGGATGACGAGTCCTACTGTCTCCTTGAATTTGGCGCCGGCCGCTTCCCAGCCCCAGTTGAAGCCACGTAGGTTGTTGTGGTTGATCTCTGTTGATTCGACGAGGATTCCTTCTCCGCCGTCGGCTGTAATGCCTTGCTGGCCGTTGTGGTGGAGGTGGACGTTGCGGATTGTGGTCTGATTTCCGGCCCGAATCCCCGCGCCATGATTCAGCCTCACTTCGACATCTTCAATCAGCCAGCCAGAGCCGAGCTGTCCCAGGGACCTCTCCGACTGAATAGCGCCTCGTTGCGCCATCGAGGCGAATTTCTCGACGATCATGTTCCGGATGGTGACGTCGGCGGCATCGCTTCGGAAAGCACTCTCGGTCAGGCTCACCTCAACTTTGCGGCCTGCCGGGTCGTCACCGATGACGATGGTGCTGCCGTTTGACCACCACTTGCCCGAGTCGACCTCGGTGCGCTCGTCGACGCGCCACAACATGGCATCGTCGATGAAGAGATCGTTTCGCAGCCTGCAGGCCTCATAGCCGTCGATGCATTCACCATGACCGTCCATATTCAGCCGAGGGCCGTTGGTCTCCCAGGTGTTGTCGCCGGCGGTGAAGTCATCGAGCAGCACCGAGCCGTTGAGAATGGTGCCCTCCATGCCCTCAAACGACATGCCGTTCTTTGGTTCGGCTCGGTTGGGGCGGTGGATGCCGGGCAAGAGGAGGAATGCTGTGCCTTCGGGGCTTTGTGCGACGAGCGCAGCAAAGTCGTCGTCGGGTGAAACAACGATCGTCCCCTCGCTCACCTCTGGTGGAGTTGTGTCGACAGGGCTCGCGGTGGTTGTAGTCGCGTCGAGCTCCGGCGGCGGCAGCGTTCGGGGCGGGATCGATGTCGGTGGGATGGTTGTGGTCGGAGCAGCTGTTGTCGTCGGCGGCACCGTCGTCGAAGGACCGGCCGCCGTCGTTGAGGTCGTGGTGTCCGGAGGTACCGTTTCAGTGCTGTCCGTACCGCTACACCCGGTCAACAGGAGTCCGACTGCCAGGCTGGCCACCATGAGTCGATGTCGTGTTCGGTTGCGCCCCAGCCCCATTACTGCCTCTGCTATCGCCGTCGTGATTGCCAGGAGTGCGGACTCCGCGAGGTGAGCCGCCCCCCGGGCACGCTAGCAGCGAGCGCTCATTGTGCGGACGAAGCGGTCATGGGGTGGCCGAGGGTGGGGGCGGTGCTGACCAGCTGTGTCCGATTGAATACCCACCGCGGCGACAATGCCAGCACATGCTGGTAACTAGTCACTAGAGTAAGGGGTGAAATAGCCAGTCACCGGTTGTGATTTCGGCCCTAGGATGAGGTCGGGCTAGTTAGTAGTACGTCCGGGCTTTTGGACGAACGCGATAGGGGGCATCGGGGATGCTGCAGGGTAGGACTGAACGTTCATCCATTGATGACGTAGTAGTTACAGGCGATGTGGCCGGCCAGCCGCATCTACACGTGGTTCCCGCGATTGCGCCGAGAGGCGCATATCAGCGGTTTGTGAAACCGACCATCGACCGTCTTGGGGGCATTGTGCTGTCGCTGTTGACGGCTCCCATCTTGATGGTGGTGATTCCGCTCATTTGGATCAAGCTGGGCCGGCCGGCGATCTTCAAGCAGAAGCGGATAGGCCTGGGTGGCAAGGATTTCACGGTCTTCAAATTGCGGACAATGCGACCGGATCGGCGTGCGAACGTCCTGCAGTGGGACGGGGTCGACCGTCGGGTCAATCACAAGTCACCCGATGATCCACGTCACGTACCGCTCGGGCGGTTCTTGCGCAAGTGGAGCCTCGACGAGCTGCCACAGTTCTGGAATGTCGCTCTTGGACACATGAGTCTCGTCGGACCGCGTCCCGAGTTGCCTGCGCTGGTTGACAAGTATGAGCCGTGGCAGCATCGCCGCCATGCGGTGAAGCCGGGAATCACTGGTCTGTGGCAGGTGTCGGAGAGGGGCGATGTGCCGATGCATGAAGCCACCGATATCGACATCGAATATGTCGACACGGTCAGCCTTCGCATGGACATGCGAGTCATGGTGATGACCATTCCGGCAGCGCTGGGCAGCAACAAAGGCCACTAGTCGGGCCTACCGACCGGGACCCCATTGATCATCTTGGGTTCTTGATTGAGGCGCGTGTATCGTTCCCGACTTCGGCAGCGCGGTCTGACGTTCGCCATAAGCCACCAGGAGGATTCGTGACCTTCCCCGACAAAGCACCCGTGGTCGGCATACCGATTTCGGTCACCTCGTATGACGAGGTGCTGGACGCGCTCTCGAACCGGCCCGAGGACAGAGCGACCATCGTTGCCGTGTGCAACGTTCACTCGGTCATGTCGGCGCGTCGCGAAACCGCGCTTGCGGAGGCGATAGGCGCCGCGGAGATCGCGACTCCCGACGGCGTACCGATTGTCTGGGGTCTCCGCGCCCTTGTCCGTCGTGACCAGGAAAGGGTGTATGGGCCCGAACTCATGCGGAGAGCGATGGTCGAGTCGGATCGCCTCGGATGGGCCCACTACCTCTACGGGAGCACTCCAGAGACACTGCAGCAGCTTCAGGAAGCGATCGCCGAGATTGCCCCCGAGGCAAACATTGTCGGGTCGTTCTCGCCACCATTCCGACCGATGGATGAGGCGGAGACCGATGAGTCGCTCGAAGCCATCAGGAACAGCGGAGCCGACGTTGTTTGGGTGGGACTGGGCATGCCAAAGCAAGAGCTTTGGATGGACAGTATCCGCGAGGACCTTCCGGGCGTTGCGATGCTCGGAGTGGGCGCTGCATTTGACTTCCTCGCTGGTACCAAGAAGCAAGCGCCAGCATGGATGCAGAAGGCAGGGCTCGAGTGGCTTTTCCGGCTTATCCAGGAGCCGCGCCGACTGTGGCGAAGATACGTCTGGAACAACCCTGCCTACGCCGTTCTACTGCTCATGCAGGTAATGCGCAGCAAGCTCCGCCGCCCCAGTTCCTAGAGGACTCGTTCTGGGCTAGGAGCCTGCTGAGCAATGTCAGTTTGGTCTCGCAGCAGCGTCTGTGACGGGGCGTTTTTCGTGGCCGTGCGAGTCCACACGCCATTTGCCCAGCAGTCTCTTAGTCATCGTGGCCGTAGGACTGCCACTCCGACCAGGAGATCTTCTTGTTCATCCACCACCACCCAACGTCGCCGGTGTAGGTGTTGCCCTCGTAGCGGATGTTTGAGGAGTAGATGCTGTTGTTGCCGACATCTTGAGCGGCGCCTGAGAGGCCACTGTCGATGATGGTGTTGTCGTGGACGTAATTGTTTTTGAGCGTCCACTCGCCGTAGTCCCCGGACCCGCGGCTCTGCCGGGTCATGCTGATGCCGTTGAAGTTGCCTTCGATGACGTTGCCGTAAACCTCGACGTTCTGTGACGTCGCAATCATGATGCCGCCACCCCACATCCACGCGTCGTGGTCAAAGCCATTGCGGCGGATCACATTGTTCCGAATTATTGCGTCGTAGCTGATCTCATGGAAGATCCCATTTGCGTAGTTGTCCTCGATGAGATTGTCCTCGTACACAGTCCCGATGTTGTCGTGGTCGGTCCAGATTCCCGGGCCATGGTTGTGATGGGACCAGTTGCCGCGGATAACGAGGTCGGTGGTATCCCACATCTTGCCGCCGCCGGCCTCGATGCCCCAGTTCCACTTGTCCTCATAGTTGTTGTAGGCAATCTCGTTGTCTTCGAGCAGGCCGCCATCGGTGTAGCGCACGCTCAGGCCGGATCGACCGTTGTGGTGAATGTTGTTGCCGCGTACGACCGGGTCACCCTTCTCCAGGTAGATGCCGGCGACGCGGTTGTGGTGGATTTCGCACGACTCGATCAGCCAGTCACCGCCCAGACCGACAACGGCGCCACGCCATTGGTTCCCGGTGCTGTAGTTGCGGATCTCGAGGTTGGTGATCGAAACGCCCTTGGCCCCGGAACTGAATGCGTACGACACCGCATTGTCGCCATCCATGACTGCGCCCGAGTCACCAATGAATGCCTGATAATCCTTCGGACTGACGCTCTGGCGATGGTGCTCGCCGTGGATCATGAAGACGGTACCCGCCGGGTTGGAGGAGGCGATGCTTCCGATGTTGTCGCCGGGGTAAATGTGAACGTCGACATCGGTGGTGTCTACCCGCACCGGGGGTTCAATTGGCCTGAGGCCTTCCGCGCGTCCGAGGAAAGAGGCCATGGCGTCGCGGCGCACCGGCTGGCCCGGGCAGTAGCGATCGTTCGTCGGCGGATTGCACCCGAGAGTGATTCCGCTGGCGCGGAGCTTCTCGATCTCGTCCTCGAATATCGAACTGTTGTCGTCGCTGAACGGGTCGCCGGAAGTGGACCCGCCCAGGCCATACGCTCGAACCAGGAAGGCGGCCATCTGCCCTCGGCTCACGATATCGCCGGGGCAGTACCTGTTGTTGGCTGGTGGGTTACATCCCCCCGTGATGCCCGCGGCGGCCAGACTATTGATGGAATCCTCAAATACCGAGGTGTTGTCATCGTTGAACCAGTCCTGGCTCCCTGCCGCCGGGAGGTCCAGCGTCCTCACGAGAAACGCCGCCATCTCGCCGCGAGTGACGTTGCGGTCCGGGCAGTAGTGGTCGTTCAACGGGGGGTTGCAGCCGGCGGTGATGCCTTCCGCCGCAATGGCTTCGATATAGCCCTCGTGGATGTTGGAATCGTCATCGACAAATGTTCCTCCGGGAGGAAGAGCACTGGCCGCGGCGGCGGGAATGAGCATCGCGAGAGTGATTCCGAGAACGGCGAGAGGGCGTGCAAGAGTGGACATAATGTGGGCGACCCTACCCGACCCCGGGTGTTACCCGAACTAAGAAAACGATAAGAATTATTGATTCGACTGACTAGTCATTCGCCCGGTGGCGCAGGACTTACCAGGTAGCAGAGCGCCCATTCCGGGGGAGCAGGCCACGGCCCATGCCCTCGTAAACCAGGCCGGCCTCACGAACCCGCTTTGCGTCAAACGCATTGCGCCCGTCCACGATGAGGTCGCCTCGCATCCGTGCTGCGACGTCGTCGAAATCCAGGTCCCGCAACTCGTCCCACTCGGTGAGAAGTACGACGGCATCGGCTCGATCAACCAACGAGTATGCATCGGTTGCTGTTTGCAGGTTGGGAAGCTCTGGAATCTGCTTCACCAGTGGGTCATAGGCCCGGACGATGGCACCCTTTTCGAGTAGTTCGCGGGCGACGGTGATCGCCGGCGCATCTCTCGTGTCATCTGTGTTGGGCTTGAAGGCCAGGCCCAACAGGGCCACGCGGCTGCCCCGCAGGGGACGCAGGTGCTGCTGCAGTTTCCGGACGAGCCGTCTCCTCTGATGCAGATTGACCTGTTGCGCTGCCTCGAGGATCAGCGGTTCCTGACCGTGGGCGCGGGCCGTCGCCGCCAGCGCCTCGACGTCTTTGCCGAAACACGATCCACCCCAACCAACGCCGGCTTGGAGGAACTTGGACGAGATCCGCGAATCGAGGCCGATGGCGTGAGCTACCTCGTCGACGTCGGCGTCGACCCATTCGCAAATCTCGGCGATCTCGTTGATGAAGCTGATCTTGGTCGCGAGGAACGCATTGGCCGCATACTTGATCGTTTCAGCTGTAGACCGGTCGGTCGTTACCAGAGCGGGCCGTCGATCCGGTGCTCCGCCGGGGAACGTCTGGTCGAGAATCGGGCCGTAGGTCGAGGCAACGGTTCTCACCGCGTCGGCGTTGTCGCCACCGAGGACTATCCGTTCCGGATGCAGGAAGTCGTTGACCGCGCTGCCCTCACGGAGAAACTCCGGGTTGCTGACGACGCTGAACACATCTGGTTCGACGACGTCGGGGAGCACGGCCTCGATTGTCGACGTCAGCCAGTTGCCGCTGCCGACCGGGACGGTGCTCTTAGTGACGATGACGTGAGGGGAGTGCATCGCCTTTCCGATTGACTTGGCCGCGGCAGTGACGCTGGTCACGTCAGGGTGCCCGTTCGGGCCGGGCGGTGTGTCGACGCAGAGAAAGACCACATTGGACTTGCCCATCGCCTCGTCAAAATCGTCCGTGAAAGTGAGGCGTCCGGCCTCGATACCGGCACGAAGACGTTCATCGAGTCCTGGTTCGAAGAAGTAGGAAGACCCGCTCTGCAGCTTCGCCAGCTTCTCCTGATTGATCTCGACACCGATCACATCGTGGCCGATTGCCGCCATGCAGGCCGCCACCACGGTCCCAACGTATCCGCTGCCGATAACGGCAATGCCGGAATCTCTGTTGTCGTTCACCCTATACCCCCGTATATTCCCGACCTGGCCATTCCGCGGATCGTTCTCCGCGGACCATTTCCATGTCACGCTGAGTATACGTCCGGGAACGCTTAGTGAGCTTTCGTTTCCCCCAACGAAACCCAACCTGGGTCATGATCTAGCCCAATCGGCGGGATCGCTGACGAGTAGGATTGTAGGGCAAAGCACCGGCGGCCCGCTACGCCGGATCTAACTCGGTATCGACTACCGGAGATCCCGGTAAATCGCTCGACGGCTATCGTGCGGGACCGCGCTGCTGATGGGCGTAGATCGCGGGTAGGACAAGCGGTTGATAGTCAAGGTTGCTGATGGATAGAACACCGATATACGATGCTCAAGAAGAGCTCGAGCCGACCGTTGCCGGGGCCGCCTGGCAGTACCGGTGGCTCGTCCTGCTTCTGGCGGTCGCTTTTGCCGGCTTGGCCTATCTATACGCCAGCCGAGCGGAGTCGTGGACTTCGACGGCCTCCATTGCGGTCGAAGACCCTCGCGTGTCAAACCTCTTCACCGTGGGGTACGACGCGACGCCAGAACGGTACGTTCGCAGCCAGGCCGAGATCGTGTCGTCCCGGGCGGTTGCAGGCCGCGCCGTCGAGATTGCGGCAGCCGCGGACCCGTCGGTGGATGTGACAGTCAACTACATCGTTGAAGAAGGGCTCTCGGTCAACTCCGGCGGTGACAGCGATCTGATCACCCTGACCTATGAGGACATTACGGAATACCGTGCCATCACGGTGGTCAATGCCGTCGCGACCGCGTACCAGGAGGTTGGCAGAGAGGCTGCCATCACCGAGTTCGATAGCGCGATTCTCGAACTCGAGACCTCCATTGCTTCTCTCACCTCGGAACTGCTCGGCGTTCAGGATGAAATTCGCCGACTGCGCACCAGTGATGCCAATCGTCTTGCTCTCGAGGACCAGCTCGACTCGGCCATAGCCCGTCTGCTCGTGTTTCAGCCCAGCCGGGCGTCGGCGGACATCCTCGCGGTGAATGAGAGCTCCGCCCGCTTGAACGAAATGCGGCTCGAAATCGACACCATCCAGGCAGCCCTTGCCCGGCAGAACACGAACGTCGAGCTGCAGGCGTTGGAGAACCTCCAGGCCGACATCCGGCAGCGTCTTGTGGGGTTGCAGCTGGTTCGAGATCAGCGTGAAGTAGACGCCCAGTTGTCGCTGAGCGGAGTCGTCTTCTCCGACCCGGCCGACAAGGCTGTGCCGGGCTCTGTTGGTGTTCTGGTGCTGGGCGGATTCCTCTTCGGCGCAATCGTTGGTTCGGCGATTGCTCTTCCACTTTCCAGAGGGCGTCGTCGATTCGGTTCTCGCGGCGAACCCGAGAAGCTGCTTGGGATCCCGCTCGTCGCGGATGTGCCAAGTTTCCTCGACGAACGATTGACTACCAATCTCCCGGTTGTCGAAGCACCGGCGAGCGCTTCCGCCGAGTCGTATAGATTTGTGTCGGCGGCTGTCGCTCTCCAGCAGGATCGGTTGTTCGGTGAGCAGGATGCTGCGGTGTTCACGACGGTCGTGTTCACGTCCCCGGCGGTATCCGCCGGCAAGACGACTGCTGTGGCGAACACCGCTTTTGCTGCCGCCCTCGGGGGAAAGCGTGTGCTCGTTATCGACGCCGACTTCTCCAGCCAGAGCCTCACCACGATGCTCGTGGACTCGCAAGTCCCCGAGCTTGGTCTGGCCGACGTCATCCAGGGCGCTGCCTCGCTCGGGGAAGCGGTTGTCAGTGTTGACCTCGAGGCGTCGGGCTCTTTGGATCTTCTTTCTTCCGGCACATCCGCGGTGTCGGCCGCCGATCTTCTGTCGCTCCCTGCGACCGGAGGGTTGTTCGGAGGGCTCTCGCATCACTACGACCTGGTGCTGATCGACTCGCCTCCGGTCTCAACAGTGGCCTACGCGACGACCCTGGTTCGGTTGGCCGAACGTGTGGTCGTCGTCTTCGCCCACGGCCAAGAGTTGCAGAGCGCTCAGGAGCTGCGACGTCAACTCGATACCATCGCGACTCCGGTCCTCGGCTATGTATACAACTTCGCCCCCCTCCGGGTTGAGATGACCCTCGCAGTGGGCTCTGCCAGCGACTACCGGCGCCGTGCATCCGAGTCGGAATCGACCTCCGCTGACAACTAGGGACGGTTGGTACGATTCGCCTCCAACGGACCTACCCTTGACCAGTCGACGAATCGATCTACCCGCGAGGAGCCATGAAGCGAACTCTCATCAAACACGTGCTCGAATCCGACCAGATCGGTGGGCGGGTGAAGGTTGCGGGCTGGGTGCGGACGCGTCGTGATTCGAAAGGGGGATTCTCGTTTCTCGAACTCAATGACGGCTCGAGCTTCGCCGGAGTCCAGATTGTGGTGCCGGGGGAGATAGAGAACTACGAATCAGAGATTCTCAACGTAACCATCGGGAGTGCCGTCGCTGTCACCGGTGAGTTGGTCGAGTCGCCCGGATCCGGCCAGCGCGTCGAGATCCATGCCGGCAACGTGCATGTGTACGGCTATGCCGATCCGGATGACTATCCGCTGCAAAAGAAGCAGATAGGGTTCGAGCGTCTTCGCGAACTCGCACACTTGCGGCCCCGTACCAACACTTTTGGTGCGATGGCCCGGGTTCGCAACGCTCTGGCCTATGCAACCCACCGGTTCTATCAGGAGAGGGACTTCCTCTACCTGCACACCCCGATGATCACCGCCAGTGACGCAGAAGGCGCCGGAGAGATGTTCCAGGTAACGACCCTCGATGTTGGTGCTCCGCCCCGTGTCGACGACGCAGTCGACTATTCGCAGGACTTCTTCGGGCGGCCGACGTTCCTCACGGTTAGCGGCCAGCTCGAAGCAGAGGCCTACGCGCTGGCGCTAGACCGGGTCTATACGTTCGGCCCGACCTTCCGCGCTGAAAACAGCAATACTCGCAGGCATCTGGCCGAGTTCTGGATGATCGAGCCTGAGGTCGCTTTTGCCGATCTCAGCGACAACGCCGATCTTGCTGAGGCCTACGTACGGTACCTCTTCCAATACATCCTGGATCATTGTTCGACCGACCTAGAGTTCTTCAACAAATGGGTGGACGATGGTTTGCTGGCCCGCCTCGACTCCATCGCCTCGGCGGACTTCCGCCGCATCACCTACACGGATGCCGTCGAGGTGTTGAGCAAGGCTGAGGTGGCTTTCGATTACCCCGTCGACTGGGGCGTCGATCTGCAATCGGAACACGAGCGCTACCTGACCGAAGTGGCCTTTGAGCAGCCGTTGATCGTCACCGACTATCCGTCCGACATCAAGGCGTTCTACATGCGCCGTAACGATGACGGCAAGACGGTCGCTGCCATGGATGTTCTCGTGCCGGGCGTTGGCGAGATCGTCGGCGGCAGCCAGCGCGAAGAGCGACATGACGTGCTGTACGAGTCGATCGTCGCCAAGGGTCTACCCGTCGATGACTACTGGTGGTACCTGGACTTGCGCCGATTCGGCTCTGTGCCTCATGCCGGGTTCGGTCTCGGGTTCGGCCGGATAGTTCAGTTTGCGACCGGCATGCAGAACATCCGGGACGCCATCCCCTTCCCGCGAACCCCGAACAGCGCCGAGTTCTAGGCTGACGGCCGGGTGCCCGGGACGTCGGCACTGAGTTCGCGGCGCTAACACGGCCCCCGCCGGCTTCTTGCGTACGGTGCTCCGGCATGCCGAAGTGGTGTCCGCCAGAACGTGGTCTGAGGTTCGCTCGCCGACTACCCCCGAGAGTGATCCTCCCACCAGGTGATTGTCTTGGCGAGGCCCTCTTCGAGGGTGGTAGCCGCTTCGAACTCAAACAGCTTGGCGGCCCGGGACGTGTCCAGCTTGCGGCGCGGTTGACCGTCGGGCTTCGATGTATCCCACCGCACCCGTCCTTCGTATCCGGTCAGCTTGGCTATCAACTCGACGAGGTCCCTGATGGCGATTTCGTGGCTGGTGCCGACGTTCACCGGTTGATCCCCGTCATAGGCCTCGGTGGCCATCAGGATGGCCCGGGCCGCATCCTCGACGTACAAGAACTCTCGCGACGCCGAACCGGTGCCCCAGGCAACGACCTCGGGGGAGCGCTCGTCTCGTGCCGTGATGAACTTCCGAATCAGTGCCGGAATGACGTGCGAACTCTCGAGGTCGAAATTGTCGCGCGGACCGTACAGGTTGACCGGGAGCAAGTAGATGCCGTTCAGGTCGTATTGCTGTCGGTACGCCTGCAGCATCACCAGCAGGCTCTTCTTGGCCACCCCGTATGGGGCGTTGGTCTCCTCCGGGTATCCGTTCCAGAGATCCTCTTCGCGGAAGGGCACTGGAGCGAACTTGGGATAGGCGCACACCGTGCCCACCTGCACGAATTTTTCGATCCTCTGCCGCCGCGCTTCCTCGATGAGGTGCAACCCCATGGCCATATTGGCGTAGAAGTACCTGCCGGGGTTGGCACGATTGGCGCCGATGCCCCCGACTTCCGCCGCCAGATGAATCACCATGTCTGGCTTGGAGTCTGCATAGAGCTGCCGAACCGCTTCCTGCTCGGTCAGGTCGTAGTCGACGCTTCGGGGGATGATGAGGTCTCCGGCACCTGCATCCGTCAGCTGCTCACACAGAAAGGAACCGAGGAATCCGGCTCCGCCGGTTACGACGATGCGCTTGTCACCGAGGGAGGTCAACGTCCACCCCCGGTCCACTCGATTGACTTCAGACCGGCGTCGACAAGTGCCTTCTCCTGCTTGGCCAGTTCCAGGTCGGACTCGACCATCATCTCCACAAGCCGGTCGAAGGACACCTTCGGCTCCCAACCGAGAACCTTGCGAGCCTTGGAGGCGTCACCTTCGAGCAGATCGACCTCGGCCGGTCTCATGTACCTGGGGTCGAAAGCGACGTATTGCTCCCAATCGAGTTCCAGGAGGGCGAAGGTCTTCTCGGCGAATTCGCGTACCGAATGTCGCTCCCCGGTGGCGATCACGTAGTCATCGGGCTCGTCCTGTTGGAGGATGAGCCACATTGCCTCGGTGTAGTCGCCTGCAAAACCCCAGTCGCGTTCGGCGTCGAGATTGCCCAGATACAGCTTCTTCTGCAGTCCGAGCTTGATACGTGCCGCAGCCCGGGTGATCTTCCGTGTGACGAATGTCTCGCCACGTCGCGGGGACTCGTGATTGAACAGGATCCCGCTGCAGGCATACATGTCGTATGCCTCGCGATAGTTGACCGTCTGCCAGAAGCTGTAGACCTTCGACACCGCATACGGTGATCGCGGATGGAAAGGCGTCGTCTCCGACTGTGGAGTTTCTGCCACCTTCCCGAACATCTCGGATGACGATGCCTGATAGAAGCGGATCTTGCGGTTCGTCATACGAATGGCTTCCAACATGCGCAGGGTTCCGAGGGCGTCGACATCGGCGGTGTAGATCGGGTTCTGGAAAGATACGGCGACATGACTTTGCGCACCCAGGTTGTATACCTCGTCCGGTCGGATCTCGTCCAACAACCTGCTCAGGCCGTTGCCGTCCGCCAGGTCCCCGTAGTGAAGGAACAGCTTTGCAGCCTCGATGTGAGAGTCGAGGTAGAGATGATCGATCCGCTCGGTTGAGAAGGTCGACGAGCGGCGGATGAGGCCGTGGACCTCATAACCCTTGTCTACCAGTTGTTCCGCGAGGTACGAACCATCCTGGCCCGTTATGCCGGTCACCAACGCACGGCGTGTCATGACATTATCTCCTGTTCCATACCGAGCGCGTCAAAGCGCTGTCAGCTGATCGTCTCCTGGCCCTCACGCCGCATGACACGGCGAAGGAGTGGCCACCGAATCTAGTCCCGGCCCCCTGCTTCGGGTAGCGAAATGAACCACGCTGGCTCATGAGCCGGGCTGCTTCACTCATCGAGGTCGTCGACCGTCTTGGGCCAGTCGTCCTTGAGCAGACGGCTCAAAGAACGGTCGGCGAGGATCTTCCCCCCGGTCTGGCATCCGGGGCAATAATTGGTCTCTCGGGACGCATAGACGATGCGCTGCACCGTGGTGCCACAGACGGGACATGGCTCGCCGTACTTGCCGTGTACGGCCATGCCGGGATGAAACGCAGTCACCTTCTCCGGGAAGCCGTCGCCCGTGTCCTGTCGACGAATGACTATCCACTCCTCGAGGGTGTCCCTGCATGCCTCAAAGAGAATCGCTATTTCCTCAGGGGAAAGGTTGGAGTTCATCTGCATCGGGGAAAGGCGTGCCCGATGCAGGATCTCGTCGGCAAAAGCTCCGCCGATCCCGGAGATACGTCGGGCGTCGGTCAGGGCCCGTTTCAGCGTATGTCGCTCCGCCGTCAGGGCCTGCGAGAAGTCGTCGAGTGATGCCGTGGTCAATTCGATCCCGCCGGGGTCCAGGTCACGCAGCCCCTCTTCGCCCGACACCACGTTTAGCGAAGCTCTTCGTTTCGAACCTGCTTCCGTGAGGATCACCGTCCCGGGTGCGAAATCGAAAGCGGCCAAACCGACCCTGCCGGGGATCTTCTTCCGCTCTTCGTGCCAATGGAGCCTGCCGGCGACCATCAGGTGCAGCACCAGAAAGAGGTGCCCTTCCAGCTCGAAGACGATTCGCTTGCCCATCCGGCCTAACGAAACCAGCTTCTTGCCGAAGGCTTCTTCGAGAGGCGGGTCGAAGGTTCGCAGCAAGGAGAAGGACCGTATGCGGACTTCTTCCAGGACGGTTCCACCGATCCGCTTGTCGAGCGCCTCGATGTAGGTGACGATCTCGGGTAGTTCAGGCATTAGCGGAACAGGTCTTCATCGGCCGGCCGGACGAGATCGGTTGCTCGCCCTAATCCGGGTGTCCAGTCGACACCGCGCACAATTGCTGCCGGGATCTGTGCTGATTTGCCCATGGCCAGATCGGCTGCGGCGGCAACCTCGTCAACGATCGCTATCTCTGTGGCTTCCATGATCCGGCCGTTGGCATCGGCCCTTCCCTTGTGATCGTCGATCGAGGCGATACCAGAAACCCCGATGGCTACGTCGGTCTGGCCGCGCCGCCAGGGGCGACCGAACGTATCGCTGATGACAACCGGTACATCGAGAGATGTCGCTTGCTTGATCTTCATCCTGATGCTGTGGGCGGAGCGGTCCGGATCTATCGGAAGCAGCACCGCGCGGCCATCGGTGACGTTGGAGCGGTCCACTCCGGCGTTGGCGCAGATGAAACCGTGACGGGTTTGGGTGATGATCAGGTCGCCACGCCGCCTGATGATGGCCCGGGCTTCCGCTTTCACCGCAGCTCGATATGCGGTCTCATCTTGGGCGTCGATGAACCGTCCTTCTGCCTTGGACACGATCTTGTGGGTTACGACAAGGATGTCGCCCGGCTGCAGATCGATCTGCTCGTCCGCAAGCGCCCGCAGGACCAGCGCGGCGACATCGGACCCGCGTTCGACCTCGGGAATTCCGTGGATCGGGATGATCTCAATGGAGTTCATGGCGCCATCGTATCGACCAGCCAGGAGGCGAAGGCGCCCCCGGCCGCCGGATCGGCGATGCGAGTGTCGTGTGCCACGACGCGGGTGGTTGCGGTCGACAGCTTCTCATCGATGACGTCGGCACTATCCACCACCAGCATCTCGAGGAGGCCTTCGTATGCCTTCAGCACCCCCTGGGTGCCCGCCGGCAGACCCAGCGAGGCCATTACCTTCTCGGCCGGTCCCTTCAGGGCTTTTCCGCCGAAGAGCGGGCTGACCGCGACTACGGGTCGGGCGTCGGCAACGGCATCCCGGATTCCGGGAACCGCCAGGATGGGCCATATCGAAAGTGGGGGGTTGGATGGGGCGACGACTATGAGGTCGGCCGCCCCAATCGCTTCGAGCACTCCCGGCGCAGGTCGGCTATCTGCTGAACTCACATATTCGAGGGCCCTCACGACATCTTGATGTTTGCGCCGAACAAAATATTCCTGGAAGGAGATGGTCCTTCCATCCGGCAAATTGACCATCGTGCGCATCTGGTCATCGGTCGCGGGGACGATGCAGATGTCGGTTCCCAGCGACAAGCCCAGGTCACGGGTGAAAGAAGACAGCGACGTTCCCTTGCGCAGAGCTTCGGTACGACGCAGACAAGTGGCGAGGTCCTTGTCTCCCAATCGGAATGATGTGTCGACTCCTCTCGCGGCCATTTCCTCCATCACGTGGAACGTGTCGTCGGCTATGCCCCAGCCCTGCGGCCCTTCGATTCCTGCAAGCGTGTAGGTCACCGTGTCGAGGTCCGCGGCAACATGCACGCCGTAGATAAAGTCGTCGTCGCCCACGTTTACGATTACCGTCAGCCGCCCGGGTGCGATCACGCGGGAGAGGGCTCTTGCCATGCGGGCACCCCCGACGCCACCGCACACCACCACTACGTCAAGATTGCGATAGATGAGTCACGACTCCAGAATGCGGCCTATGTCACCTGCTTCAGGGAAACTCGAATCAGTCGTTGTGGCTGCCGTTCTTGCAATCGACGATGCCGACATTGCCGAGACGATCTCCCGCGTCCGGGGCCAAGTGTACGAGACCTCCCGCATTGTCGTGGTCGGCGCCGGTGGTAGAGGCCGACAAGCCGCCGACGGTGTCGGCGTCGAGTGGATGAGCGCTGTTCCGCAGCTTCTCGAGTCCATCGACGGGTCGGTGACCCACATCTGGTTCCTCTACGCGGGGGCACAACCGCGCCCCGACGCTCTCGAAGCCCTGGTGCATGATGCGGAACGGACAGATGCGGCGGTTGCCGGTTCGAAACTCGTTGAGGCAGACAATCCAGAGCGCTTGATCGCTGTCGGTATCGCCACAGATGTCTTCGATGTTCCGTATCTGGGAATGGAAGAGGACGAGATCGATGCCGGGCAGTACGACGTTGTGCGCGATGTCGCGGCTGTCGCCGGAGTGTCGCTGCTCATTCGGCGTGATCTGGCACGCGGCGTCGGCGGGCCCGATCCAAAACTGCCCCCAGAGGCTGCTGCAATCGATATCTGCCAGCGAGCCCGGCTGCGTGGTGCCAGGATCGTGGTTGTTCCTTCTTCCGAGGTTCTTTTCCACTCTGAACGGTTCCGAGCGGAATCGTGGCGAGAGAGGGCCGGACGGATTCGGGCGATGCTCAAGGTGTACAGCCTGCTCACCTTGATCTGGGCCATCCCGCTGCGATTCCTCATAGGTCTTGCGGAATCGATCGTCAGCCCGTTCCTGGGCCGCTGGGTTCTCTTCGACTTCATCAGGGCTTGGCTGTGGAACCTATTCATGCTCCCGTCGCTTGTACGGGAACGGTTCACCGCGAGGAAGGGTAAGGTCTTCGGTGACGCCGAGTTGTTCCGATATCAGATGCGAGGATCGGCGCGGATCTCCGAACTGTCGGGTGAAATCGGAGGGCGGTTGCGGGCCCGAATCGACAGCGGGGAAGGGCCGACCATTGCCTCGATCAGCAACGATCTGAGGCAGCCGGCCTTCATTGTTGGTGTCGTCACGGTGCTCACCTCGTTGCTTGCCGTACGTTCGCTGTGGTCGGCCGGGTGGCCGGCCGTCGGCTACAGCCTGCCGCTTTCAGACTCCGGCACAGCCGCTGTCGATGCCTACGCCGGAGGGTGGAATCCCGGTGGATTCGGATCGGTCGAGCCGCTTGCGCCCTTGATCGGTTTCGCCGGTGTCGTTCAGACGATCGTGCTGGGCTCTCCGACTGCGACTGCCTGGTTGCTCAGCCTTGTCGCCGTCGTGGCAGGAGTATGGGGCACCATCCGGCTTCTGCGTGGGTGGGAGATCGAGGTTGTCGCGAGCTGGGCAGCCGGGATAGTGCTTGTTGCCGGACCGGCAACCCAGGCCATTGGAGATCGGACCGCCATCGGGCAGCTTCTGGCGGTCGGGGTGCTGCCATGGGCTTTGCGAGTTGTCGACTCGCGGTGGCCGTGGAGCTGGCTGCGTCGTCTGGGCAGAATCGCCGCTGCCGCCTGGGTCATCGGTCTGCTTGGCGTGCTGGCGCCGCCTCTTCTAGTCGCCCCGGTGGCCATTCTGCTGGTGAGGCTCGTGCTGAGACCGCTTGACCGTGCGACGTGGAGATCGATTGCGATTGCCGTTCTGGGGACGCTGCTTGCCCTGCCGATGCTCTTGCCGTGGCTGACCGTGATCGATCTCGATGCCTATCTTGCGGCTGGGACCGAGTACTGGATTCCCGCCATCATCCCGGCAGGTGCCGCAATGGTTGCTTTCCTCGCTGGAGTCATCTCCAGTGGCGGCAAACGACTCGACGCCATCATCCTCGGTGGTGTGCTGATCGGTCTCGGCGGTGTGGCCGCACGAGGGGTCGATCTCGGTCTCGGTCGCGAGATCGCAGTCTCCGGTCTGGCCATCGCCGCTCTGGGCTCGGCCTTCCTGGTGGGTGGCGTGCTCGACTCGTTGCGGGCTGATGACATTCACGGGGTCAAACGCATCATTGCTGGTCTCGGTGCGATGGGTGCGGTGATTCTGGTTGCCACCTCCATCTTCCCCCTCTACGGAGGGCGGGCCGGCCTCCCCGGGGACAGTTTCACGGAGCCGCTGCGCTTCACGACCGCCGCCGATGGAGAAGCTGAGGCATCACGCATCCTGTTGGTCGGACCCGCGGCGACATTGCCCGGCGAGTCTCAGGTTGTAAGAGGTGCTGCCTACAGGGTTGTGTCTGCGCCTGTGCCGATGCTGTGGGAGGCGTACCTGCCTGTGCCGAGCGCAGTCGACGACGCTCTGGAAGCGGAACTGCTAGACCTCATCGAAGGTCAGGAAGCACGCGCCGGTGAGGCCCTTGCCGAGTTCGGGATCCGCTGGGTGGTCGTCACCGGCGAAACGCCGCTCCAGGCGGTGTTTGACGGTCAGCTCGACTTGATTCCGCTGGGAGGGGCAAAGAGACCGACGTTCCTCGTCGATTCTCCAACCTCCTATAGGGCACAAATCGGCGAAGGACAGCCCTGGAGCCGCATCGGAACCGGGTATGGCGGCGTCGCTGATTCGGGCGAGCGTGTACTGATTGCCGAGACTGCGAACTCGCGGTGGGGTCCCGGACCGTGGGCGCAATCGGGGTGGGGCAACGAGGTCTCCGCCGGCACGGGAACAGTCGAGTTCGATCCGATTTCGTTGCGCCGCTCCCTGGCGTACATGGCGGCGGGCCTGTTCGCATTCCTACTCGTCTTCTCAGCGTTTGCCAGGAGGCAGAGATGAAACGTCTCGTCGGTCTGATACTTGTCGCGGCGGCGGTGGCGACAGCATTTGTGCTGCCCGAGCCGGACCCGGATCCCGGCCCTGATTTCACCGGACCTGAGATTCGGGAGTCGGTCGCCCCGGCCGCGGCAAGCGTCTGGTACTGCCCGTGGGTTGCCAGCGGAGCACTGCGAGACTCGACAGCGATGCTCGCCACGAAGGTCCCGGTGACCGCCGAGCTGACTCTCCCCCAACAGATTGCCGACGAGGCCCCCGATGTTGGTGAGGTGAGACTGGATGATGCCGGCGCCCTCGTTGTGGCCATCGGAGAGATCGTGCGTCGCGGCGATACCCCCTTGTTCGTGGAATTCGACGACGGCCCCGCCGCCGCGGCGGCGGTGATCACAAGCGCCGAGCTCGTCACCGGCGATACGTGCGTCGCCCGCATCCCGAAGGTGTGGGAGCTTCCGGGAGGAACCACTCGCGAAGGGCGCAACATGACGTTGCGTCTGTTCAATCCGTTCCCTGAGTTGGCAAAGGTGAGCGTGAGCGGAGCGAGCGAATCGGGGGAGACCGGGCTGGTCGATCTGCAGAATCTCGACGTCGAGGGCCGAACATGGCAAGACGTGAGTCTGAATGCGCTTGTTCCGCTGCTCGATGATTTGGCTCTGACTGTGACTTCTAGCGAGGGTTTTGTAATCCCGTCGCTTGCGGTGGGGGGCGCCACGGACGAAGCGAGCTGGCCGGGGACCGCTCCCGCGACCATGTGGGAATTCCCTATCGCCACGCCTCGGCCCGACTTTGCGCCATCTCTGATGCTGTCCAACTCGGGATCGGAACCGGTGACGGCGACCATCGATGTCTACACATCTACAGGAGCGACGATCGGAGCCAGGGAGGTTGAGGTCGATCCGAGCATCCCGCGGCGAGTGGACCTGAGTGATCTCGTCGTCGACTCGTTGGGCATCAGGGTCCGTTCTAGCGCTCCGCTCGCGGGAGTAGTGATAGCCGAGGAGTCGACGGCGATTCTCGAGCCGACCGACGAGGAAGGCGAGATCGAGGAGGGGGAGGCTCAGGGCGATCGTATCGCGGGGACGATCGGCGTGTCCTCACCAGCAGTCGAGTGGCTTGTGCCGGGACTCCAGGGTGTCGCCGGCGGCGAGTCGACGGTCTGGCTGCTGAACACCGGTGCCGATACTGCGACTGTGACGCTGCAGCCGCTTGGTCTGCGAGATCTGCCCGCTTCAAAACAATCGGTGATGCCCGGATCGTTACTCGGGGTACCGCTTGGCCATGACGTTGCCGTTGGCGGCTATCGCGTGGAATCCTCTTCGCCGATATCCGTGGCGTGGAGTGTCGAAGCGGAATCAGGGATCATGTTTGTGACAGGGACAGTCGTGGGTGGATAGCACCGTTCTCCGCGTGCTCGCCCTGATTGCGGTGCTCCTCATTGCAGGGACTATTGCCCTGGTGACGCGTCGTGCCCGACCGCATCACCCACCGTTGATCATCGACGGCCTTGACCTTCCGGCGGGGATTGTTGTGTTTACCTCAACCGACTGTCCGCGGTGTCGCGAGGTGCTCGAGCTCGTGAAGACGGTCGATGTGCCGTTGCGCGAGATCACCTATGAAATCGAGGGCGATCTACAGCGGCGTGCAGGTGTCGTTGGCGTGCCGGTGACCCTGATAATTGCTGATTCGGGGAACCTCGTCGCCCAACTTCCGGGACGTTTCAGGCGACGAGCGTTGGTACGGGCGGTCGATAGGGCCGGGTTCTAGCGGCCCTACTGGCAGGAGAATCCACCGCGGAACGGGCCCCACGCACTAGCGTCTGCAGCCTGATGGAATTCACCTGCTCCCGCTGCCGATCGGACGCCGAGTCGATCATGTCGTTCGACTACCCGAGCCGCCTCATGTGGCTGATGGATATCGACGGTCCGCTCGAGCCCGGTGCTGGCTACCTCTACTGCGCCCATCATGCGGCTCGACTCAGCCCTCCGGTTGGATGGACCTTGGTGGATCGGCGCTCGCCGATGGCCCGTCTGTTCACGGTACCGGCGTAGGGCTGGCGATGCCCATCGACCGGGATGTTCTCGAAGCAGTTCGGGAGATGGAAGAGCCCGAGCTCCGCCGACTCCTCATCCTCGCACGCGCTCGACTCGAGCAGCGGGGGGTTTTTGGGACCACGGCAGAGCCCGAGGTGAAGCTGCGGAGACAGATGGTCAAATGTGGCAAACAGAGTTGTACGCGTTGCCCGCATGGTCCCTACTGGTATGCCTACTGGTGGGAGCAGGGCAAGCGCCGGTCCCGATACGTCGGGAAGCTGGACGAGCTTCCCGAGTTGGCCGGCGGGATTTGAGCCGAACCGGTTGTTTCGACGATTCGGCTCTCCCTGGGTCGGGTGATCGCGAAATCCGCATCTCAAGGCCCTGGTCTCGACTACTCTTCCGAACATGAATAGACGAAGAGGTGTGCCCGTTGAGCCGTTGCAGTGTGCAACGTGCGGTGCAAACGATGTCATCCAGATCGAGTTGACGCTCCCCGACGGCACGGAAGTCAATTTCTGCTCCTGCCATCAATGTGAAGCACGGTGGTGGGATCGTGACGGGGAACCGTTGGAACTCGATGTTGTGCTCGAACTGGCGCGCAACACCTGAGAATCCGCCTTGTGCCCTGGCCGATCGACGTGCTGAGAAGCGCTATCCATGCCCGATTGTGAGCGCAACCGTCAGACCCCACTAGCCTCTCGCCGGTGACGACTTCCGATTCGCTGCGCTCCTCCACCCGGGGCGGCCGCCTCCTGGCCGTTCTTGCCGTCGCGTTGCCGACGGTGTTGATCCTGCTGGTGATGGCAGGTCTGGTGGCGAGAGTGAGCCCTCAAGACGCATTCCCGTTCTTCAATCTCGAGTTTCATTGGCCGTCGCTCCTGCTGGCCAATACCCCAACCGGTGGAGACATGGGTGCGCATGTCGTGCTCCCGCAGGTGCTGCGCGACAACCTGCTCCCGACGGGCCGAGTGCTTGGCTGGAGCAACTACTGGTACGCCGGCTATCCGGTGTTCTATTTCTACTTCCCGCTGCCGGCGCTCTTCACGGTCTTCCTCGATGTGTTTGTGCCATACGGCGTGGCCTTCAAAATCACCACAATCGTTGGCCTGCTCGGCATGCCGTTTGCGGCCTACTACTTGATTCGATCGGTGGGGTTGGCTCGGCCCGTCGCAGCCGTTTCAGCGGCCTTCGGCTCGATGTTCGTGTTCATGGAGAGCTTCAGCATATTTGGGGCCAACATCAAGTCCACGCTGGCGGGGGAGTTCTCGTTCTCCTGGTCATTTGCCCTTTCGTTGATCTACCTGGGTGTGGTGATTCGGAACGTGCGCGAGGGCCGACGGTTCAGCCCGCTGGCGGGAGTACTGCTCGCGCTCACGGCAATGAGTCACATTGTGACCACGATTGTTGTCGTCGTTGTATCCCTTCCGCTGCTATTGCGCCGGCGAGGGGGCTCGACGCTTCTGCCCAGTTGGATCCTCGGATTCGGTGTCGCCGCGTTTTGGGCGCTGTCGGTCTTCGTTCGCACATTCGGTGGATTGAACACAGATATGGGTTGGACGCCGTTGACGGGTATCCGCGGTGCCGGTATCTCCAACGTGGGGACTCCGTTGCCAAACGAATTCATACCCATCTTTGCTCTCGGCATCATCGGCATGGTGTGGGCGCTCCTGCGCCGCGAAGACGTCGGCGTCCTCTTGACTATGACCGTGCTCCCGCTGTTTGGATATCTGCTGATCGCCGAGCAGGGTTGGACGATCCTCTACAACGCCCGATTGCTCCCGTACTGGTTCATGGGGATCTTCCTCTTCGCCGGGATCGCGGTTGGATTGGGGGCAACCCGTCTGGCGCGCTGGCTGCCCAATCGTGACGAGAATATGGTCGTCGGCGGAGTTCTCGCTGTTGGTCTCACCCTTGCGGTCACGATCATCGGGGTCCACGACATCCCCGGTTGGGTCAACTGGAACTACCAGGGTTACGAGGGCAAGGCCGCCTACCCCGAACTCGAGTCGATCATGGTGGCAGTGGACCAGCTTCCTGAGGGTCGGGTCATGTGGGAGTACGACAAGGACGTTCAGAGTCAGTATGGGACACCGATGGCGCTGATGCTGATCCCGTACTGGAGCGAAGACCACGACACCATGGAAGGGGTCTTCTTTGAATCGTCGCTGACAACGCCGTTCCACTTCCTCAACCAGTCGGAGATGAGCAAGTCGCCGTCGCAGCCGGTGCGGGGCCTCACCTATCGGACGTTTGCGCTCGACAGGGGCATCGAGCATTCAAAGTTGTACAACCTGGAGTACTACGTCACGCAAAGCGAAGAGATGACGACGGAGGCCAACCGGCTCGGGCTCGAGCCTCTGGTCCAAGCCGAGGCGTTCTCCCTCTTCGCCCTTCCCAAATCGGATGCCGTCGATGTCGCTGCGTTTACGCCGATGGTGTACGACGGCGAGGAAGATTTCACCGACGTAGCCATCAATTGGTACGACGAGATGGATTCGCTGGACAGATGGATTGTCGCCTCCGGGCCCGCCGAGTGGCCCCGGTTTGATGATCTCGCCGGGCCCTATGACGAGGGCGAGCCGATCGAAGCTGCCGACGGAGCCGTCAGCGACGTCGTAATCGAAGACCACAGGATCTCCTTCAAGACCACCGCCGTTGGTGTGCCCCACCTCGTTAAGATCTCGTACTTCCCGAATTGGCAGGCTGTCGGCGCCGAGGGGCCATATCGTGCTGCGCCTTCCCTGATGTTGGTCGTTCCGACCCAGGAGGAAGTTTCGCTGGAGTTCGCCCGCACGTGGACCGAGAATGTAGGAACGCTGCTCACGCTAATCACGCTGGCGTTTCTCGTCTGGTGGGTTGTGGAGAGGCGTTCTCTGCGCAGGCGCAAAGCCGCTCGAAGCGAGGTCTAGGTGAGGAATTACGTCAAGTCGCTGTTTACCCCAACGGCCATCCGGCAGTTGATGAAGGTAGGCCTCGTCGGGGTGTTCAACACGATCGTTTCGTTTGCTTTGTTCAACCTGTTCTTGAGCATGCTTGGGGGAACAAAGGAAGTTGACGAAGGCTTCAATTGGGAACAGTTCTGGGCGATAGCGCTCTCCTTTCTGATTGGTACGGTCGTTTCGTACCTGCTCAACCGGCGTTGGACGTTCGAGTTGAGCGACCAGCCCGAGGAGTTGCGGAGAGAAAGCGTTCACTTCTTCCTGATCAACGTGGCGGCGTGGGCAGTTACCCAGTTCGTCGTCGGTTCGGCCGATTGGCTGTGGGGTCCCCTTACCCGCATGCAGCAGAACTTCTTCTATCTGGCAGCGTCGGGATTGATCATCATCCCGAAGTTCGCCGGATACCGGGACATCGTTTTCCGCAAGGCTATCGATGCGGAGTCCGACACGGAGCAGCTCACTTCCATCTGAAGCTGCGGAGCCAGATCCTGATGGTGTCGCGGCCCATCTCCCACAGCGTTCCCAGGGAGAGCCCGCCAGACGAACCGGGCGCAAGCACGACTGGTTCCTCTGCCATCGTTGATCCGGCCCTTCGCATCCGGACAAGCAACTCGAGGTCAAAGGCGTAGCGCTCGGTCTCGAGCCGGGGCAGCGTGTCCTCTAGCGCTTCACGCCGGAAGACTTTGAGGCCGGTCTGGGTCTCCCGGACGGGGAGTCGAAACAGGATTCGGTTGACGGTGGCGAAAATCAGGCTCAGAATCCGACGCAGCGCGGGATAGCGTCCGGGGACCATTGCCGACCGCTTCGCTCCTACCAGGGCATCGACCTTGCTTGCGTAGAACGCATCGAGTAATCCGGGCAGTTGCTCCGGGGGTAGGTCGAGATCGGCATCGAGAAATATGACCGTCTGCCCAACGGCGTGGGAGAACCCCTCCTTGAGCGCACCTCCCTTGCCGCGATTGACCTCGTACCCCACGACTGAGACGACGCCTGTCGCTGATGCGGCTTTCTCGGCAAACCCGCGGGTGTCGTCCGTGCTGCCGTCGTCGATGACGATGATTTCCGGCATATCCCAATCGGCGACAACCGAAACGACGCGCTCGATGTTGTCGCTGATTGTCGTTTCGAGTTGGTAGGCCGGCATGAGGATCGAAACGCCGGGATAAGTCGGGGGGGACATAGGTTGCGGAGCTTAGTCCAAGCCGCTTCTGGCGGGTCCAGGTCATTCTCGGTGTTCCCTCGATGCCAGAGGTGCTCGCTTACAATCAGCACATGAATCTATCAACGATCTTCAAGGCGTACGACGTGCGCGGCACAGTTCCGGACCAACTCAACGAGGCAGCGGCGAAGCGTATCGGCGCGGCATTCGCTCGGTTCGCCGCTGCTGAGCGAATCGCCGTCGGCCGGGATTGCCGGGAATCGTCACCCGGACTGGCGGCAGCCCTGATCGAGGGCATCGTGAGCCAGGGAGTGGCAGTTGATGACCTCGGCATGATTACAACCGACATGGTGTACTACGCAGCCGGTTCCATGGATCAGCCCGGGGCGATGATTACAGCCAGCCACAATCCGAAGGGCTACAACGGCATCAAACTGTGTCTGGCCGGAGCAGCGCCTGTCGGGGCGGAAACTGGTCTCGAGGACGTGCGAGCGATGGCAGAAGCAGGTCTCGAGGCCGAGGGCAACCCGGGCGACGTGCGGCGAGTCGATCCGCTGGACGGTTATGTCGATCACTTGATGTCGATAGTGGACGTGAACAAGATCGGGTCGCTTCGCGTTGCCGCCGACGGCGGTAACGGTGTCGCAGGTGTCGCCGTACCCGACGTGTTCGCTCGCATCCCGGCCCAGCTCACCGGGCTGTACCTCGAACCGGACGGGACCTTCCCCAACCACCATCCGGATCCGCTCCGACCCGAAAACCTGGCGGATCTCGAAGCCCTGCTTCAGTCCGAACCGCACGACCTCGGGGTGGCTTTCGATGGCGACGCCGACCGAGCGTTCTTCATTGACGATCAGCTGCAGTCGCTACCCGGCAGCACGGTGACCGGGATCATTGCCAACTGGTTCCTGCAGAAGAATCCTGGTTCGGGGATCGTTCATAACCTGATCTGCTCCAAAGCGGTGCCGGAGACGGTCCGCGCTGCCGGCGGAGAGCCGGTTCGCACCAGGGTCGGTCATTCGTACATCAAACAGGTGATGAAAGAAACGGGAGCGATCTTCGGCGGCGAGCATTCGGGCCATTACTACTTCCGTGACAACTACTGCGCAGACTCGGGCATCCTGGCAATGCTGGTGCTGCTTCAGGTCCTCTCCGAGGACGGTCGGCCCCTCTCTCATCTGCGACGTGACTTCGAACCGTACGCGCAGTCCGGAGAGATCAACTTCGATGTTGCCGACAAGGACGAGGCCATCGAGGCCATAGGTGAAGCCTTCCCGGAGGCCACCACCGACAGACTCGATGGGCTCACCATCGACCTCGGGAATCGCTGGCTCAACGTGAGGCCGTCAAACACCGAACCGGTGCTTCGCCTCAATGTCGAGGCACCGACCGATCGTGGGGTGGAGACTCTTGTGGGCCGGGTCCGCGACATCGTGCAGAGTCCACCGGCCGCCGCAGCAGGGTTGCTGCCCGAGGGATTACTCGACATCATGCAGTGCCCCTCGTGCACCGGCACTCTGTCTGAGATCGAGGACCCCCCGTCGCTGCTGTGCGGCGGCTGTGGCTTGAGGTACCCGGTGGAAGACGGAATCCCGGTCATGCTGATCGAGGAAGCCACTCAGACATAGATGGCGGGCTGCTTCCTGAGCAGCGGCCGCGAATGGAAGCCCGCCGAAACGAGTTAGCGTTGTGCCGAGTGCGCACAAAATGAGAGGATTCGCCGTGGAATATGACATCGCAGATCAGTCACTTGCAGAACTGGGTGGTCGCCGCATTGAGTGGGCTGCCCGGCGCATGCCGGTTCTAGGGGCGATCCGGGAGCGCTTCGAACGGGAGCAGACGTTGGCCGGAGTAACGATCGGCGCTTGTATGCATGTCACCACCGAGACCGCCAATCTGATGCTGGTTCTTCGGGCAGGGGGCGCTGCCGTGACTCTGTGCGCATCGAATCCGTTGTCCACTCAGGACGACGTTGCCGCGGCTCTCGTGGCTGAGGGGATTCCTGTCTATGCGATCCGTGGAGAAGACGCCGGCACCTTCTACCGACATATCGATGCCGTCCTCGATACCAACCCCGATCTGGTATTCGACGATGGCGCCGACATGACGACCGTGCTGCATGAGGCCCGATCTGATCAGCCGATCCTCGGAGGCATGGAGGAAACGACGACCGGTGTGATTCGGCTGCGGGCCATGGCGAGCGACGACGTCCTCCGATTCCCGGTCGTTGCTGTAAACGACTCCGATACGAAGCACCTCTTCGACAACCGGCATGGCACCGGCCAGTCATCCCTCGACGGCATCTTGCGCGCATCAAACATCCTCTTTGCCGGAAAGAACGTTGTCGTCGCCGGATATGGTGATTGCGGCTTGGGCATCGCCCAGCGAGCGGACGGGCTTGGGGCAAAGGTAATCGTCGTTGAGTCGAATCCCGTGCGTGCTCTAGCCGCCGCAATGGATGGTCATCGGGTGATGACGACGGATGAAGCGGGACCGCTCGGGGACGTGTTCATCACGGCGACGGGCGACATTCATGTCTTCCGCAAGCAACACTTCGACGTAATGAAGGACGGCGTCATCCTCGCCAACGCCGGTCACTTCGACGTCGAGATCGACTTGAAAGCCCTATCCGAGATGGCGGTCGGCTACCGCGAGCTCCGAGACAATCTGGGGGAGTACACACTGGAGGACGGCCGTAGGCTGCTGGTTGTTGCCGAGGGCCGATTGGTCAATCTCGGCGCTGCCGAAGGCCACCCGGCGGACGTCATGGACATGTCGTTCGCTGACCAGGCTCTGGCTGCGGAGTGGCTCAAGGAGAACGGCGCCTCCCTAGAACCGAAGGTTTACGTTCTCCCGCAGGACCTTGATCACGAGGTCGCCAGGCTCAAGCTCGAAAGCATGGGCGGCGGGCTGGAGCAACTCACTGACGAGCAGATCGAATACCTCAACTCCTGGCAGCACGGAACATAAGCCTCGCTCGGCGGGGGGTCTAGTCCCGCGCTGCCGATGCAAGGGGCCAGGGGCCTGCTGTTCGCAGATCGACCAGTACCTGGTCGGCGTCTCCGCGTCGGCTGCGTGCCTGGTCGAACAGAAGCTGGACATCAGTTGGGCCGAGCTTCTCCTTGCGCAACAACTCGTCGCGGATGGCAATGATCACGTGGCGATTCTCGAGCATGAGGCGCATGCTGTCGCGCTTGGAATCTCGAAGTAGGGCCTCGAGTTCTTTCCTGGTCCTGGCGTCCTCGAGGACTCTCTCAATGAACCGGGGTCGTCTCAAGCGCCCCGTCGCCATTGAAACAAGTGATCCGGCCATGCCGAATCTACCCACCATGTCGGCGCCCAGTTCGGTAGCCCGGGCGAGGTCTTCGGCGGCGTGAGAACTGGAGTCTCCCGTGAATATCTCCTCAGCGGTCATTCCGGAGAGGATGTGGGCAAGCCGGTCTTGCATGGACTGCTGCGTCAGTAGAGGCACAATCGCGGTCTGCGTGACGCACGGACCGTGCAGGTGCATTCTGCCGAGCCGGCTGGGATCATCAAGGAAGCTGGCCACGATGTGGCCGGCCTGATGTGTCGCCAGGGCAAAACGCATTGATGGCGTACCGGTTCGCGCAAAGAACATTGCGACCGGAGTGCGCCAGACCAGATAGAGGGCGACCACTCCCACCGATCCGACGGCGATAGCGATGATCGTTTCGGGAGCGGCGGTATCGCGGCCGGTCCGCACAAAATCGATCCAGAGCCACACGTTGATGAGCGCGAGTGACGTGAATACCGCCACTAAGAGGATTCGGCGCCGGTGTCTCGAACCGGCTACCGCCCGGATTCCCGCCTGCATTTTTCTTGCCCCCAAGAACTGTTCGCCATTCCTATGACACCCTAGGTCACATTTAGTGGCGGCACAGCTACATTTGGTGGCCACCCGCATGGACTAGTCCGTCACCCCCTGGCGGTACGTTGTCCGCATGCTGCTCTGTCTTTCCTGCATGACCTGGTGTGAGGGTTCGCTATGTGGCTGGTGCCGGTCTTGCCTCGAGGAGGTATCTCGGTGCCGGCTGCCGAGCGGCATTGAAGTAACGCCGGCCTTTGCGCACGTGGGCGTTGCTCGGACGCTGGTTCATCGACTCAAGTACGACGGGCTCTCGACGGCGGGCGAGGTCTTTGCTGCCGCTCTGGCAGCACGAATCCCTCCCGGCGCCCGGGCTCTGGTCCCGGTGCCGCGATCGACCCTTCGCAGGATGCGATATGGAATCGACCCTGCGATGGCTCTGGCGGAACTGCTGCGCCGTCGTACCGGATTGGAGATTGCTCCTGTGCTACGGCCTCCGCTGTGGTGGCCGGCCCATGCGGGTTCGCGGCGCAAGACACGGCAGACCCCCAGGTTCGAGGTTGTGGGGTCGATTCCCGCCGGAGGTGTTCTCGTCGACGACGTTCTCACCACTGGCGCCACCCTCACCGGTGCGGCGAATGTCTCGGGCATTGGTCTGGCAGTTACCGCGACCCGTGCGGGGCGGGGCCTGTCGGGGTAGGATTGACAAAAGGGCTACCCGAGTCAGGCCGACCCGTGGAGTAGGTGTGCGCGGAGCACTCGACAGATCTCCCCAGCAACCGAACGAACACGCCGGTCAGGGGTGGCCCGTTTTTCGCGCCGGCCGGTGCCGGCACCCACTCGGCAACTTGAAAGGAGCCAAGGTGGACGTACGCGTACACGGTAAGAACATGCGGGTTGGGGACAATGTCCACGACATAGCCGTCGACAAGATCGGTCGCGCCGGAAGGATCTTCGACGACGGTTCGGTCGCAGACGTGGAGTTCTCAGAGTTGCGGAATCCGCGTTCAGCAGGAGAGCGATTCAAGGTCGAGATAACCAGCCACACTGCAGGTCACACCGTACGCGTTGCTTCGCAAGCACCCGACGCCGTTTCGGCTGTCGATTTGGCTGCCGATAAGTTCGAAAGACAGTTGCGTCGCCTCAAGGAACGGCTCATACAGAGATCGCGAAATCGAGATCACAAAATGCTCAATGGTGCGCCATCCGTGTCCGATGAAGAGCAGGATGAAGGGCCAGGAAATATCGTCAGGACCAAGAGGTTTGCGATGAGGCCCATGACACCGGAGGAAGCTGGATTGCAGATGGAGATGCTCGGACATGACTTCTTCTTCTTCCTTGACGCCGAGAGCGGCAAGTACTGCGTCCTCTACCACCGTGACGACGGCAACCTAGGACTGATAGAGCCCGAATGACACGTCTCCTTGTAGTCGATGATGTTCCCCTCTTTAGGGCTGGGTTGACCGCCGCCCTCAACGAGGCAGGTTTCGACGTTGTCGGTGAAGCCGGCAACGCCGAAGACGCTGTTGCGCAAGCTGAGGTTCTGCAACCGGACCTGGTTCTGCTCGACGTTCTGATGCCGGGCCTTTCCGGCCTCGACGTTGTTGGCAAGATCGTGGCCGTTTCCGAGAAGTCTCAGGTCATCTTGCTCACAGGCAGCGAGTCTGAAGAAGACATGATCTCCGCGATCAAGTCGGGGGCGCGCGGCTACATCGTCAAGGACATGCCCTTTGCCCATCTGGTCGATCTGATCAGGGCGGTTGCAGAGGGCGGAGCTGCGTTTTCTCCGAAGATGGCGGGGAAGATGGTCGACGTGTTGCGGCAACTGCTCCGCCACCAGGAGTTGTTCAAGTCCCGCAAGCCGACTCTCACCGGACGTGAGATCGAGGTGCTGCAGTTGGTAGCCCGGGGCATGACCAGCCGGGCGATCGGCGAGAGGCTCTTCATTTCCGAGAATACGGTGAAGAACCATATCCGGAACATCCTCGACAAACTGGGTTTGCACTCCCGTAACGAGGCCGTGCTCTACGCAGTTAGAGAAGAGTTCATCACCCTGGATTAGGCGGATTCGCTTTGCGAATCCGTTCGCAGTTCCTCCGGAACCGCGGCGGCCGGGGAAAGGCTTCGGTAGTCCGGGTGTTTCGTTTCGTCTAGCGCACCTTTGCTTTGGAAATCGCGGGGTTGGGAATAGCCTTCGATAGTTCGGGTGTTGTTGTTGGTCTAGCGCACCCTCCTCCTACAATGCGGTACCCATGGCACTCCTCAGCAAGATTCTCCGCGCTGGTGAAGGCAAGCGACTGAAGGAACTCCAGCAGCTTGTCCAGGTCGTCAATGATCTCGAGTCAACCATCGAGAACCTCACCGACGACCAACTGCGCGCCAAAACAGACGAGTTCAGGCAACGTCTCGCTGGCGGCGATACGCTCGACGACATCGAAGCCGAAGCGTTTGCGGTTGTGCGAGAAGCGGCGCGTCGCGTTCTCGGCGAACGTCCATATGACGTGCAGATAATCGGCGCCGGAGCCATGGCTCGCGGCATGATCGCTGAGATGCGTACTGGCGAGGGCAAGACGCTGGTGTCGACCATGCCCGCCTATCTCAACGCCCTTCCCGGCGACGGTGTCCACATCGTGACCGTCAACGACTACCTGGCGAGTCGCGACGCCGAGTGGATGGGGGCCATCCACCGATTCCTCGGACTCGAAATTGGGATCATCCAGTCGGACATGACCCCCGTCGAACGGCGACCCGCGTATGCCGCTGACATTACCTACGGCACCAATAACGAGTTCGGTTTCGACTATCTGCGCGACAACATGACCATGCGACCAGAAGACATGGTGCAGCGAGGCCATGCCTACGCCATCGTCGACGAGGTCGACTCGATCCTGATCGACGAGGCGCGGACACCGCTCATCATCTCGGGCCGCGTCGGCGAAACCGGGAAGTGGTACCGGGACTTCGCCCGGATCGCCAACAGCCTTCACCGTGACATCCACTACGAGGTCGATGAGAAGAAGCGCCAGGTAGTGACGACCGAAGATGGGGTCCACAAGGTCGAACAGATCCTTGGTGTGGAGAACATGTACGACTTTGCCAACGTCGACATGATCCACCACCTCGACGTGGCGCTCAAGGCCAAGGAATTGTACGAGCGTGATGTCGATTATCTGATCCGCAACGGCGAAATCAAGATCGTTGACGAGTTCACCGGCAGGGTGCTCGACGGCCGCCGCTATTCGGAAGGCCTGCACCAGGGCATCGAGGCCAAAGAGGGCGTCAAGATCAAAGAAGAGAATCAAACGCTGGCAACGATAACGCTGCAGAACTTCTTCCGGCTTTACGACAAGCTGGCAGGCATGACCGGGACCGCCATCACGGAGGCCGGCGAGTTCTTCGAGATCTACAAACTCGAGGTAGTCGAGGTTCCTACCAATCGACCTATTGCCAGATCCGATGAAGGGGACATGGTCTACGTTGACGAGGATGCCAAATTTGAGGCTCTCCTAGAGGACATCATTGAGCGCAATGCGACGGGCCAGCCGATCCTCGTCGGCACTGTCTCCATTGAGAAGTCGGAGCGGTTGTCCGGCTATCTGAAGAGGCGGGGCATCAAGCATGAGGTGCTGAACGCCAAGCAACATTCTCGGGAGGCCCAGATCATCGCCCAGGCGGGCAAGCCCGGCGCCGTCACTGTCGCCACCAACATGGCTGGTCGAGGTGTCGATATTGCGCTCGGCGGGAATCCCAAGGAACTGGCTCGAGCAGAGATGCGCAAACAGGGCGTAGGCACGGACGAGCCGACCTATGACGCCGAGTTCCGCAAACTCGTTGACGAATTTGCTTCCGAAACGGCGGTTGGCCGGGAACAGGTGCTGGCTGCAGGCGGGCTCTACGTTCTCGGCACGGAGCGGCACGAATCGCGCCGGATCGACAATCAGCTTCGGGGAAGGTCCGGCCGCCAGGGAGATCCCGGCGAGTCCCGCTTCTATTTATCGCTCGAAGACGACCTGATGCGTCGTTTTGCCAACGAGCGGGTTGCCTCGATCATGAGCCGACTGAAGATTCCCCGTGAAGTGCCCATCGAGCACAAGATGGTGAGCAAGGCCATCGAACGTGCCCAGAACCAGGTCGAAGCGCAGAACTTCGAGATCCGCAAGAACGTCTTGAAGTACGACGAGGTGATGAACACTCAGCGCAAGATTATCTACGAATGGCGCAATCAGATCCTCGTCGGCGACGAGACCGAGCAGCTGATCAGCGAGTGGCGGGATGAGGTCGTCGACGCGCACGTCCGGGCGATGACGAACGGGATCGATCCCGAAGAATGGGATTGGGACGGGTTCACCGAGAGCATCTCGGCGATCTACGAACCCTCGATCGGCAAGTCGAGCTTCGCTCACCCCGGCGACCTCGACGCCGAAGAAGCAGTAGAGGCTTACCTGGCAGATGCAGCGGAGGCGTACGAGCAGCGGGAAGAGGAACTGACCGTCGAAGTGCTACGTAGGCTGGAACGGACGGTCACTCTGTCGATCATCGACAACAAGTGGCGAGAGCACCTTGCCGAGATGGACTATCTACGGTCGGGCATCGGGCTGCGGGCTATGGCTCAGAAAGATCCCCTCACGGAGTACCAGCGCGAGGGCTACGACATGTTCTCCATGCTCGTAGATTCCGTGAAGGAAGACACCCTGCGGTACATGTACCACGTCAAAGTCGTGCAGCAAGAGGCTCCGCAACGCCCCACTGCCATCCAGACGTCCGGAACGACCGCCAAAAGGCGCACCGTGCGGGTCAAGGACAAGGTCGGGCGAAACGAACCGTGCCCCTGCGGCTCAGGCAAGAAGTACAAGATGTGCCACGGAAAGGCGGGGGCCGCGCCGCTGGCGGGGTAGTAGGGCTTGCCTGTTACTCGAGGTTGGGTGCACGAACCGTGTGACTGCGACTCAGGCAATTGGGTCAAGATGTTCCGTGGGAAGGTCTACGCAGGGACGCCGGCCGGGTAGGAATACAAGCATTGGCCTGCGTTCTCGGTTCTCCGTACCATTGCTTGATGGGTACAGCTGAAGCAGAGTTGATAATCTTGACCCGAGAGGATGACGGCCTCATCGTCGGACGGGAACGCAACTTTGATGTCCCTCGCACCGTCGACCGAGTCGCTGAGGCGGTCGACGTCACGTGGAAGCTCGCTGGACGCCGGCCCTGTGTCGCGATATGGGATATGCGGGGTTCCCCACGACCCAGACCGGAGAGCTGGGAGTTGTTTATCCGCAGGATTCCCGGGATCTTCCGGGCTTTGGCAATCATCGTGGATGAGGATGCGAAACGAGCGCTCGGCGCCTTTCCGATGGCAATCGATTCTCTGCTCATCCCGGTTCGCATGTTTGTTGATGAGGATGAGGCGAGGAACTGGATAGCCCCCCTCGCCAAACCCGACCCCGCCTGAGCGAGGGTCCCGACGAACTTGTGCTGCTTGTCCGCTGAGTCTGGCTTTGCCATCCTCGGATGGACTCGCCAAGCGGCTCTGTCTGCGCGGACTCGCCAAGCGGCTTTCTCTGCGCGGATTCGCCAGGCCGCGCCCTATTGAGCTGAGTTCGGCCCTGCCGAACTCAAACCTGAGCGAAGCTCAGGCGGCTACCATCCCACCGCCATGAATGACATCGATCCCCGGGCTCTGCTCCAAGAAATCCGCTCTCGCCTCGACGACGCCAGGAGGTTCCTTTGACGTCGCCGGCAAGGAGATGGAGCTCGTAGAGCTACGCGAGCTTGCGTCGGCCCCCGACCTGTGGAACGACCAGGATCGGGCGAAGGAGGTCACCCAGAAACTCGCCCGCTACGAAGGGATGATCGAAAACATCGCGGCTCTCGATTCCCGGATCGACGATGCCGAGGTGCTGCTGGAGTTGGCGGCTGAAGAAGACGATGCGGCGACGGCCGCAGAAGTTGCCGCCGAGGTTGTGGCTCTCGACGGCGCGTTGACGCTGCTCGAGCGAGAGAGCCTGTTTTTCGGCGAGTACGACGACCGGCCGGCGATCCTCAGTGTTCACGCCGGAGCTGGTGGGGTTGACGCACAGGATTGGGCAGAGATGCTGCTGCGCATGTATGTGCGCTATCTGGAGCGGACTCCGTTCAAGGTGGAGATAGACGAAATCCAGCCCGGGGACGAGGCCGGCATCAAATCGGCAACACTGACGGTCAAGGGTGACCATGCCTACGGCTCGTTTGAGGGCGAGCGTGGCGTGCACCGCCTCGTGAGAATCAGTCCGTTCGATTCAGCGGCCCGGCGACACACTTCGTTTGCCGGTGTCGACGTGATTCCCGAAGTCGACACCACCGACGTCGAGATCAACCAGGAGGATTTGCGGATCGATACCTACCGATCGCAAGGTGCGGGCGGGCAGCACGTCAACACATCCGATTCGGCCGTGCGCATCACGCACCTTCCGACGGGTGCCGTCGTCGCCTGCCAGAACGAGCGCTCCCAGCTGCAGAACAAGAACAGGGCGATGCAATTGTTGGCAGCCAGACTTGCTGAGCTGGCGCGTCAGGACCGTCTCGACGAGATTGACTCGATACGGGGGGAGCAGACCGAAGCGGGGTGGGGTCGGCAAATCCGATCGTATGTCATGCAGCCCTATCAGATGGTCAAGGATCTGAGAACCGATCTCGAAGTCGGGAACATCAGCGGTGTCCTCGACGGGGATCTCGACCGATTTGTCGACTCCTACCTACATTGGCGAAGGGCTCAGCAGGAGGACTGACCGGGCCGCTTTGGTGGCGGCCTTGTGTTGTGCTTGGTGTGCAGTTTCCATCGGAGAATGCACACGTGCCGCCTTGACGGCACGCCTCAATTCGGTCGCCGGGTGTGCCGAAACACGAGGAAGCGGGTTCCGATCGTGCGATGAGGCATCGGCCCTCAGCCCCCGATACCTTGGTGTATCCACCGTACGCAGTTAGCATTCCGCTTCGGCGGCGGAGAAGGGGAGAAGAAAGCGACTCTTGCGGTCGGTGCGCTCCGACCCGCAAAGGGAGTTTCATGATCCGTCTCCATAACGTCACCAAGGTCTACGACAAGAGCGTCGTGGCCCTGCGAGAGGTCGGCCTCGAAGTCGCCAAGGGCGAATTCGTGTTCCTCGTCGGCCCCTCTGGTTCCGGCAAATCCACGTTGCTCAGGTTGATGATGCGCGAAGACCGCCCTGACTCCGGAGAAGTGTGGGTAGCGGGTAAACACGCTTCCTCTCTTCCCTCCTGGAAGGTCCCCCACCTGCGGCGCTCGATCGGAACGGTTTTCCAGGACTTCAAGCTACTGCCCAACAAGACCGTGTACGAGAATGTGTCCTTTGCCCTCGAGGTAACCGGCCGCTCTCGCCATGTTGTTCGTACCCAGGTACCTCAGGTTCTCAAACTCGTAGGGTTGTCCGACAAGGCCGATCGCCAGCCGCGCCAACTCTCCGGTGGTGAGCAACAGCGTGTGTCGATCGCACGTGCTTTTGTCAATCGCCCATTGATTCTTCTTGCCGACGAGCCAACCGGGAACCTCGACCCTGCGACCTCGGTGGGGATCATGCGCATCCTGGACCGGATCAATCGGACGGGTACCACCGTGGTAATGGCCACGCACGATCACGCCATCGTCGATGCGATGCGGCGGCGAGTGGTGCAACTCGAAGAGGGGCGGGTCATCCGTGATCAGCGGAGCGGTGCGTATGAGATCCGTGTGCAATCAAACGTTCGGCGTGCCGAGGAGTCGCTCGCCGACGACCTTCCTGAGATCGAAGATGAGACTGTGCAGGAGGTGGCTGAGCCTGCGACCGCTGAGACAGAGGCGGTCGAATCGGAGAAGGTCGGTCAGGAAGTGACCGAAACCGATACGGCGGAGTTGGAACCATCCGACCTCGAGCCTGCCGACGAGGAGTCTGCCGAGGAGCAGCCTGCCGACGAGGACTCTACCGACGAGGACTCTGCCGACGAGGACTCTGCCGACGAACCCGTCTCCGCAGAGGCCGTGTCCGATGAGGGCAAAACGGAGGACGAGTCCTGATGCGTATTGCATACGTCCTCAACGAGGCCTTCAACAACATCCGCCGCAATGGTCTGGTAGTGCTCGGCGCCGTCCTTGCGGTATTTGTCTCGCTATTCCTGACGTTTGGAACCCTCATCTTCGGTGAGATCGCCAGGGTCAACACCGAACGTTGGCAAGAAGATGTGAGAGTGATCGGATTCATCCGGGTCGACTTCCGGGACGTCTCTGCCCTCCAGGCCGAGATCGAGAGCTGGGAGGAAGTCGAGGCGGTCATCTACTTCAATCCGGCGGAAGCACTCGAGGAAGCCCGGGAGCTTTTCAAGGACGATCCTCGTCAGTTGCAGCTCATCGAGGAAGATCCGTCGATCATCCCTGCCTCGCTGCGTGTTCGGCCGGTGGACCTCAACGACTATGACACGATCAAACAGAGACTCACGAACTCGCCGGGAGTGTCGGATGTGATTTCCGCCGATGAAGCCGTACAGCAGATTGCAGCGATTCGCGACGGTCTGCGTGTCTTCTTCTGGGTGCTGGCGGTGGCCCTTGGCGTGGCCGCGATCGCTTTGATTGCCAACACCATTCATATGGCTATTTATGCGCGCCGTGAGGAGCTCGAGATAATGCATCTGGTAGGTGCGAGCAACTGGTTCGTTCGCACTCCGTTCCTCATTGAGGGCGTCGTTGAGGGCGTGCTCGGGTCGGGCCTTGCCGTGGCGACGGGTATCGGCCTGTACAACTTGGCACGCGACCGACTTGCTGATTTGCCGGAATTTATCGACCTGACCATCGACAATGCCTTTCTGCTGAAGTGGGGTCTCCTCATGATCGGGTTTGGCGCAATCGTTGGGATCATTGGGAGCGGCATCTCGCTGGCGGTGCACAAGTACGTCCGGACATGAGACGCATCCTGGCGGCCGGACTTGCCGTTGCTCTGTTGCTCCCCGCCGGTGTCGCCGGCGCCTACGACCTGAACAATGAGCTCGGCGACATCAACCGCCGCATTGATTCCATCAACCAGCAGATCGCGTCCGCGAACACATCTCGGTCGTCGGTGGTCGGCGACATAGTGAAGACCCGAGATGACCTGGCACTTCGTCAGGCGGAGCTGGCGGTGACCGAGGGCGAGTTGACCGACACCGAGAACCGGCGACTGGAGCGTCAGGGAGAGCTGGACGAGCTGCGGGGCCAGCTACAGCAGTCCTATCAGGACCTGGCGGAGACGAGGAACCGGCTCGACGACACCCGGGACGAGGCAAAAGAACTCGTCCGCGCTGCGTACGTTGGGTCGACCGAGGGTCGGGAGAGCGTCGCTTTCAGTGCCGAATCTGTGACCAGTGTCTACGTCGGACTCCAGTATCTGGCGATGCTCACAGCCGACAGCGATCGAGCGATGCTGGCTTATGAGTCGCTGCGTACCCAGGAAGAGCGGCAGCAAACGCGGATCGCGGCGGACGAAACCGACGTCGCCCAGCAGGTGATCGAACTCGAGGTCATCGAAGCCGATCTGGCGGTTCTGGTCGAGGATCAGGCGGAGGAAGCAGCGGTTGTGGCTGCCGAGCTGACAGACCTGGCGGCAAGGCTCGACCGGATTGATGACAGCATCGCAGAGTTCAGCGATGAACTCGATGGGCTGGAGCAAGAGCAGGCGCGTGTTGAGGGGCTCATCGAGGAGGAAGCTTCCAAGGAAGGGACCGCACCCGGCATCCTGGTTCGACCGGTACCCGGGGCCATTACCTCGTCGTTTGGAATGCGAGTCCATCCGATCCTCGGTTACGCCCGCATGCACACCGGCATCGACATGAGCGCCCCCTACGGTCAGACGATCAAGGCGGCGGCGTCGGGTCGGGTGATCCTGGCGGGCATCTACGGGGGATATGGCAATACGGTGATCATCGACCACGGCGGGGGCATGACAACGCTCTATGCCCACCAGTCGGAGTTGAGCGTGTCATACGGGCAAGAGGTGGCTGCCGCCGACACGATCGGCTACATCGGGACCTCGGGGCTGTCGACCGGGCCTCACCTCCACTTCGAGGTGCGCCTTTCTGGCAAGCCCGTGAACCCGGCGAACTACCTCTGATGGCCGGACGCAAGGTGGTTGCCACCAATCGGAAGGCTCGGTACGACTTCGAGATCCTGGACACCATCGAGTGCGGCATGGTGCTGAGCGGCTCGGAGGTCAAGAGCCTGCGCGAAGCCCAGGTCCAGCTGAAGGATGCTTATGCCGACATCCGGGACGGTGAGGTCTGGCTGGAGCGAGTCCACATCGCCCCCTACAGTTTCGCCCTCGGTGGCGGGCACGATCCGGAACGCCCCCGCAAGCTGCTGCTACACAGACGCGAGATCGATCGCCTCGTCGGCAAGGTCAACGAAGTCGGGTTGACGCTGGTGCCCCTCCAGATCTACTTCACGGATGGCAAAGCCAAAGTCGAACTGGCCCTCGCCAAAGGCCGGCGCACCTATGACAAGCGGCAGAAGATCCGTGAACGCATGGAACGTCGCGAAATGGATCGAGCCAAGAGACGTCGCTAGCCCATCTACGTCTGCGCTGTCATCGTCTCCAGCTGGGCGAAGATCTGATCGACGTTCTCGGTGCCTAGGGCCCCGGCAACCCGCAGCACGACGGTGCCATCGGCATCCACTACAACCCAGAACGGGAAGGCGCTCGTACCGAAGAGTTGCGAGACCGCGCCGGTCTCGTCGACCACCACCGGAAATGGGAACTCCTCTGCGTCGAGGTAGGGGATGAGCGGGTTGGAGCGGCTGTCATCGATCGCAGAACTGACAGTCACAAGTTCCACATTCGGGAACCGATCCGAGTTGTCCTGCCACCACGCGTCGAGCTCGGGCAGTTCGGCCTGGCAGTAGGGGCACCAGTGCGCCCAGATCAGCCAGACGCGGGCCTTGCCGTCTGCGGCGCTCCAGGAGGTCTCGGCCCCGGTGTAGTAGTCGACACCGGTCACAGTTGCGAGCGTCATCTCGCCGACAACGGCAGGGTCATTGGCGCTGTCCTGGAACGGCGGGAGCGAACCATCGGAAGACTGGGTGGGAATGGCGGCGGGGGACGCCCCTGCGGCGTCAACCGCAGCGGCGATCTGACCATCGAGGGCGGCAACCTGGTCGCCGAGTATGTCGACGTCTCTGCGCAACGGCTTCAGGTCGGTGACGTCCTCGGAGAGCGCCGCAATCTCGTCGTTGGTGGTCGCTGTCTGCCGTAGTTGCACGACCTGCAGCACCAGCACACCAAGGAGGAGCACGATGGCGAGACCCAGCAACAGCCCGGACCCGGTTCTCTTTTCATCACTTTGAGGCTGCGTCGCCACAGGTTCGTCGGCTTCTGATTCGTCGTCGCCGTTTATCAGGATGGGTGGGGCTTCGTCCATGGGGAAGAGTATGCCCCTGTTCGAATGTTATGGCGAGCCGGGACGTCGGGTTGACGACTATCCCGAGGGCGGTGTAGCACTCTCGCTCGGCGCGGTGGCGGCCGTCGGCAACCCATGGGTGATCGTCACTACCGGGTCTTCACCGGTCAGATCCACCAGGGCGTGGACCGGTTCCAGCAGATCTCGCAGCTCTTCGATGGACCCGGCGACCTGGGTCGCAATGCCGTCGATCATTACGTTGTTGCCGCCCGGCTCAGCATCGCGGATGTCCGTCTTGAGGGCGATGATCGGTTTCTTCATTGCCCAGCCGATGCCTGCTTCGATGCAGGCTCCCTCATCAGGCACTCTCCCGTCCAGGACGAAAACAATCAGATCGGCTTCCTGGACCTCCTTGATGTTGAGACCGAAGATGTGGTCCCGTACCTCATCGAGAGTCATGTTCAGCTCATCCATCAAATCGGTGAGCAGGCCAACATCCTCCTGGGGAAACCATGTGCTGTACCCGAGGTCGTGGATCATTGCCACAACCTGTCGATTGAACTCGCGTTCCGCTTCGTTGAACAAGCTGGCCGCGTAGTAGACCCGAGGCTGGCGTGTCATTCGATTGTCCCCTTCCGTGGTCCCTTGCGCACCGGGACCGGCTGGTCTGGCACGCTAGCCGGGAATGGGCGTGGACGCACAACGGTTTACCTGGTGGTTGCTTTGCCGACACGGGAGTAACCTGGACACACGGACACAAACCCGTGCCCTCGTGGGGGTGACATGGTTTCGACTGTGAGGGTTGAGGTGTCGGAAGCGAGCCGAGGAACCCCGGAGTCCTCGTTAAATGGCCGGGATACAAATACGTGCCGACAACGAACTGGCACTGGCTGCCTAAATAAGGCGCCTGTCCGCCCGGGGGGTCCCTGCCTCACCGGAATCGGGCAACGCAATGCAGGGTGCTCCCGCCTGGGAAGACAGGACCGGCGGGTCAAGACTTAACTGACTAAGGCCTAGGGAAACTTGCCAACAGAGTCCCAAGGCTCGAAAACTCGCTGATGGCTGCGCTCGGAGATGCCGGCGCTGAAACCTCATAGGACGGGGGTTCGATTCCCCCCACCTCCACCACGACGAGAGGAGCCCCGCCAACCATGGCGGGGCTTCCCGCGTCTGGCGTACGTGGTGGCGGTATACCGCCACCACGTACGCCAGACCGAGCAGATGTGACCTTCGGCCCGTGCCGTCGCGGTCCGACACCGCATATTCTTGGGTTGTCATGGAGTCAAGGAGGTTGTGATGCTGCGCCCGGGAACCAGGGTTCGCAAGATCACCAAGAAGGTCGGCCAGCCGGCGCCGGAAGGCAAGATCATCGGTACGACGGGGCATGCCTACGAGGTTCAATGGGACGATGGTCATGTCGGCATTGCCGACCCCGTCGGCCTGACAAAGGTCAAGAAGAAGACCTGAGCCCCCGCTTCTGAGCGGGCATTTCCGGCCGACAGGAATGCCACAGCCAACTCATCGGAGCTGCTGTGGCACAGACGGCCGGCAACACGAGAGCCGGAGTTGTCCACCAGGAGGAACCGCCGTGGGCCAACTCCACCGAACGGCAGTTTGCGTCGCTCCTCGACAGCTACGGCATAGCCTGGGAGCACGAGCCGCACAGATTCCCGGTTGCGTTCGATGGTGCGGGAAACCCGATTGAGCATTTCACTCCGGACTTCTATCTCCCCGAAACGGGCGAGTACATAGAGCTCACGGTGCTGAAACAGGACCTGTGCACCAGGAAGAACCGCAAGCTCAGGCTCATGCGGGAGTGCTATCCAGAGGTGCGTTGTCGGATCATCTATCGACGCGACTACGAGAACCTGGCGCTCAAGTACGGCTGGGCCGACAACCCTGATATCCAGGGTCTAGGAATCCCCAGACGTCAACCGGGACCGCCGCGCATCGAGGTACCGCGCGACTAGGAGACCGTTGAACAAAGGCGGTGAAGGCTCGCCGGACAAGGAGCTGCCTGCTCACGGAGCGAACCTCGAGCCAAACTCGCATTGTTCGGCGGGCGACTAGGAGACCGTTGAACAAAGGCGGTGAAGGCTCGCCGGAGCAACGAAGTGCCTGCTCACGGGGTTCTCCGCGCCGGTGCTCCACACCCAATGGTTACCGGAGGTGTCCTGGTACCGGTAGTCGTTGCGGTCAAAGCTTGCAGAAGAGAAGACGTCGGTTGTCCCGTTAGTGACCAGTCCGGTGTTGCCCGATTCAATGATCGTGTTGTCTGTGACGGTTATGCCTAGTGGCGTCAGCGGTCCATGGGCGCCACTGACGGAGTCGAGGTTGTAGCCGATTGTGACAACGCCGTTGAAGTTCCCCTGGACAAGGTTATTGGTGACGGTCACGTCGGGTCCCGTAATCTTCACGGCTCCGTAGTAGTGATCGTGCCCGCCGGGGGCGTCGATTCCCTTGAGTCCGTTGTTGTTGAACTCGTTGTCGTCGATCGTTGCGGCATAGCTCCTGTCGTGGCTGATACCACCCCACCAATTGCCCTCGATGAGGTTGCCCCGGAAGGTTGTGTTGATGTTGTCTTCGAACGTCCACAGTCCGTATCCGTGGTTGTCATGGACGTGGTTGTTGGTGACCTGGAGTCCGGAAGTCGAGAGGAACTTGGCTCCGGCGAAGTAGTACGGCGCAGTCGTCTGATCGTCGTTGTTATGCGAGATCTCGTTGTTGTCGACTACCGAATTCGACCCACCATCGACGAGCACGCCGAACTGGTCGTTGTGATGGATGTTGTTGTTTGAGATCGTTGAACCACCCTTGATCGACACTCCCACATAGCTGTTGTCGTGGATCTCCGAATTAGTGATCAGCCAGCCAGTCCCGGTTGTATGCACCGCGCCGGAGCTCGAGCCGGAGGTGTAGTTACGGATCTCGAGCCCATCGATGGCCACTCCGTTCACGGGACCGGTGAATGCATAGGCAGTCTCGTTGAGCCCATCCATGATGGCGCCGGGCGCTCCGACGAACTCCTGATCTGCCTTCGGCTCGACCTGCTGGCGGAGGTGTGTGCCGGCTCCGATGTAGATCCGCGCGCCGACCGGTTGTGAGTCCGCTACCTCCTGTATCGACCAGCCAACGGGCACGATGGCGTCAAATCCGGCGGGGACGGTTGGGGGCACATGTCCGGGCGGCGGAGGAGGTGGTGCAGGGAGATCGAGGGCCCGGCTGAGGAATGACGCCATCTGGCCCCGGGTCACGCGAGCGTGCGGACAGTACGACGTGTTTGCCGGCGGATTACATCCTGCGGTGATTCCCGCTGCGGCAAGCCGATCGATGGATCCCTCGAAAATGGAGTCGTTGTCGTCCACGAACCAGTCCGGCGTCGTCGCTTCCAGCTTCAGCGCTCGATCGAGAAACGCCGCCATCTCGCCCCTGGTCACGTATCTGTTCGGACAGAATCCTCGGGCACTGCAGCCGCGGGTGATCCCCGAAGCAGCCAGGGCGTTGATATCCGCCTCGAACACCGAACCATCGTCGTCGTCGAACTGGTCCAAGTCGGTTCTAGGCAAGCCGAGCGCCCGTACCAGGAAGGCAGCCATCTGGCCGCGGGTGACCGAGTCATCGGGGCAAAACAGATCGTTGAGCGGGGGATTACAGCCCTTTGTAATGCCGGCGTGCGCCAGCTTGGAGATGTTGCCCCTGTGCACGGTGATTCCGGTGTCGCGGAACGAACCGGGTGGCGAGTCGCCGCAACCGACCCGTTCGCTACTCAAAACCAGCGAATCAAAGTCGAACGACAAGTTCCCCGGCGATTCGTCATCACCCCCGTAGTACACGTCGAACCAGAAGCTCTTGACATTGATCCCGGAATCGCTTGTGCCGCGGAACCGGAAGTCATCCTGATAGAAGGCAAGCTGCTCGTCGACCCACCCTTCGAGTAGCCCGTCGGCCTTTCCGGGGCTATTCATCGCCACGTGTCCTTCAACGCAGTACCAGGCACCGTGGCGGAGTACCCCGGGCTGGGGATCCCACTCGATCAGGTCCCCGTTGTTGGATTCTTGATTGCGGTGATAGACATAGAAGCCCAGTTGAGTGTGATCAGCATCCCGATTGCTGTAGGTCGGGGAGAAGAACATCCTCGCCGACCATCCCGGCGACGAGTCGGTCGGTCTTATGTTGTTCCGGGCGGATCCGCTGTACAGGCCGGCCGGGCCGGGCAGCTTGCCGCGACCGTAGTTGGTGAACCCATCTGGCACTCTCAGGTAATAGCGGAAGAAGAGTTCATCCGGTTCCGGTATGCCCTGATCCTCGAATTGCCAGTGCATTGCGGAACCGAAGTGTGACGAGGCTGGAATCGATACCTTGATCGCGGAGCCGTCGGAACCGTCGTTGATTCGAGTCACCCGATTGCGGAAGCCGATGTCTGCGTCGTACCAACTCTCCGTCCAATCGGCTGGGGATTCGCTGTACGGCTCATCGAGGTAGATCGTCGGGGCGGCCGCGGCGGGAACCGAACCCAGCGCAGAGGCAATGACTGATGCCGCGGCGACAAGCGCTAGCAATCTGACAACGGAGCGATCCACGGACAGGCCTTTCGGAGGGACTTTGGGCAGCTTCAATCCTGGTTTCGGCATTCTGGGCAGATTTCTGTAGCTACCGGAACCGCGACATTTGTGCTTCGGAACTCCACGTTTCGAGTCGATAGTCCGTGTGGAGGCGGGGTGCGGTGCCATACTTCGTCGTGATCCTCATCTGACGAGAGAGAGCAGTCATGAAGGCCAGCCGGGTCGCGATCCTTGCAGTCGCGACGACCCTTGCGATCGCAGCGTGTGGGGGAGACTCAAGCGCAACCACCACGCAGCCGCCGACCAACACGTCCCAGACCACCAGCAGCAGTGCAGGCGGTGCCGACAAGCCGTCGACGCCCGGGAGCGACGCCGTCGACAACCTCCAGGATGTGCGCGGCGCCATCATCCGGATCGTGGCGGAGGGCAGTTTTGCCGATCCCGAGTTCGGTCAGCAGTACAACGCGGCCGGGTCCGGTAGTGGCTTCTTCATCAGCTCCGATGGCGTAGCGGTGACCAACAACCATGTGGTGACCGGTGCGGCGTTTCTACAGGTCTACGTCGATGGTGATGACGAGCCACGGAACGCGCGCGTGCTCGGCGTTTCTGAGTGTTCCGACCTTGCCGTAATTGACGTCGACGGCGATGGCTATTCGTACCTCGAGTGGTATGAAGGGGACATAGCGCCCGGTCTGTCGATCTATGCGGCCGGTTTCCCGCTCGGCAACGAGGAATACACACTGCTCGACGGCATCGTCAGCAAGCAGGATGCCGATGGTGAATCGGACTGGGCGTCCGTCGATAGCGTGATCGAGCATTCAGCCGACACTCTCCCCGGCAACTCCGGGGGCCCGATAGTCACCGAAGACGGCAAGATCGTTGCCGTCAACTACGCCGGTGACGGGGCAGGTCAGGCATTCGGCATTGGCCGCGAAGAGGCCCAGAAGGTGCTCCCGACGCTCTCGGGCGGCGAGGATGTGACCTCGATCGGCATCAACGGCCAGGCGCTCACCGACGGAACATTCTCAGGCATCTGGGTTGCTTCCATTGCCTCGGGAAGCCCCGCCGACCTTGGCGGAATCCGGAGCGGCGACCTGGTTACTCTTGTCGAAGGGCTCATCCCCGCGACCGACGGGACAATGGCCGACTACTGCGACATTCTTCGGTCACAGGCTCCCGGCGATCCGCTCAGTGTCGAGGTGTATCGGTCGGCCGACGACGCATTCCTCGAGGGAACGCTGAATACCGATCGTGTGCTTGACTTCTCGTTCTCGTTCGAGTCCGCATTGCAGGACGATGTCCCGGACCCCAGCGGCGATGGTCCCGCCACCGTCGATGGTTATGACACGTACGTGACGATCATCGACGCGGCGAACACGTTGACGGTTGACGTACCGGCCGCATGGGCCGACACCGACCTGGAGCGCCTGTGGGACTTCGATGGTGCGATCGTCGGCTCGGCGGTGAGCGCCGCAGTCGATCGGCAAGGCTATCTGGAGTCGTGGGGGGTCCCGGGGATGTTCTTCGGAGCCTCGACGATCCTGGTCGATGAAGGTTGGACGGTGGAGTCGTTCCTCGACTACAGGGATTTCAGCGATTCCTGTGACTACGACGGCCGGTACGACTATGCCGATGACTACTACTCAGGCTATTACGACCTGTGGGTGAACTGCGGGGCCGAAGGGAGCCAATTCGTTTCCCTCGCGACAACGCCCGCCGGTGGGACACCGCTATTGGTCGTGCAGGTTGGCGTGATCACGGATGCCGATCTCGAGGCTCTTGACATGATCTTGCGGACCTTCATCGTGGATGAGGTGGCCTTGGCAAACCTAGCCGACGGATCGACGGCTGCTCCGCCCAATGGCGGCGGCTTGGTCCTTGCAGTGGCCGAGCTATTGCCCGGGGACTGCTTCAATGACGCCGACGTCACTGCTTCGGGTGACGGTCTGGAGGGCCAGGTCACCACCGTCTCGTGTGACCAGCCACACGACAACGAGGTTGTTGTCACGTACGAGTTCCCGGACACTCAGTTCACTTCGGACGAGATGGTGTGGGAGCAAATGGACACCGTTTGCACCGATGCATGGCCCGATACCATTGGCATTCCGTATGCCGACAGTGCGCTGTGGTTCTACTACTACTCGCCAAACTCAGCGGATTGGAATGCCGGGAACCGAATCGGGGTGTGTGTCGCCTACGACGGCAACCTCGACCCGATCACCGGCAGCGTTTTCGGGAGTGGGCTCTAGGGGAGGCCACACCCGGTAGCGTTCTGGCATGACCGAGCCGTGGATTGAGCGCGTAATCCGCGAGGCGCAGGAAGCCGGCAAGTTTGACGACGTCCCCGGAACGGGGCAGCCGATTGCCGACATCGATCAGCCCTATGACCCTGCCTGGTGGGCGCGCCGCTGGATCGCCAGAGAACGCTCTCGCGAGGCGACTGCCGAACTGGCCCAAACCGTGGAAAGGGAACTTCCGCTCCTGCTCGGCGGAACCGTCGAGGATGACGTCCAACAGTCTCCTGGGAGCCCGCTGAGCAATGCGAGTTCTGACTCGACGACTGCTCCGTGAGCAGGCACTTCGTTGTTCCGTCGA
>CAMYKI010000003.1 GCA_947258985.1 uncultured Acidimicrobiaceae bacterium
ACCTCGGTTTAGAGAATCATGCCAGGTAGTCGAAACCATGGCGCTGAGATGTTCCTCAGGTCGGCCGTCCGGCCCAACTAGGCGACCACCTCGATCTGGAAGACAATGTCGGGTAGGTCGAATCCACGGCGCCGAGGGTGCGTGTACGTGGCCGTCCCCTGACGTATCGAGATGCGGTGGTGAGGTCCTTCAGGTATTGATCTCATCCAGGCGGAGGTCGATCAGGCGACGGAGCAGCTGCTCACTCGGGATTGCGTCTGCCGGGAACCGGAGTGCTCCTTTGGAGTGACCGTAACCATCCAGCAATTCCTCGTCCACGTGTTCGAGAACGGAACCGGAGTGGGGGAGGTAGCTGCAGTGTTTCTTCGCGTACGCGAACCCTGCGACAGGTCGTCCCGCGATCAGGAATGCTGGGACACCGTAGGACATGCCCTCGTAGGCATCGGGAAGCATGGCAGCGAGGGTCGATCGGAGCTGAGATAGCGTGGTGCGTTGCGGCTCGGGTGCGTCGTCGAGATAGGTGTCGATTTCCGACATGCATCCAGGGTACTCACCAGCTACCTGACCAGCCGGTGTCGCGAGCCGATCTACGCAACGATCTCAATCGCAAACCGGATCGCGGGAAGGTCAAAACCACGGCGCTGAGGTGATCCAGACTTAACCGATCGCAGATGTACCGATCTCCGCGCTTCAGGGAATGCGCGTTTCCGCTCGACCTCGAGCGGCCTAACGGGACGGTGGCGCCTGCCTGCCCCCACTCTGTCAGTGCGGGTGCGCCGAAGATCACCTGTCGCGGAAGCCCTTGCCGTCCAGGATCTTCTGGGTGTAGTTCTCGACGCGTGCCATCCGGGTCTTGGCTTGCTTGGCATCGGCGAAGTACAGGTTGTACTCCCGTTGCCGACCAAGGGTCAGCGCATCGAACGCAGCCTTGAACGCCGGATCATCGTCAAGGCGATTCTGGAGCTCTTCGACCAAGACGAGCTCGGGTGCCGGGCCCACCTCCAGTCCCGCCTGCTCGACATCGATTGCCTCGTCAATGTAGGCCTTGACCACGTCGGCCAGCCGGGCTACGTCCTCCACTGAGGTGAACCGAATGCGGCGAGCGGATCGTGAGTTCGGCCCTTGCTCCTCGAGAACGCCTTCTGAATCGTTCAGCAAGGCACCCTTGAAGAACATGAGAGCGAGGAACTCCTTCATCTCTTGAAGGATGACGATGTTCTTGCCCTCATCGCTGTAGCAAGGCTTGCCCCACTTGATCTCCTCGGTCAGCCCACAGCCCAACAGAATCGGTCGCAGCCCGATCATCTCGTCCGGCCATTGCTCCGACCGTCCGATGTATGCATCAACCTTGGAATTCACCACAACTCCGATCGGCGTACGAACCGTGTGTGACCGTCCCGGCGAGGATACCGTGGGATATCAACCTCCCATTGCGCTGCCAGCCGTTGTTGCTCAAGCCGCCACTCAATCGTGGACCTGATCGCGGGAAGTTTTGGAACGAGGCGCTGACTCGCGGGCACCGTTCTCCCATCCTGTATATGCCGATTCGGAAGGCTTGGCACGGCAGGTCGCTGGTGTTGCGAGTTGGGGTCGTCCCGCATGGATGTACCGAAGATTCAGTATGTGAATACGGAAAGATGGCGGCATGGGCGCTGAGGCGCTGCGAACGTGGCCGCGCCAAGCGCCTCTTCCGCGTGTTCGGCTTCGCCACGTACTCGGAACGTACTTTGAGGGCATCAATCTGTTCATCGGCAAGGGCGGGCTACGGCCTGCGTCCTGAGGGCTGCAGGTAGACGGCTCAACTCGATGCTTTGTGCCGCCATCAAAGTTGACAAAGGCACAGCGCAGACTCACGATGGGGCAGGCAGTCTGCCGTTCAGGGACCGGCAAATCCGGAAGGGGAAGTTGATGAGCCTCCGAGACTCGCACCGTTTGCTGCTGACGTCCTGTCTGCTTGTGACTGCATGTGCCGGCCAAAGCTCCGTCGCTGAGTCCGAGCCGACGGTCGTGCCAACCACGACGACGATCTCCACCACAACGACCTCAATCGCCGCTGCAACCACCTTGGCAACAAGCACAACAACCACAACAACTACGACAGCGACCATGCTCGCGCCGCCTGCGGTTCTCTCGACCCAAGGTTTGGTCTATGCGATCGGCGCCCGGGGGGACACGCCGGTGGAGTGGAAGGCGGACCTTCACGAACCGACCGAGCCCGGCAATTGGCCCGCGCTTGTGTTCCTCCCTGGGGGAGGTCAAGGGGTGGGCTCCGTCTACAACATGGCGGAGGAGATCGCTGCGCACGGAGTCGCGGTGTTGGTGATCGACTACGGCGACGTATCTCCACCGTCGCTGTTCATGAACAATCGGCGAGGCTATCGCGAGGTGGCAGAAGCGCTCGGCTGCGCCATCCGCTTCTTGCGACAGAGCGTTGCGGACGCCGGCGGCGAGCCAGAGACGCTTGCGATCGGTGGAATGTCGCTGGGTGGGGGTCCCGCCGCACACGCCGCACTCGCCGGTGAATCTCTCGACCAGCTCTGGGAGGAGTTCTCGGCAAGCCGGGATCTTCCGCGTCGCTTGGAGTGTGTCGTCGAACAGGGTTCCACACATGTTGATGCGCTCGTGGGCGTCGCCGGGGCATACGATGCTTTCGTCGGATACGAGGGGCTATATGGGCTTGAGTACATGCAGATGAGGGACATGGAGATCTGGGAACTCCTCCACGGGGCGATCGAGCTCAACCCGGACCTGCAAGTCCGTCTGCTCCACGCACGAGAGGACAGCGTGATCCCCTACGAGAACTCCGAAGGGTTCGTGACGGCGCTGACTTCGGCGGGCATAGAGGTTGAACTGACCGAATTCGAAGGCGGCCATTCGCTACCCCACGATGAAACCGTTGCGACCGTCCTGGACATTCTTGGTGTCGCCAGCCTTGCTGGTTCGTGAACCTGTCTTGCAGAGTCAGTCCTTGCCAGCATTTCAGCCCGACAATCTGTTCTGAGAGCGTTAGCTCGGCCTCAGGGGCCCGTGATGTGCGGCTCTTGGTGGGTGCAGCCAGCCACGACTCGACCAACCCTTCTTCCTTGATACCGAAGCCATGGCCGGCCAGCACGTCACGTAGCACCTGATCGGCACGGTCGACCTCGAGTTGGACAACCTCGAACCCGGACTCATTGGCGTGGCCAAGCCCGCGCTCGATGACGTGCGCAACCCAATCGGGAGTTGCCTCGGGCAAGACAATCGGGTCGAGAGTTACCCAGTCGCGCCATTCGGTGACGATCGCCGCAGCCTCCGGGCGACCCTTGTCATCGAACCAGAAGAGCTGACCGAGATCGTCGGTTGAGCGCTGGACTTCACCACCACTGCAGCTCGGCGGCTTCGTACAACCCTCTGGTGGGGTGACTCGTGCGGACGCGCTGCAGGAGTGCCGTCACCGCTTCCAAGTAGTGAACGCCAACGCGATGCTCTTCTCTCATTGCTCCCATGACCCAAAGCGCGTGCTCTGGGGCGTAGCATCGGATGTGCTCTTGAGAAAGATGGGGTTCTGTGAAGAGGGACTACTTTGGGGAAGGTATTGCTGAGCGGTACGACGAGGATGCCGCGGCTCAGTCAACTCCTGAGGCCGTTGGCCCGGTGGTGGAATTCCTCTCCAATCTTGCCGGTGATGGTCGGGCCTTGGAGTTCGGCATCGGTACAGGACGCATTGCGCTTCCGCTGCATGACCGTGGAGTGCAGATCGACGGAATCGACTTGTCGAGTGCGATGCTCCGTCGGTTGAGATCGAAACCAGGAGCAGACTCGATCCGGGCCGTTGAGGGCGACTTCGCATCCACCAACCTGGGCAGCGGGTATGGGTTGGTGTTCCTCGTGTTCAACACGATCAACAACCTGACAACGCAGGACGAGCAGGTGGCCTGCTTCCAGAACGCCGCCGACCACCTCGAGCCGGGCGGGTACTTTGTCGTCGAGGTTGGTGTGCCGAATCTGCGCGTGCTGCCGCCCGGGCAAAACCTCCATACGTTCCACCTCAGTGAGAGCCGTTGGGGCATAGACGAGTACCACTTCGCTACGCAGGACTTCACCTCACACCACTTCGCAGTTCGCGACGGTGAGCTACGGCGAATGTCGGTGCCATTTCGATATGTGTTCCCTGAGGAGCTGGATCTGATGGCGAAGATCGCAGGCATGAGCCGCTTGGGGCGCTGGGCCGGATGGGAACACGAGCCGTTCACCGATGACAGCACCATGCACGTTTCCGTATGGCAGAAGAGTCGAGAGTAGGCCTCCCCTTCAAAACGGTCGGCGGGCAGCCCGTCGTTCGCTAGAGGTCCCGTCTCCTCGCCAGGATCGCCACGGCAACCGCAGCGGCGACTCCGGCGACGGTGGCGCCGGACCACCACGGATTCGGGGATGGGAGCCGAGTACGCAGGCTGACCTGGCGCTCAAACTCCTCGATGGGCCATTCCCGTTCCTCGGCGACCTTGCGGAGATCCCGGTCCGGGTTAACCGCAACAGGATTGCCGACCATCTCCATCATCGGCAGATCGGTGACACTGTCCGAGTAGGCATATGAGTTCTCGAGATCGATTTCCTCACGTTCGGCCAGATCGTTGATGGCTTCGACCTTGCCCTCACCCATCGCGTAGAGCTCCAACTCATTGAGGAAGAAGCCGGCGGCGTCGGTCTTGACCTTGGTGGCGATGAAGTCGGTGACCCCAATATGCCTGCCAAGCGGACGTACTATCTGCTCCGGGCTGGCCGAAACGATGACCACCTTGCGACCGGCACGCTTGTGCCGATCGATCAGCGTGAGTGCCTCGGCGTACACGATCGGGTCGGCGACCTCGTCGATGGTCTGTTCCACAAGCTGCTCGATCTCGGCACGGTGCCATCCGGACGTCAGCATGAGCATCTGATCTCTAGCGCGCTCCAACTGATCCTCGTCGGCTCCGAACAGGACATAGAACAGTTGGGCGAAGCCCATCTTCATCAGGGCACGCTTTCCGACGAAGCCTGCGTTGTAGAACGGTTTGCCAAACGCCAGCGTCGACGACTTGGCAATAACCGTCTTGTCTAGATCGAAAAAGGCTGCCTCCATATCCAGATTCTACGGCGGTCCAGCGCGAACAGTTGGGCGTTGTTCGCGAACGGACCCCTTGTATCGCCTTCGTCCGCCGAATACGTTCGCGTTGCTTCCCCGCTCTGACAGGGAGAGGGAAGTGGCAACGCTGATGGTGCAGACCGACGCCGGTGGGGTTCTTGGAGCGGTTGCTCCGCTTGCGCTTGCCGCGGCTGCGGGCACCGCTCTCGTGGTGGATCTGGAGGAGGGAGGACCAAGCTATCCGGGGGAAGGATCGCTTGCGTCGCTCGTCAACGAGGGACCGCGGCTGACCGATCTCCGCCCGGAGCGACCTGGTGTCGCCGTTCTGCGCAACGGAGGCGTCGACCCGACCCGAGCCGGTGAGGTGATCTCAGCGCTGGCGGCAGGCTGGCCCAACGTCGTCATGCGTGCCCCTGCCGGGTTCGATGGCCGGCTGCACCCCGTCGTGCCCGTCATACCCTTGCTCCCTCATGGCTTGACGCCGGCCTCGCCGCGTCGCGCCGTCTATCAACAGATGGGCTGGGATGAGAAGGCGCCGGGACCTGGCATAACGATCCCGACGCCGCCGCGGTCGACGGTTGCCGCCCTCCTTGCCGGTCGAATCCCGATGCGGCGCAAATGGATCAGGTCATGGTGGCAGGTGTGGGAGCTGCCATGGGAGTGATCGATCGGCTCGCCCGGACCGTCATGGCGGAACCCGTCGTCCTGGAGCGTCACGCCATCCGGGATCGTGTCACCGAACTGCTTCCGATTGAGGCTCCGCTCCTCGACACGGCGGGAGTGGATGCTGTGGTTGATTCTCTGGTCGGGCTCGGGCCCATCGAACCTCTCCTGCGCGACCCCGCGATCAGTGACGTGCTGGTCAACGGCGATGGGGCCGTTTGGATCGAGACTGGGGGCGAATTGCGGCCGTCCCCGGTGCGGTTCGATGGTCCCGCACAGGTGGTTGCCGCTGTTGAACGAGTGATTGCACCACTCGGCCTGCGGCTCGACCGGGCCAGTCCTGCCGTTGATGCCCGCCTCCCCGACGGCTCCCGGCTTCATGCCCTCATCCCACCGGCAGCGGTGGGTGGTCCGGTTCTGGCGGTACGCAGGTTTGCGGACACGGTCACCGACCTCGCAGCCTTGGTGGAGTTGGGAAGTGTCGATCACGGGGGCGCTGAGACGTTGCGTTCACTCGTCTGCGATCGCGCGAGTCTGCTGGTCGCCGGCCCCACCGGGTCGGGCAAGACGACGCTGCTCAATGTGTTGTCGCGTGAGATCCCGGCTGATGCGAGGGTGGTGTCGGTGGAGGACGCTGCGGAACTGCGGCTCGGCGGTCATGTCGTGCGGCTCGAAGGTCGGCCGCCGAATTCGGAAGGAGCGGGCGGTATCACTGTGCGCGACCTGCTGAGGCACGCCCTCCGGCTTCGCCCGGACCGGATCATCGTCGGCGAAGTACGTGGGGCGGAGGCTTTCGACATGCTGCAGGCGATGTCCACCGGCCACGAGGGATCCATGTCAACGATCCATGCGAGTTCGGCGGAAGAAGCGTTGTGGCGGCTCGAGACTCTGGCGCTTGCGGCGGACGCCAATGTGTCGGAGGCGAGCATCTCGCGGCAGGTACGCAGCGCCGTTGATGGGGTCGTCGTGGTGGGTCGTCGTGCCGGGAGGCGGGTGGTGCGGTCCATTGTGACGGTCGATGGGAAAGATCTTGCCGAGGCGTACACATGCTCCTAGTTGTGGCGACTGCCCTGGTGATCCTGTTCTGGGACTCCGTCCCGGTGAGCGGCTGGTGGCGGCGTACCGAATCCGTCGACGAAGCTCGGTTCTTCGGCTCGATTGCGGCCGAGCTGCGTGCCGGCGCTTCGTTGCGAATGGCTCTTGCCGCCGCGTCGGCGGGAAGTTCCGACGACCGATTGCGGAGGGCCCATCGCCTCGCTCTGGCCGGCGCCCCGCTTGGCGGCATTTCTGAGACGCTCTCCGCCCTGCCGCGCAATGGCCGAAGGGCGAGGCTGGCCTTGCGGGTGGCGGCCGTCACGGGAGGAAGGTCGGCCGCCGTGTTCGAGCGTCTCGCCGAACGGGCGGTCGACGACGCCGCACTGGCCAGGGAGCAACGCACCCTGACCGCGCAAGCCCGGATGTCGGCTGCGGTTGTCGGGGCGCTGCCCGTGTTGTCTCTACTGGTCGGTGGTGGTTCCCGAATTGGGAGAGTCGTTGCGACGGGTAGCGGGGGACTGCTGCTGGTTGTAGCCGCGCTTGCGATGCAGGTCGCCGGGGGTGTCGCGGTGTGGTGGATGGCCAGAACATGACAGCGGCGTTGGTCGGCATCTTCTCTCTTGTGCTCACCGAAGCCCGATGGTCGACGGTGGTGACGGTGATGCTCCTTGCCCTGGTCCTGGTGGAGGCTCCGTATCTCGCGCTCGTCCTGGCGGGAGGGGCCGGGCTGGTTCAGGCAATGCGCCGGCTGCGGGTGAGACGTCTGACGGCGACGCAGGATGCGGCTGATCTTGCGATGCTCTGCGACCTGACGGCCCTGTCGCTGACCGGTGGCCTCGGTTTGCACGCGTCCCTGGGCCTGGCCGCAGGGGAGACGGGTGGCCGGGTCGGGTCCGAGGTGGCGGGCATTCTTCGGTCGGCTTTGGTCGGGGGCACCGCCGCCGAGATGACCGCTGCCGACGGTATCGGCCGCCCCCTGTACCGAACCGTCGCCCGGGCCACCGTCACCGGTGCCGGGGTGGAGCAACCGGTCGCGGGACTCGCCGACGAACTGAACGCCGAACTGGCAGCCAGGCGTCTCGAAACCGTCAGAAGGAAGCCGGTAGCCATGCTCTTCCCCCTAACCCTCCTCATTCTCCCCGGGTTTCTGCTCCTGGCGCTGGCCCCGATCATCGTCGACGCCATGAGCCGGCTCGACATGTAGCCAATCTGCAGCTTCCCGCCGTACCGGCCGGCTGCCGGCACTCGAAAGGAAACCAATGAGTCGGATCATCAAGGGCCAGCGTGGTCAAGCCACCGCCGAGTACGCCCTGGTCGTCGTTGCCGCCGCCGTCATCGCCGGGGCTCTCATCTTCTGGGCAACCAACACCGGGGCGCTGTCGTCGCTCTTCAATGCGGTAATCGATCGAGTCTCGAGCTTCGTATGAGTTCCGAGGATGGGAGCGCAACCGTCGAGTTGGCACTCCTCGTGCCGCTCGTCCTGGTGCTTCTCATCGTCATCGTCGAGGTGGCTGTTGTGGCCCGGCATCAGGTCGAGTTGGTTGCTGCGGCACGTGAGGGTGTTCGAGTCGCCGCGACCAATCCGGACCCGGCCAACGCCGTCGTGGCGACCCGGGCGGCAATAGGTGACGGCGGCGATGACGCCCGTATCGGTGTTCATCGCCCCCACGTGGTGGGTCGGCCGGCTTCGGTGGATATTGCATTGACGTACGAGATAGCAGTACCCCTGTTGGGGTCATTTGCGGTACCGCTGTCGGCAAGGGCGGTGATGGCCGTAGAACGATGAACACACAACGGGGCGCTGCCGCCTTGCTGGTTGCCGCGCTCTTAGCGGTGGGCGTCCTGCTTGCCCTGCTCGTGACCGACATCGCACGTGTGGCGGCGGCCCGGACCAATGCCTCCACGGCGGCCGATGCGGCGGCCCTGGTTGCGGCGCCTCTCACCTTCTCGGCTTTCGGTTCCCGGACGGATCCTGTGCAGGCGGCGGCGGATCTCGCTCGGGCAAACGGCGCCGAGCTCGTGGAGTGCCACTGTCTCGTCGACCGGTCCTGGGATGTGCGCGTGGTGGTCGCCGTCGTGGCAATCGACGTGGATCTGCTGGTGGTGCCCGATCGTCGGGTAGAGGCGGCGGCCGCAGCCGAGTTTCGACCGGTTCTCCTCGGCTCCGGCTAGCTGCCATCGCGGCGCTCTCGGTTCCTGCGTAGCTGGTGCCGGGCGTTCCGGCAGGGTTTACGCAAGAAGCGGGGCGGCGCGGAGGTGCGGCGGCTATTCCTCGTCGGCTGTGAGGAGGCCGTCTTCGAGGTCGCGGTAGACCTCCTCAGCCGAGTCGGAGAGAAAGACGACGCTGGCGGAACCAACTGTTCCGACAGAAGCGGGTAGAACGATGTTCTCCAGGTTTTCGGACGGGAAGAAGAACGCCGATGCAGCCAGGGTCAAAACTTCTTCGGTCGACAGATCTGTCCAGGTGTTCTCGCTCAGCACATACACAAGGGTCGGCAAGGCTTCGATGGGCACGGCCTGGACCATGTCCATGGCTGCCTGCATGATCAATCCCTGGTTGTACGAGCGATCAAAGTCACCTCCCGGCAGACCCTTGCGAATGCGAGCGAGCCGAAGGGCACGTTGTGGGGTCAAGTCCTGGGGTCCTGCGGGGTAGTTCGCCCAGTTGTTGCCGCTCCGCATCACGGTGGGGAGGTCGATGTAGAGCCCCCCAAGTGATTCGATGAGATTGGTGAAGCCGAGGAACCCGGTGACGAAGTACCCGTCGAAGTCCAACTGGGTCATCTCAGTGATCGTCTCGAGCATGATCTCGGGGCCACGACCCGCCATCAGGTTGGTGAGCTTGGTGCCTCCGTTGGGTCCCTGCACCCATGAGTCGCGGGGGAAACCGACGATGGCACCGGCGCCTGCCTCCGGGACGACTGTGAGAATGTGGACGCTGTCCGCCCGCAGGCGCTGCTGGTTTTCGCCGACGCGGGCGTCGGATCCGAGGATCAACACCGTCCTCGGCTCTTCCCCAAGAACCGGCGGGAGTCCGGCCATCGCTGCACCGACGATGCGCCAGCCCGTTCCGTCGTCGACAAGGAGCACTACGTCGTCGTCAACGACGGCGGTGCCTATCTGGTCGCCGTTTGACAGCTCGCTTGTGGTGATGATGCCGCTTTCGCCAGGGTCTGTTCGCGAGGCGAATTCGAGTTGCTCGATCAGGGCCTCGGGCGCGACGGGAGGCTGATTGCGCTTGTCGACCAGCCACGAGTACAGCGCCTCGACCGGGGCAGCCACGGCGTCGGAGGGCATCTCGATCTCGAGGTCGACCGTAGCCAGGGGAGGTGCCGTCGCAGTGGTTGTGGTCGGCGCCACCGTTGCGGTGGAGGTCGACGTCGTCGGCGGAACCGTGGTGGTCGTCGGCTCGGCCGCGGCTCCGGTGCATGCGGCAGCGATAAGGGCGAGCGCGCAGATGGTTGTGATGAGGGAGGGTCGCACGAGCAGCGATGTTAACCCGATTTGGGACTTGTGTGGCGGCGGCGGTCGTGCATTCGTTGTCGCCAATTAGCGGCTCCAGGAAGCAGTACTTAGAATCGCCGCATCCTCTTTCCGACTGGGAGAAATCTGTGGAGATCTGGCTATACCTTGCCCTCGTCGCGGCGGTAGCTGCGCTCGTCCTTGCCGCGCTGTTCGCACGTCAGGTGAACACCGCTAGTCCAGGAAACGACCGGATGCAGGAACTGATGGGGGCAATCCGCGAAGGTTCCATGGCCTTTATCAGGCGGGAGTACACGGCTGTAGCCGGGTTTGTCGCCATCATGGCCATCCTCATCTTTGCCCTGCTCGATTGGGGCAGGCCATGGGGTGCCGTCGCCTATGTGTCTGGTGCTTTCCTGTCGGCCCTTGCCGGCTTCATCGGCATGCGGATCGCCACCGCAGCCAATGCCAGGACTGCGGAAGCGGCCCGCCAGGGCGGGATCGAGAAGGCTCTGCCGCTTGCGTTCCGCGGTGGCGGCGTCATGGGCTTCACCGTTGCCGGCCTTGGCCTGCTCGGCCTGAGTCTTGGCTACCTGTTCTTTGAGACGATTCTCGATGATCCCCAGTCGTTCCAGATCATCACTGCCATCGGTCTCGGTGGTTCTTCGATCGCACTGTTCTCCCGTGTCGGCGGCGGTATCTACACCAAGGCTGCCGACGTCGGCGCCGACCTGGTCGGCAAGGTCGAAGCCGGAATCCCGGAGGATGACCCCCGCAACCCGGCCACCATCGCCGACAACGTTGGGGACAACGTTGGGGATGTCGCCGGAATGGGCGCCGACCTCTTCGAGAGCTACGTCGGCTCGATGATCGCTCCGATCGCCTTCGCCGCCTTTGCGTTTGCCGGGGAGGCTTTCCAGGAGGAGGCGTTCTTCTTCCCGCTGATGATCGCAACCATCGGAATGGCGGGCTCGATCATCGGCTCCTTCCTCGTCAAACCCGGCAAGGGAAGCCTCGCAGCGGCGCTCCACCGGGGAACCTACGCGGCAATGGCAATCACCGTTGCCGGCGTTGCCATCGTCACACCGATGTTCTTCGACAGCGGCGACGCCGGTGTCGACAACACCTGGGGACTGGTCGGCTCAGTTGTCATCGGGTTGTTTGTCGGCTGGTTCATCGGTCAGATCTCTGAGTGGTTCACCAGCGATCATCACCGTGTCGTCAAGGAGATCGCCCGCCAGGCGCAAACCGGCCCGGCGACCGTGGCACTCGAAGGTATCGCCGAAGGCATGCGCTCTGCGGCCTTCTCGGTGATCGTGGTTGCGTTTGGGATGCTCGGCGCCTACTGGGGCGGCGAGATGGCATTCGACGTCGAACTAGCCGGTATCTACGGAATCGCTATTGCCGCCATCGGCGTGCTCTCCACCCTGGGCATCACCGTTTCCGTCGATGCGTACGGGCCGATCGCGGACAACGCCGGCGGTATTGCCGAGATGGCCCATCTGCCGCCGGAGGTTCGTGAAGCCACCGACGCTCTCGACGCCCTGGGCAACACCACGGCGGCAATCGCCAAGGGTTTTGCGATCGCTTCTGCTGCTGTCACCGCCTTGGCCCTGTTCTTCACATTCCGCCAGGCCGTCGTAGATGCTGGCGGTACGCTCGACACTCTCGACATTCTGAACATCCCGGTCATCGTCGGTCTGTTCCTGGGCGGGATGTTCCCGTTCCTGTTCGCCTCGATGACCATCAAGGCGGTTGGTCGGGCTGCCAACCAGATGATCGAAGAAGTGCGGCGCCAGTTCAGGGAGATCCCGGGATTGCGTGAGGGGCGCGATGGCGTCAAGCCCGAGTACGCCAAGTGTGTCGACATTTCGACCACGTCGGCGCTGCGGGAGATGGTGGTGCCGGGTGCGCTTGCCGTTGCCCTGCCGCTCGTGGTCGGCTTCATCAACGTCGAAGCTCTCGGCGGCCTGCTCGCCGGTGCCCTGGTGACAGGGTTCCTGTTGGCGATCTTCATGGCCAACTCTGGTGGTGCATGGGACAACGCCAAGAAGTTCATCGAGGCCGGCGCCTACGGGGGCAAGGGCTCAGATGCCCACAAGGCCGCGGTCGTCGGTGACACGATTGGTGACCCGTTCAAGGACACCTCTGGTCCGGCGATGAACATCGTCATCAAGGTGATGACCATCGTCAGCCTGATCTTCGCCTCGGCATTTGTCTAAGCGGGCGGAGTTCTGCGAAGCGGAACTCCAACCTGCCCATAGGGCAGGCGCGGAGTAAGAGGAGGAGGACAGCCCCCGGCTATGCCGGGGGCTGTTTGCGTATCAGGTCAGTTTGCCTAGTTGTCGCGTCTGGAGATCCATGCGGTATGAGCGATCTTGAGGCTGCCGTCACCGCGGGTCTCAATCTCGAAGGCTAACGCAGAAGCAACGGAGATGCCGGCACCCGGCAGTGTGTTGCGAATGCCCCTCACCACCAGGTAGCGGCCATTTCCGTCGTCAGCCATGACAAAGGGCCGAGTCGTCCATTCGTTGGTCCAGCTGTCGGACGTTAGGTGGTCGACTATGTCATCACGATCGATGCGCGAAACGCCATGCAGGTGGTAGCCCGATGACAGGTAGAGGTCCAGCACCGAGTCATCGCCCTGCTCCAGCGCCGCCCACCAATCGTCGATCAGTTGCGAGACCTCGTCGGGGACCTGTGTCGGATCGTGCTCGCCTTCGGGAGCGACGTCGCTTGACCCACAACCTGTCAACATCGCCAGCAGTAGCGCTCCGATGGCGATTGTTCTTCTCATACCCTCACCCTCACTCGCTCGGTTCCAGCAACTCGCTCAGTTCGCCTGTTTCCAGATCGATTCCCCAGACGTGGTCAGTCGCATTCACCCAGAAGTCCCCGTAGATGCCATTGATGACTACGAGCCGATTGTTGATCGGGTCGCCCACGATGGCGCCAAATCCCGGGTAGTCGCCGTCGCCCGGGCTGGCAAGGCAAGAGCCCCACGTCAACGTTGCCGGTTCGAACCCACAGATGAAGCCAGGGAACACGTCGACGATCATGCCTCCAGCGGCTTTGACCCCGTGTGCCACAAAGGCCGTGTCGGTGGTCGTTCCGTATGAGGCCTTGGGCCACCCGAACTGAACCGCAGGTGTCTCTGTCTCCACGATGGTTTTCTCGCCGCTACGGGGATCCAGCAACATTGTGCGGTTGTCCCACGTGGCGATGATGAGCCGATCTGGCTCTGGTGTGTATCCGAGTAGATCGCCCAGTTGCGCAATGTGTCCGACCAACGTCCAGGTGTCTGTGTCCACGTCGTACGCCCACAACTCCATTCCAAGGCCGTCGCCTCCAAGGCCGTCGCCTCCAAGGCCGTCGTCAGCAAAGATGGTTGTGATCACCAGACCGGAAACCGGGTCGTAAACGGCGCCGAAGGGATAACCCTTGCCGACGGCGGTACTCCACTCGTTGGATTCGGCGTCGTAGACCCCGATGAGGCTGCCAACGGAGATCGTTCGGTCGGAGTCCACGTCGTACACCAGACCGGCGCTTGATTCTGCGGGTGGGGTCCCATCCGGATTCAGTGTGTGCCATGTGTTGGTGCAGACGTCGAAGCCCCAGGTTTGCCCATTGGTATCGGCAAAGATGATCTGGCCTAGCCGGTGATCGAACGCTGCGGCCAGCATCCCGTTGAAAGCGGCCTCTGGACGTTGCTGGTCTATCGGTCCCGGTTCGTTCGGAGAGGTGCCCGGGAGGCAAGTCGCCGCCGGCGGTGTCGGCCCGGCCCTGGTGTCGGCCAGGATCGAATTCCACTCCGTAGCTGGGACGACGGTGGTGTCGGGCGCCGCAACCGGGCCCTCCTCCACGGGCACGATGAATCGGAAGGTGTTCTCTCCATTGACACCGACGATTCCGCCCTCCGATTCGTCGGACGGCATCCACAACGTGCCCGCCGCATCGACGACTGCCGGCAGCCCGAAGCGCGGCGGTACCGCAAGAGCGGTCCAGCCGGACCCATCGAACTGCGAGATACCCGCACCCTCGATATCGACGGCCCAGATCGACCCGTCGAGACCGACCTCGATCTCAGAGCTATTGGAGGGAAGACCATCCGCCTCCGTGTAGCGGGCCCAGGTGCTGCCGTCGAAGCGAGCAATGCCCTCCCCGGATACCGACCCGTCTCCGTCGGATCCCGACCAGGCCCAACCGAACGACATTGCCCACACTGTCCCGTCGGGTGCAACTGTGATCGACCTGACCCCGTCGGGGAGCCCGTCGCCGGCGGTGTACAGCGCCCAGTCTGTCCCGTCGAAGCTTGCGACAGCGCTGGGATCGAGCGCCGGACTCTCTGGATCCGGTTCGCCCGACATGCCCTCCAATGCCGCCCAGACTGTGCCATCGGGACTCACCGCGATGTCGGATGCCCACCCCCGATCCACTCGCGTGGCCGCATAGGGCGCCTCGAAGATCTCCCATTCCGAGCCATCAAATCGTCCCAACTCGTCGGGTCCGGCGGCAATCCACAGAGCACCATCCGGGCCGACGGCCATCGGCACGGGTTCCCCGGGCCTCAGGTGGCCGAATGGGGCGTCGCTGAGCTGAGAGGTCGCCCAGCCGCCGTCATAGCGAGCCAGGCTCTCGTCACCTATAAGCCACACCGTGCCACCGGCACCGGCCATGACACGGCCGAAATCGGCGACCCCCGGTCCGAGTTCCTCGTCGTGAACTGTGTGGGTTTGTGTGACCAGGTCCCATCGCACCACTCCACCGAGGGTGATTGCCCACAGTTCGTTGTCGTTGGCAATGGCGATATCGAGCACACGATTGATCGGGCTGATTGGGGCTGCCGGAGCTCCGGACGCATCGGGCGCCGCCGATGTTGTTGGCGCTGCAGTCGTAGTTGGCGCGCCGGTTGTCGTCGGCGTCTGCTCATTGGCCAGATCGGACCCGCCTCTGCTGATCAGAGACACTACCCCGATCGTGGCGAGGGCCACCAGCAATGCGGCCCCGAATGCGATAGCCGGCCGCAGCCAGCGGACCCGGGGGCGTGTCGGGTCGAGCGCTTGCGGCTCGTCGAGGGTCAGTCCTGCACGCCGGGCCTCTTCAACCTGCAGAGTCATCGCGGCGAGCTGGCCGTCGGTGATCATTTCGACATCGGGGAGGGGGTTGGCCTCGCTCATACGCTCGAGGATGTCGTCGTGTGACTTCATCGCGGGTCACCTCCTCCGGCGCGACGATGGCGCCCGGTTGTCTGCAACTCCCGGGCAAGCTGTTTGGTGATGCGGTGCAGCCGCTGGGTGACGGCATGGGCGGACGTCCCAATGACTTCTCCGACCTGGGCGTGGGGGAGTTCCTCCCACACCGTGAGCCGAAGCACTTCCTGGTCTGCCGGACGGAGTCGGGCAACCGCATCGAGCATTTCCTTGTCTTCAGCCCTGCGCAACACGACCACCTCCGGTGAGGGCTCGTCTTGCGAACCGACATGGTTGAGCTTCTGACCCAACGCCGCATAGCGGTCCCGGCCGCGGCGCTGGTTCGCCAGCACTTTGCGGGACACGCCGTAGAGCCAGGGGAGGGCACTGTCGCCGGCAGGTAAATCGTCGATGCGGCGCCACGCCGTCAGGAAGGTTTCGGAGGCCCCGTCCCGTGCCGAGGTGGCATCGGTGCGGCGCAGGAAGTACGCCAGGATCTGGCGTTGGTGTGCCCGATAGATCTCCTGAAACCGCTGTTCCGCGAGATCCGATTGCATGGCCTTCCCCTGGACGCTCTCAGAGGAGATGTGTCCGGATCCCAGCGTATGTCAGGGAGTTTCTGGTCGATAGGGCTGAACGGCCATGACTGCCGATCGGTGAACAGCGCGCAGACCGCGCCGCTCTCGCAGGGCAGGTCGACGGCACGCGGTACGGCGGTAGGCTTCGAAAGCCGACTAGGAGGTGTGAATGGCTGAACTGACCAAGGAATTCCGGGCCATCATCAGGGTGAAGCTGACCGACGAGTTGCTTCCCAGCCCGGTGGTTTCGAAGGAAGAGCTGCAGCAGTTGTTGGTCGAGGCGTTGCAGGTCGGCGACAACGACTCTCCTGTGGTCTCGCTAGTGGTCCACGATCGTCGCTGAAGGGGCGACGAACCCGACACCCATGAGATGCGGGCTGGCACCGAGGATGCTCGGTTCCTGTTCCAATCGCTCCAGCAACCCCATGAGCTTTGCTTGTTTCCCAACGTCGTCGAGGCGATCGTCGAGGTTCGATGCCACCCAACCAATACCCTCGATCGCAAGGATCTCGACACGTTCCAGACCAGCGTCGACCATCTCCGCCTCGAGGTCGTCGGGAAGATGGAAGTAGGAGGTCGTGAAGTAGTTCGGGTTGTCGGTCGGGTTGTCGTGCGAACCAGTCGCAGTGACATTGTCAAGAAGGCCGGCGAACACAGGATCGTCGAAGTACTCCGAGTCAAGACTATCGATCGCCGGCGCATATCTGGAGATGGCCGCCGCAAATACCGGGGCGCCCGGTCGGGCCACCCGGATCGCCTCCTGCAGAGCCTTGACCCGGTCGTCCCGCTCCTGCAGGTGATAGAGCGGGCCCAGCAGCAGCACGGCATCCCGGGTGCGATCCGGAACCGGAAGCTCGCGGGCATCTGCGAGGGTGGCTCGCACGCCGCGTTCCATTGCCTGCCGGACGTGACGGGGAACGATATCGATCAGGTCCACCTCGTAGCCGGCTGCATCGAGCCAGTATGCATAGGCCCCCGGACCGCCACCCACGTCGAGAACCGACGCCGGGGGAGTCGGCAGATACCGCCGCAACAGAGCCTGGGTGCGAAGGAGTTCGAGCTGGCCGAGGGCGCTTTCGGAAAGCCTGGCGTCCTCGTCGTAGCGATCCTCGTAGTGGAGAAGGATGTCTTCCTCGGAGGTCATAGGCTCATTCCTTTCGCATGTCCGGATCGTTGGCGATCCGTTCCTCCTCGGCCTTGCGTCGAGCCCAGTAGTCCTTGGTTGCCTTCTTCCGGCTGGACTTCATGAAGAAGTACAGGCCCAGGATGACGAGCCCAATCACCACCCAAACGATCCGCGCCGATGTCTCCTCCGGGATGATCGAGTCCGATTCGGCGAGAGCGATCAGCAACGGCAACATGGCGCCTAGCCTACGCATTCGCTCTACCGGAGTCCGAAGTTGTCAGTCGAGATCACGTTCATCCGCCACGCCCAGACGACCGGGAACGCTGCCGGCCGGTGGCAGGGGCACACCAACTCGGAGTTGAGCGATCTCGGCAAAGCCCAGGTCAAGCTGCTCTCCGCAAGGTTCGCCGGCTCCAGCTTCGATCTTGTGGTTGCCAGCGATCTACAGCGCACGAGGGACACCGCGGTCGCGCTGGGTCAGCCGGTCGAGGCTGACCGGCAATGGCGCGAACCGTTCTTCGGCTCGTGGGAGGACCGCACAACCGGCGACATCATGGCCGAGGATCCGGATCTTGTTGCCGCCCTCTTCGCCGGAGAGAACATCGCAGCACCGGGCGGTGGGGAATTGATGTCCGATGTGGTGGAGCGGACCAGCGCCGCGCTCGACGAGTTGATCGAGCGGGTCGGCGAGGGGAGGATTGCGGTGGTCAGCCACGGCATGGTGCTGCTCATGCTCGTTGCCACAATTCTGGCAACCCGCCGGCCGACTCCGCTCCGACTTCTCGGGAACACCTCCACCGCCACCATCGTCTTCGATGAAGGGCGGCCATCGGTGCGTGTGTACAACGACGACACCCACCTCGGTCACACCGCACTGCCGCACTTCGGGTCCAGCCCCGACGACACCGAGTTGCTGCTGATCCGTCACGGCCAAACCGTGGCCAACTCCGCGGGCGTATGGCAGGGCCATGCCGACGGTGTCCTCGACGACGAGGGCCGGCGCCAAGCCGCCAGGCTCGGTAGGTCCGTTCCACCGCTCGATGCTCTCTATGCCTCTCCGTTGCTGCGCGCCGCGGACACGGCGAGAGCAATCGCCGAGGTGCAATCGCTCGAGGTCGAGATCGACCCCGGTCTCAAGGAGATTGGTTTTGGGGCGTGGGAGGGTATGAGCCCGGCCGAGATCGAGGTGGCCTTTCCGGACGAGTACCGGACGTTCCGGCGGGGCGTGGATCTTCCCCGCGGCGGGAGCGGCGAGACCTTCGCCGGGGTGCAGGAGCGGATGGTCGGTTCTGTGAACTCGATAGTTGCCGCCAACCCCGGCAATACCATTGGTGTGGTCTCCCACGGTGGGGCCACGAGGGCATATGTAACCGATATCCTGGGCATTCCATCAGAGAAGCGGGGTTTGATCGGTGGGATGGGCAACACCCACTACGGGAGGCTCGCTTTCACCCAGCGTGGCCCGACTGTCGTCAGCTGGAACCTGGCGCCACATCTCGCATGAAGCTCCTGATAGTCACCAACGACTACCCACCCAAACCGGGCGGTATCCAGACCTACCTCGGCAATTTCGTCGACGCATATCCGCACGATGTCCGCGTACTCGCACCGGCCGACGATCCGGCGTCGGGCACGAGACGTGGTGAAGAAATCGTGCGCAGGGGATCGAAACGCTTTATGTGGCCGACTCGCTCGGTCGTCGACTGGATCGGGAGCGAGGCCCGCGAGTTCGGGGCGGAGGCGATCCTGTTTGGGGCTCCGCACCCGCTGTCCAGGGCAACTCCGCGTCTTCGGGAGGAACTGGGCATCCCCGTCGGAATCCTCTGTCACGGAGCGGAGGTGACGATCCCGGCGGCTGTGCCCGGGTTGCGTTCCTGGCTGCGTCGCATCCTGTGCAGCGCCGACGTGCTCTTTGCCGTCAGCCGGTATACCCAGCGCAAGGTCTCTCGCCTTACGGGACGAGAGGTCGTTGCCATAGGCGCCGGTGTCGATGTGGAGACGTTCACCCCGGCCGACGAACCACCGGAGAACGATCCCCCCCTTGTTGGATGTGTCAGCCGCTTCGTTCCCCGGAAGGGACAGCACCGGCTCATCGCTGCAGCAACCGAACTACGAGCCCGGGGCACCGCCGTCGAATTGCTCATCGTCGGCAAAGGACGCATGGAGAAGAAGTTGAGGCGGCTCGCTGCCGCGTCCGGCGTGCCGGTTCGATTCGAGATCGACGTGCCCTGGGAGCGCCTTGCCGACCTGTATCGGGAGATGGATGTCTTCTGCATGCCATGCCGGACCCGGTGGGGCGGCCTCGAGATCGAAGGTCTTGGCCTCGTGTTCCTCGAGGCAGCCGCGGCCGGGCTCCCGGTGCTTGCAGGGTCCTCCGGAGGATCGCCGGAAACCGTCGTTCCTGCCGAGACCGGGTTTGTCGTCGATTCCGTCGATGACATCGTCGAAGGGCTCGAGATCCTCTTCAGCGACCCCGGCAGAGCATCCGAAATGGGCGCTAAAGGCAGGCTCCGTGTCGTCGAGGAATACGTGTGGGATAGGGTCGTCGGCAAGCTGGTCGACGGGTACCGGTCTTGACATCGAGCCTGATCTGACGTAATCATCGACCCCGCTCCAAGCTCTCTAGCCGGCCACGGGACCGCGTCCCGCTTGAAAGAAATGTCACGAAAACTGGTCATAGTCGAGTCTCCTGCGAAGGCCCGGACGATATCCGGGTACCTCGGCGGCAACTTCGTCGTCGAATCGTCTATCGGCCACATTCGCGACATTCCTGCAAAGGCCGCGGACGCCCCCAAGTCCCTTCAGGACGAATGGCGTCGCACCCGATACGGTGTCGACGTCGACAACGACTTCAAGCCCCTCTACGTGGTCTCAGCCGACAAGAAGCAGCAAGTGACCAAGCTGAAGCGGCTGCTCAAGGACGCAGACGAGCTCCTGCTCGCTACTGATGAAGACCGCGAGGGCGAGGCCATCGCCTGGCATCTCATCGAGACGCTCAACCCGCGAATTCCGGTGCGGAGGATGGTATTTCACGAGATCACCCCGGCGGCGATTGAAGAGGCAGCCTCCAACCCCCGTGACCTGGACCGCCGCCTCGTCGACGCCCAGGAGGCGCGCCGCATTCTCGACAGGCTCTACGGCTATGAGGTCTCTCCGGTGCTGTGGAGAAAGATCAAGCGAGGCTTGTCGGCCGGCCGGGTGCAGTCGCCGGCCACCAGGATCATCGTGGACCGTGAGCGAGAACGAATGGCGTTCGTGGCCGCAGGTTATTGGGACCTTGCCGGCACCTTCGAAGCGGCAGACGGATCCTTCGACGCGACGCTCGTCTCGGTAGGCGGCGAGACCGTTGCCACCGGCCGTGACTTCGACGAACAAGGCAAGCTGAAAGCGGCCGGCAAGACTGTTCTCGACCAGGCCGCAGTGACCCAGCTGGCCAACGATCTGGTTGATGCCCCGGCGGAAATTGCCTCGGTCGAATCCAAGCCGTACACCCGGCGCCCGTATCCGCCGTTCCGCACTTCGACGCTACAGCAGGAGGCGGGTCGCAAGCTGCGTTTTGGTGCCCGCAGGACCATGTCCGCCGCGCAGAGGCTCTACGAAGGCGGGTTCATCACCTACATGCGCACCGACTCGCTGACGTTGTCTGCGGCCGCAGTCGACGCCGCCAGGACGCTCGTCGCCGACCGCTACGGCTCGGAGTACCTGCCGGGCAAGCCGCGGGTCTACACGAGCAAGGTCAAGAATGCGCAGGAGGCCCACGAGGCCATTCGGCCGGCCGGTGACGAATTCAAAACTCCGAAATCCGTTGCTGCCCAGTTCGGACCGTCTGCGGACGAGTCGCGGCTCTATGACCTCATCTGGAAGCGAACGGTGGCTTCGCAGATGAGAGACGCCAAGGGAGAGAGTGTCAAGGTCATCGCCGCAGCCACCTCACGTGGCGGTACCGCCACCGAGTTTGCCGCCTCCGGAACCACGATCACTTTCCCGGGATTCCTCAGAGCGTACGTCGAGGGAAGCGATGATCCTGATGCCGCCCTCGATGACCAGGAGCGAATCCTTCCCGCGGTCAGCCAGGGGGATTCGGCGGCCATCACAAACGTCGAGCCAAAGGGCCACGAGACAAAACCCCCCGCTCGCTACACCGAAGCATCGTTGATCAAGCGCCTCGAAGAGCTAAGCATTGGCCGTCCTTCCACGTACGCATCCATCATCAGCACCATTCAGGATCGGGGATACGCCTACAAGAAGGGATCGGCGCTCGTGCCCAGCTTCACTGCGTTCGCCGCCGTTGCCCTGATGGAGCAGCACTTCTCCGATCTGGTCGACTATGCCTTCACCGCCCGCATGGAGGACGATCTCGATGAAATCGCCAACGGGGATCGGGAGGCGATTCCCTGGTTGAAGAGCTTCTACTTCGGGAACGGGCACCCCGGTCTCAAGAACCTGGTGGATTCGAACATTGACGAGATCGATGCCAGGGCGATCAATGCCATCCCGATCGGAGAGGACACCGACGGGGCGGCAGTCGTTGCTCGATCAGGGAAGTTTGGGCCCTACGTGCAGCGAGGCGAGGAGACCGCAAGCATTCCGCCGGACCTTCCCCCTGACGAGCTGACCGTCGCCAGGGCGATCGAGTTTCTCGAAGCTCCCAACGGAGACCGAGTCCTCGGTATCGACCCGACGACGGGTCTCGATATCTCAGTTCGTAACGGCCGTTTCGGCGCATACGTCCAACTGGGGGAGCAGGAAGAGGGCAGCAAGACCAAGCCGAAGAGAGCCTCCTTGTTCAAGACCATGAACGAAGACGAGGTCACCCTGGAGGAGGCGCTCAAGCTACTCAGTCTTCCCCGGGTCATCGGGAAGCATCCCGACGACGATGTTGAGATCACCGTTCAGAACGGTCGCTACGGGCCTTACATCTCCTGGGCAAAGGAGACCAGAAGCCTCGAAGCGGAAGAGCAAATCTTCACCATCGATCTTGACGAGGCGCTCCGTCTGCTCAAGGAGCCAAAGCGGCGAGGTCGCAGGGCCGCGGCACCTCCGCTCAAGGAAGTCGGCGAAGATCCCAATTCCGGCAAACCCGTGGTGGTCAAGGACGGACGATTTGGTCCCTATGTCACCGACGGGGAGACCAACGCCTCTCTGCGTGTTGCCGACACGATCGAGGGGATGACGATCGAGCGGGCTGCCGAGTTGCTGCAGTTGCGACGGGAGCGGGTGGCCGCCCAAGGGGGCAAGAAGAAAGCTCCGGCGAAGAAGAAGCCGGCGGCCAAGAAGAAGACCGCGGCGAAGAAGAAGACCGCGGCGAAGAAGAAGACCACCGCCACGAAGGCTTCCGCCAAGAAGAAGTCAGCGGCCAAGAAGAAGTAGCTCCGCCGGTAACCGGCCCGACCGACTCGGAGCGAGCGTTTTGCGCTGCGGACCGGTTCAATTCGAGAACCGGCTACGCCGCCGCTTGGCCGCTCATTCGCCGTTGGGAATGCGCCGACATCAAACCCAGCTGATGTTGCTCTAGGGTTTGAGCCGATGACCCCAGAGGATTCGACTCCCCGTACAACACGATCGATGATGACATCGGGTCCGTTTTCCCGGTTCTTCTGGGCTGCAGTGATCGGGTCGACGGGCGACTGGGTCAGCGTCTTTGCTTTGCTCATCCTGGCGGACCGCATCGGCTCGCAGGAAGGGATCCTCGTCGCTCTCATGGCGCGAGTTTTCCCCGGACTGGTGCTCGGCGGACTCGTCGGTGTCATCTCGGACCGCATGGACCGTCGCAAACTGGTGGTTTTTGCCGACGTCGGGCGAGGAGCGATCGTTCCGTTGCTTGTTTTTGTCGACAGTCTGCCGGCGCTCGTCGCTGTGACCCTGATCCTCGAGATGCTCAGCCTTCTCGGCCAGACTCCCCGAGCGGCAATGGTTCCCCGTTTGGTCCGTCCGGAGAACCTGGTCGGCGCCAACAGCATGATGCTGGCGGCCGCTTACGGAACCATCCCGGTTGGGTCACTCCTCTTGCTCATCCTCGCCGGCTTCCCCGACATATCGCTCGGCGGTCTGGTGCCCGCAGGGAACGAAGGCCTGGTGCTTGCCTTCGGTGTGGATGCCCTTACGTTTTTCGCCTCGGGTCTGCTGATTGCCACCCTGCCCCGAATCGAATCCCCGCTCGTTGCCGAGCAACCAGCCAACGGTGTCGACTTGAAGAGCACCTGGAAGGACTTCGTCGACGGTTTCAAGTTGTTCATCACGGATCCCTCGATCCGGAGGGTGATCATCGCAATGACCACGGCGCTGTTCGGCGGGGGAACGATCATCGTGCTGGGACCCGAATTCGCCGAGAACGTGCTCAGTGCCGACGTGGCGGGCTTCTACGCAATCATCACGATGCTGGGGATCGGAGCGCTGGGCGGTCTTGTGTCGGTGTCTTGGTACGAGGATCGCATCTTCCATCGCGATCTGGCATTCGGTATCGCCACTACTACCGCAGGTGTCGGTCTGTCTGCGGCCGCGATGGTGACAACGGTGCCCGGGGCCGCCGCCTGGATGACGGTTATGGGTTTTGGTGCCGGCTCGGCATACCTGATGGGACTGACCCACCTTCATGAATATGTGGGCGACGAGATGCGGGGCAGGGTCCTGGCGACGCTATTTGCCCTCATGAGGATCGGGCTGTTTGTGGCGATGGCTGTGGCCGTACCCCTTGTGGATGTGTTCCGCGGTGTCGACGTGTGGAGACTCAACGACCCGACCCGGGTGGTGCTCTTCCTCGGTGGTCTGACGATGCTCGTCGCCGGTGCCGGCGTCCTGTGGGCCTTGCGGTCTACATTGCGTTCGCCCACACTGGGCTCGGACGCTCAGAACATCATCGCGGCGGCGAATCGCGCCAGAAGAAGGCAATCGGGACGCCCCCACAAACGTGAGGAAGAAGACAAGCCTTGACGGGTCACTACATAGCCTTCGAGGGCATCGAGGGCACCGGAAAATCGACCATCGCCGCACGTCTCGCCACGCATCTCGAACAGCGGGGCATCGACGTGCTGCGCGTGCGCGAACCGGGAGGCACGGCAACCGGCGAGCGAATCAGGCACGTCTTGCTCGATCCTGGTGGTTCGGTCGCACCCTGGAGCGAAGCTCTCCTCTTCGCGGCCGCTCGCGCCCAGCTGGCGCATGAACTTGTCGGCCCGGCACTGCGCCGCGGTCGGTGGGTTGTGAGCGATAGGTCGGTCTACTCGTCGCTGGCGTACCAGGGTGGTGGTCGCGGGCTCGGCATGGCTGAAGTGAAGTCTGTCAATGCACCCGGTCTTCGTGAGGTGTGGCCCGAGATGGTGATTCTGCTGCGTTTGGACGCAGCCACGGGTCTGGCCCGCCAGGAGGACCCGGACCGCATCGGGATCGAAGGTGTGGAGTTCCAGACGAAGGTCGGGCAGGCTTTCGACGAGCTCGCCGATCAGGATCCGGCCCGGTTCGTGGTGGTTGACGCAGCCGGCGACCTGGAGAGTGTGTGGAAGTCGGTTGTGGCACATGTGGAGGGGCGATGGCCGGTCTCTTCGACGACGTAATCGGACATAAGGCTGTTGTCGGAGTACTCGGCCGCGACGTTGCGGAGCCGGCGCACGCCTATCTCCTGGTCGGCCCCCACGGGGTCGGCAAAGCAACAGTCGCCCGCCGTTTCGCCGCCGGCATCATCTGTGGTGAGGACGAGCAATGCCGGAGCCGGGTGTTGCGTGGGCTCCACCCCGATGTGGTGCTCGTCGAGCCGGACGGTCGTTCGGCCATCACCGTCGAACAGGCACGCAATGCCGTAGCACTGGCCAACCTGGCGCCCGTCGAAGGGGAACGCAAGATCTTCATCCTCGAGGAGGGCGGCGCCATGAACGACGAGGCGGCCAATGCTCTGCTCAAGACACTCGAAGAGCCGACCGCCTCGACGATCTTTCTAGTCATTGCCGAATCCGAGGACGACCTTCCAGAAACGGTGGCAAGTCGGTGCCGTACGGTGGTGTTCGGTCGGGTTCCCGAGACCGACGTCGCCGCCGGGTTGGTGGAATTCGGTGTCGACGAAGAGAGGGCCGAACAAGCAGCACGTATTTCCGGGGGCCGACCCGGGCTGGCGATCTCGCTTGCCACCAGGGCAGACGTTGCCGCGTTTCGCAATGTCTGGATGAGCGTGCCGCTTCGGCTATCGGAGCATCCCGGGGAGGGGTTCCGGCTCACCGACGAGGTCATGGCGGCCGCCGATCCGCTTCTGGTCGCCCTCAAGGAACGCCAGCAAGAGGAAGCGGCAACACTCGAAGCCGAGGGGGGTCTGAGCAAGGCTGCTGAGCAGCGCCAGGTTCGTGAGCTGAAACGCGCCACGATCGCTCTCCACGTATCAGGGCTGGAGATCCTGGCCGGCTTCTACCGTGATGTGGCGGCCGCACAACTTGGGGGGGCGGTCCGCAACCCCGACATCCCCATGCCGGCACTCACGAGCGTGCCGCCCCGCCGAGCGGTACATGACGCAGATCGAGTGATGCAGGCGATCGAGGCCATCGAGGCCAATCAGCGGCCTCAACTCGCGCTGGCCGCACTGTTCGCAGACATCGGCGGTTCCTGACGTGGTGCGCGATCGACCGGCAGCAAGCGCCGCGCCGCTCGTCCGGGTGCTGCGACGCCCGCTGACATGGCTGAGTCGCATCATCCTCGACGGCGAGATCCACGGTCAGGAGCATCTTCCGACATCGGGGCCCTATATCGTCACCGCCAACCATCTTTCTCTGGTCGATCCGTTCGTTGTAACCCTTGCGATCAAGCAGCTTGTCCAGTTCCTTGCGGTGGACGAGCTCTTCAACGAGTCGAGGTTCCGGGATTCGTTCATGTACTACTTCGGGGCGATACCGATATCGCGTCGCCGGCCTCCGCTGGGTGCAATCAAGCGGGCGCTCGAGATCCTCGAATCGGGAGAGATACTGGGGGTCTTTCCTGAGGGAGCCCGGGTCGAATACTGGGGGGAGCGGCCCATCAAACGCGGCGCCGCCTGGCTGTCTCTTGCCACCAATTCCCCCTTGGTGCCGTGCTCGGTGATCGGAACCGAGGCGACGCTCAGTCCGCTCAACCCCGGTATCAAGATCCCGTCGATCCGCCTGTCGCTTCATCCACCTCTCCTGCCTGCGTCGTACACGGATAGAGAAGATCCTCTGGGAGCGATGATGAATGACTGGACGGCCGTTGTGGACGACAGCATCGGCCATTGGCAGCCCGGGTCGGCATCGTGAGGGTGCTGGTAACCGGATCGACCGGCCTGATCGGGTCGGCGCTCTGCGATGCTCTACGTTCACGGTCGGACGAGGTGATTCGTCTCGTCAGACGTCAGCCACTTGCAGCGGACGAGCTGTTTTGGGACCCGTCAGCCGGTGAACTTGATCAGCAAGCGGTGGAAGGTTTTGACGCCGTTGTTCATCTTGCCGGCGCCGGCGTTGGGGACAAGCGGTGGTCGCAAGGACGGCGAAAGGTGATCATGAATTCTCGGGTCGAGCCGACCCGGTTGCTCGCCGACCGTCTCGCCAATGCCGTTGACAAGCCTGAGGTGTTCCTTTCCGCTTCGGCTATCGGCTACTACGGAGACCGGACGGAACCCGTCGACGAGTCGTCGTTGCCGGCCGAACCTCCCGACTTCCTGTCCAGTGTTGTCACGGCATGGGAAGGAGAAACCGCCGCAGCCGAGGCTTCCGGTATCCGCGTCGCCCACATGCGCACCGGGATCGTGCTCACCGACAAGGGTGGTGCGCTCGGCAAGTTGCTTCTCCCGTTCCGGGCCGGGTTCGGCGGCAAGCTGGGTAGCGGCGACACCTGGTGGAGCTGGATCAGCCTCGAGGACGAGATTCGGGCCATTCTGTTCCTGATCGACAACCCGATTCAAGGTGCCGTCAACCTGACTTCACCCAACCCGGTCACCAATGCCGAGATGACCAAGACCCTCGGTGAAGTGCTCCGGCGACCGACGTTCGTTCCCGTACCCCGCATCGCTCTGGAAGCTCTGCTCGGCAAGGACCTTGCCGCCGCGTTGTTGTTCACATCTGCGCAGGTAATGCCCGCAAAACTCGAGGAAGCCGGCTTTCGATTCACCCACACCGAGATCGAATCGGCTCTCCGTTCCATCCTCCAAACCGATCGCACCGGCAAGTGAACCCGAGAATGCGAATCCGGGTTGCTGCGCTACCATTGCGGACCCTTCGCCGGGGTAGCTCAGTCGGTAGAGCGACGCACTCGTAATGCGTAGGTCACGGGTTCGATTCCCGTCTCCGGCTCCACACCCATCAAGACCAAACGCGGACATCCCGAGGAGCGCCGATGGCTGACCAGGCTCACTTCGAACGTGACGCAATGGAATATGCACCGCAGCTGTATTCCGCGGCGTTGCGGATGACGCGCAACCCCGCTGATGCTGAGGATGTTGTCCAGGAGACATACCTCAAGGCCTACCGGGCATATGCCACGTTCAAGGAAGGCACCAACCTCAAGGCGTGGCTGTACCGCATACTCACCAATACCTACATCAACCGCTACCGCAAGCAACAACGCCGGCCGTCCGAAGTGGAACTCGGCGAGTTGCAGGATCTCTATCTCTTCAAGAGATTGGGGGAGGCGTCAGGGGCCGAGCGCAGCACCGAGGAGTCGGTGCTGGAATCGATGGTTGATGAAGACATCAAGGCTGCCCTGGAATCACTACCGGAGCGCTTCCGCATGCCGGTGTTGCTGGCAGATGTCGAAGGTTTTTCCTACAAGGAGATCGCTGAGATAGTCGACGTTCCCATTGGCACCGTCATGTCCCGGCTGCATCGGGGAAGAAAAGCGCTCCAAAAGAAGTTGTGGTCTTTGGCTGAACAACGCGGACTCACGGGACCCACTCAATGAACGCAGGATGCGATCACGCAGTTGACTATCTGTACCAGTACATCGATGAAGAGTTGACCTGGGCGCGTCGAGTCAGGATTCGGTGGCATCTGCGAAGATGCGGAAAGTGCCTCGATGCATTCGATTTCGAGACCGAGCTCAAAACCCGGATCAGGGATTGCGGTGGGGATGAGCCACCTCAGGAACTTTTTGACCGACTCCGTGCGTTGATAGAGAAGGAGGCAGCGGAAGGTCAGGATATCTGACTGGCTGCACGGTCGGCCGCGGAAAGGCCGGCTTCACAAAGGAAACGCACAAAATGGCTGATAGCACACTCAAAGGCAAGAGGATCTTGGGCACGGCGCGTCCGCCCAAGGCAACCAACGAGCAACGGACATGCGCCAAGGCAGAATGCGAGACGCTTCTGTCCAGATACAACAAGCGTGAGTTCTGTTACGCCCACGCCCCCACGAAGTTCCCCCGCCTGCGCGGCAGGATCATCCCCGAGACATAACGAACCCAGAGCGCGGTATTTCAACTGCCCAGGCCGACTGACTATCGTCCCGCTGGATGAAGCCATCGATCGCACAAACCGTTCGCGCCCTGGCCGTTCTACTGCTTTTTGTCCCGGCTCCGCTCGGCGCGCTGGCCACCACACCGGCATCTGCGGATTCCCCGGCAACGACGCTGCTTGCCCAACCGGCCGTCGAGGTACCGGAAGAGGTAGAAGAGGAAGAAGAACAGCCGTGGACAATGCGATTCCTGGCGCCGGCGACCATCGCTATTGCGGTGATCACGGTCGGTGCCGCCCTGGCCTATTACGTGGTTCGGATCCGCGGTCGCTACCGCGTCGTCGAGTAACCGGTTCACCCCGGCGACATGGTCGGAGCGAAGACCTAGTACTTTGCGGTAGATGACGACCGCCAACTGGGACTCCGCCGTCTCCATCGCTCGCCGCCTTGCGGGCAAATACCCGCTGGAAGGTACCTATCACGAAGCGCGTTTAGCGCGCCAGGTGCCGCTTCTCGTGGAGCGTGCCACGGCTCTCGTCTCCGCAGAAACCGGTCTCGAGGCGCCGGGCGAACCGGACGTTGCCGTGGTCGGCCGTGCCGAGTGGGTCGCCAACAACATCGCATCATTCTCCGAGTTGATGGCGCCGCTGGAGGATCGGCTCGGCGAGCAGAAAGCGATCGGGCGCGGAGTTGCCGGGAGGATCATGTCCGCCGAGCTCGGCGCAGTGCTGGGCTTCTTGTCGCGGCGGGTGCTCGGCCAGTACGAACTGGTCCTGCCGACAAGTGACGGAAGCGACGGCGATACCGTGATGTTCGTTGGGGCCAACATCCTGTCGATGGAGCGCCGTTTTGAATTCCGGCCCGCGGAGTTCCGGTTCTGGGTGGCGTTGCATGAATCGACACACCGCATTCAGTTCCAGGGTGTGCCCTGGCTCCGCTCCTACTTTCTGGGCCTGGTCGAGGAACTCGTTCAGGCGACCCGTCCCGAACCCGGCAGGCTTTCCCGGCTTAGCGAAGAGATGCGGACTGCCTCGGCCGAGGGCCGTCCCATCCTCGATGAAAAGGGCCTATTCGGCCTGTTGGCAACCCCCGATCAACGCGAGGTAATCGAGAAGGTGCAGGCTCTCATGTCTCTTCTCGAAGGGCACGGGCATGTGGTGATGGACCGCATCGGGGAGCGGGAGCTGGTCAGCCAGGCCCGCATGTCACGCATCCTGGCGTCGCGCCGCAACGACCCCCGTACCGCGATGTTCATGCGACTTGTCGGCCTCGAGATGAAGATGCGCCAATACGAGCTCGGGGCCAAGTTCATCGAAGGCGTCGAAGAACGCGCCGGCTGGTCTGCGCTGGATGCAGCCTGGCTGCGACCATCCAACCTCCCAACTCTGGCCGAAATCGAGGATCCCGTCTCATGGCTGTATCGGGTGGGCTGACGGCCCTGGCAGACTCGGTCCTCGACGGGATCGGTGCCATCGAGCACGGCCCTCTCATTGTTGCCCTCAGCGGCGGTGCAGATTCAGCGGTCGTAGCGTGGGCATGTTCCCAAACCCGCCCCTCCGGGTCTGTCCGTGCGGTCTACGTTGACCACGGCTGGGAAGCCTCGGGCCTGCTGGAGAATGCGGCTCGAGCTATCGCCGATCATCTCGGCCTCGAGCTCGAAGTGGTCAGGATCGACATTGCCACAGGGCCGTCACGAGAAGGCATGGCCCGTGACGCTCGCCTCGAAGCTCTCGCAGATGCGGCAGGCGACGCCTGGGTGGTGACCGGCCATCACGCCGACGATGCTGCCGAGACGGTGCTGGTCAACATTTTGCGTGGTGCCGGCGTCACCGGGCTCGCCGGTATTCCCGCCGCGCGCGAGCCGTTCCTGCGGCCGCTTCTGCCCTACCGCCGCACAGAGTTGCGCGCCCTGGCCGAACACCTCGAACTGCCGTTCATCGATGACCCGTCTAACCAGGACCTGACGCTGCTCCGCAATCGTATCCGCCACGAGTTGCTGCCCGAGCTGAGCAGGCGTTTCGATCGAGATGTCGGCCCGGTCATGGTGCGGACCGCATCGAACCTGGCCGCCGTTGACGCGCTACTGGAAGAAATCACGCCTCTGGTGCGAATCGTTGCGGACGACGGGGCCATCCTGGTGGCGACCGCGCCGTTGACCACGGCACCCCGGGCGTTGGCCGGCCGCCTGGCTCGGATCGTCCTGCGGCGGGCCAATCCGCCATACGCCGGAACGAATCGTGAAGTCGAAGCAGTACTCGGCGTCGCCGCCGGCGAAATGCCGCGCGCAGATCTGAGCGCCGGCTTCATTGTTGAGCGGGAAGGCCCCTTTGTGGCGATCTATCAGACAGGCGAGCGTCCGGCGCCGGAGCCGGTCGCCCTCGAGATACCCGGCGCCTCCAGATTCGGGGCGCATCTGATTGCGGCCAAGCCGGCTTCGGGAGGGAACAAGGGTCACATGTCTCACGATCGGGTGCGGATTGCCGTCCCCGGGGACCTTGTCGTTCGGTCGGCGCAACCGGGGGATCGGATCGCGCTAACGAGCGGCACAAAGAAGCTCTCCGACGCGATGCAAGAAGCCGGAATCCCGCTACGGAAGCGTCTCGCTTGGCCCGTCGTCACGAGCCGTGCGAGAATCGCCTGGGTGGCCGGTGTTCGGGTGGCCTCGTGGGCCAGGGATGACGGACCTGAGAACATGTGGGTTGAGCTCGAAAGGCGAACGGTGTGAAGGTAGCAAAAGTCCTCATCTCGGCGGAGGAGATAGACGCGAAGCTTGCGGAGATGGGAGCTGCCATTACGCGAGATTACGAAGGCAAGGACCTTCTGATGATCGGCATCCTCAAAGGAGCGTTCGTGGTCCTCGCCGATCTCGCTCGCCATGTCCGGCTGCCGGTGGAGACGGACTTCATGGCGGTGTCGTCATATCACGGTGGTACTCACAGTTCCGGCGTGGTGCGCATCCTCAAGGACCTCGATCAGGAGATCGAGGGACGGAACGTGCTCATCGTCGAAGACATCATCGACACCGGCCATACGCTCAAGTACCTGCTGCGCACGCTTGCGGTGCGCAAGCCCGCCACGTTGTCGCTTGCGTCGCTTCTCATCAAGGATGATGTCGACCGTCCCCATTTCGATATTCAATACGAGGGCTTCCATATTCCGAACGAGTTCGTGATCGGCTATGGGCTCGACTACGACGAGAAATATCGGAACCTGCCGTATATCGGGGTGATGGACACGGACTCAACGACTTCGCCTACCGACGTGCAGGAAGGTTTCAAGCTGGCGGACTGACCCACGCCGCAACGTGGGTTATGCCAATATTGATGGCTAACTAGCGCTGACATTCGCATATTATGGGCGGGCCTTAGGGCCCGCAGCCGCAGGCGGACGCCCTCGAATCAAGGAGAACAGTGAACCGAACCGCCCGAACGATCCTCGTATACATGGTCGTTGCCATCCTCGTGATGATGGCGGTGAACGTGTTTCTCCAGGGTGCCAACGAGCCCGAGGAGCTCTCGCTCAGCGAATTCCAGACGAAACTCGTCGCAGGCGAAATCGCCAGTATCGAGATGAAGACGCGCTCCGATGAGATCCTTGGGACCTTCACAGAAGATGCTGTCGTAGCCGGCGCCAACAATGAATTCCGCACTGTCTACCCGGCCGAGTTCGAGGACGAACTGACCATCCTCATCGACGAAACGGGTCTCGAGGAGTTCGTGGTCAATGCGGAGAACCCGTCGGCTCTCCAGTGGTTCTTTGGCACGATCTTCCCGTATCTCTTGATATTCGGTGTGTTCATCTTCTTCCTGTCACAAATGCAGGGTGGCGGCAACCGGGTGATGCAATTCGGCAAGGCCAAGGCCAAGCAGGTCAGCAAGGACGCTCCCAAGGTGACATTCAAAGATGTCGCCGGGGCCGACGAGGCGGTCGAGGAGTTGGAAGAGATCAAGGACTTCCTGGCGAGTCCCGGCAAGTTTCGGGCCATCGGCGCCAAGATCCCTCGTGGAGTGCTCCTCTACGGCCCTCCCGGGACCGGCAAGACCCTGTTGGCGCGCGCCGTTGCCGGGGAGGCAGGGGTTCCATTCTTCAGCATTTCCGGCTCCGATTTCGTCGAGATGTTCGTCGGTGTCGGAGCGTCCCGGGTCCGAGATCTGTTCGAGCAGGCCAAGCAGAGCGGTCCGGCGATCGTGTTCATCGACGAGATCGACGCGGTGGGTCGCCATCGCGGAGCCGGTCTCGGCGGAGGACACGACGAGCGAGAGCAGACGCTCAATCAGCTACTCGTCGAATTGGACGGATTTGATGTCAACACCGGGGTCATTGTGATCGCGGCAACGAACCGGCCGGACATTCTCGATCCGGCGCTGCTCCGACCTGGTCGTTTTGACCGGCAGGTAGTTGTGGACCGACCAGACTTGAAGGGAAGAGAGGCCATCCTCGAGGTCCATTCGAAGGGCAAGCCGCTCGTCGACGAGATCGATCTCGGGGCTCTCGCCAGGCAGACACCCGGCTTCACGGGCGCCGACCTGGCCAATCTGATCAACGAAGCGGCTCTTCTGTCTGCACGTCGTGACAAGAAGCTCATCTCGATGGCCGAGCTCGAAGAAGCCATCGACCGGGTCATCGCAGGTCCGGAGCGGAAGAGTCGCGTCATGTCGGAGGAGGAGCGCAAGCTGACCGCTTATCACGAAGGCGGCCACGCTCTTGTCGGGTATGCGCTGCCCAACCTCGACCCGATCCATAAGGTGACGATCATCCCCCGCGGCCGGGCCGGTGGCTACACGCTGGCGTTGCCGGTCGAGGACAAGAGTTACGCCCGCCGGAGCGAGCTCGTTGACCAGCTGGCATATGCCCTGGGCGGACGGACGGCCGAAGAACAGGTCTTTGGTGATCCCAGCACGGGAGCCTCAAACGACATAGAGAAGGCGACCGATCTCGCCCGCCAGATGGTCATGGAGTACGGCATGAGCGACCGTCTCGGGCCGCTGCGCTACGGCAGGCCCGAATCCCAGGTGTTCCTCGGACGCGATTACACCCGCGGACAGGAGATGTCGGATGATGTTGCATCCGCAATCGACGACGAAATCCGTATGTTGATCAACCAGGCTCACGAAGAGGCACGTTCGATTATCACGACCCACCGTGCCGCCCTCGATCGGATCGCCGACGTACTTCTCGACAAGGAGACGGTGGACGCCGCGGATGTTGCCGAGATCTTCTCCGACGTTCCCAAGTGGGAACACACCGAAGTGGGGGCGTTGCGTATTCGACTCCCCGAGCCTTCCATGGTCGGCGAAGGTCGGGTGGCGTCTTCGTCGCCTACCGACGACCCGCAACCGCCGCGAGCTTGATGCGGAGGCACAATCAACTGGACGGTACGCGATCGGGTTCTTTCCACCGCTGATCACACGTTGATCATGGGGGTCGTCAACACCACGCCCGATTCGTTCTCCGACGGTGGTCGGTACACATCCACCAGAGCTGCTCTCGCCCACGGACTCGCCATGTTGGCGGATGGCGCCGACATCATCGACGTTGGCGGTGAATCGACCAGGCCGGGCGCCGACCCGGTGTCGGCGGAGGAGGAAATCGACCGCATTGTCCCCGTCGTGGCGGGACTGGTCGACGTCGGTGCGGTGGTGAGCATTGACACAATGAAGCCGCAGGTCGCTGCGGCAGCCGTCGAAGCGGGCGCCCACATAGTCAACGACGTCTCTGCCTTGGGCGATCCCGACATGGCCATTGTCTGTGCCGAATCAGATGTTGGGGTGGTGCTCATGCACATGCAGGGGGAACCCGGGACCATGCAGGACGACCCGAGTTACGAAGACCTTCTCGCAGAGGTTGCCGGCTTCCTGAAACAGCGGGCGACGGCTGCACAAGCGGCCGGAATTGGCCGTGATCGCATTTGCGTCGACCCGGGGATCGGTTTTGGCAAGACGTTCGACCACAACATGCAGATGCTGCACAACCTGGACTGGTTGACGGCTTTGGACTATCCCGTATTGGTTGGAACATCCCGGAAGGGCTTTCTCGGCGGCATACTCGCCGCCGCCGGCATGGAGTCTGCTCCTCACGAGCGAGACCCGGCGACAGCGGCTACGGTTGCACTGGCAATCGCCGGGGGCGTGTCGGTTGTACGGGTACACAATGTGAGCCATGCCCTCCAAGCGGCGCGTACCGCCGACGCTATCGTGCGGGCTTCGCAGACGGAGGTATAGACAAGTGGCAGGTCTGGAGCCGAGAGGTTTCAAGTGGGTTATCGCGGGGCGATTGGCCATCTCCGAGAGGATCGGGGGCTATGGATTCCAGCACCGCCGGGTGCGCCGCGAGGAGGAGATCATCTGGCTCACCGAACAGGGAGTCAACACGATCTTGTCGCTCATGCCGGGAAACCAGAATCAGGCCGCATACGAAGGCGCAACTCTCCGCTTCTTCCATTTCCCGATCGAGGATGATTTGGATCCCGAGGATGTCGACAAGATCTTTGGTGTCCTCGATGACGCTCTCGGCGAATCGGGATCGTCGGTCCTGGTACATCGGGAGTTGATCGGCGATCTGCTCGTCGGCCTCATGGGAGGCTACCTGGTCCACTCCGGGCTAGTCAAAGACCCCATCGTTGCCACCTCGGTGATCCAGGAGATCTCCGGTCGGCCGCTCGGCCCCGAGGGGCGGCGGTTCATCCCGACTGTGACCGGCTGAAATGGTCCGGGCCGCAATTGGCCTCGGCTCGAACCTCGGCGACCGTCCCCGCCACATTGGGGATGCGGTGGCGGCGCTTGCGGAGGCGGGTTCATTAGTTCGAGTCTCGTCGCTCTATCAGACGGCCCCGATGGGTGGCCCCAAACAGGGCACCTACCTCAATGCGGTGGTCGTTATCGACACCGACCTCTCTGCGCAGCAACTGCTCGAACGTTGCCTGGAAGTCGAGCAAGATCAGGGCCGGGAACGTCGGGAACGCTGGGGACCACGCACGCTCGATCTCGATGTTCTCCTCTACGGGGATGAAACCATCAACGACGTTGAGCTGAGTGTTCCGCACCCGCGGATGACGGAGCGCCGCTTCGTGCTGGAACCGCTACTCGAAGTCTGGCCGGACGCTGTTCTGCCGGACGGCACTCCCCTCGCCGGCTTCTCCGCCGGAGTCGCAGGCCAGAAGGTGCGAAAACTCGAAGCCGTTGTCCCCGATAGGAGGACGTCACTGGCTCTAATGCTGCTGGTAGTCGCCGGTGCCCTGGCTATCTGGTGGATAGGGGACTGGCTGCTCTAGCCAAGGCGTCCTGGAGCACCGGTCCAGCCGGCGGTATAGCGCCTGCTAGATGAGGGTGGTTGGCGGCCGGACCTCTTCACCGTCGATGGTGATGCTCAACTCGTGCCCGGCTCTCCGCAGCGAGGTTTCCACGGAATCGGGGTCGGGACCGCCGGCGAATACGAAGCCGAGGTAGCGGTCGCCTTCGGGGAGCGTCACAACCCGGCGTCCGGTGGCGACGGTGATGGTGACGTCATCGACGCCGGGGACCTCCCTGGCCGCTTCGATGCCGGCGACACCGGTGAGCGTTCCGGTCGCCGGAATCGGCAACATGAGTACACCCGATGACGGTCGCGCCGGTGAACTGTCGGGTGAGCGCAGTCCGAGCGCGCTACGGAGGATGAGCACCTCCAATGACTCGCCGAGGAGACCAAAAGTGAATGCCCGACCGCATAGACCACCGATGCTGCGGGCCGCGATCTCGATCAGGTGGCACTGCTTTTCGGCATCGATCCGGATCTCAGCGTGAATCGGCCCGGTTATGAGACCAAGCTCCTCAACCGCCCGTTCGACGAGCCGGACCGCGGCATCCTGCATCGACGCCTCGTGACGGGAAGGCGTGACAAAGAGGGTCTCCTCGAAGTAGGGCCCTTCGAGCGGATCGGGCTTGTCGATGACCGCAAGCACTTCGAGACCGGTCGGTCCCAGCAATCCCTCGATGACGATCTCGTCGCCCGGGATGTATCGCTCGACGAGCAAGGGGGCGGTGGCGGGCAAGTCGGCGCCTTCGAGAATCGCCCTGATGCGGTTCTCGGCTATCGATGCCTCGCCTGCGTTGTCAGCCCTGATGACTCCCCGGCTTGCAGACAGGCTCGTTGGCTTGACCACCACCGGGAAGCCGAGTTCTGCAGCGGCCGCGCTGACGGCGCCAGGGGGAGCTGTGCGAAAGTCCGGCTGCGAGATGCCTTCTGCTGCCAGGATCCTGCGGAGAGCTGCCTTGTCACGGGTGGCCGCTACTGCGCCGACCGGATTGTGCGGCAAATCGAGCAGCGCGGCGGCTTCCGCCGCGGTGAGGACTGCCTGGTCGTCGACGCCGATCACGGCATCGATGTCGGGAAGGGCCGCCACGATCTCAGCGGCCGCCTTGTCGAGATCGTCTAGACAGACTTCCAGCCCGCGGTGCCCGGCCGGGAACTCACCGTCGCCCACCACTGAAGCGTCGATTCGAAGCAGCGCGGCGGCCTGGAGGAAGTCGGGAGTGCGGTAGCTCGATGGTCCCGCAACTATCGCTACCCGTCTGGTCAACGTGCCATCCCTCGTGTCGAGTCACCTACGATACGCCGATGTTCAACACCTTCGAGCCGCTGATCGCCATCGACGACAAGGCGAAGGCGACCATCCTCGATGTACTCAGACAGGAGCCGGATGGCGACGCTCTGGGGCTCGTCGTGAGCATCGCCGGGATCGACGGCACCGCCTTCAAGTACAGCCTGGCCATGGTTCGGCTCGAGGATGCCGCTCCCAGCGACCACCTCGTGCCCGCCGGTGATCTGACAATCGTTGTCCCGGATGCGGATCTGGAGAATCTGCGAGGGGCCACGATCAAGATGTCGGCGAACCTCCTGCAACCGGGACTTGTGCTCGACAACCCGAATACCCCCAGTCCGCGCATTCTGGGTGAGGGTGATCCGACGCAGCTGTCCGGCTCGATTGAGGAACGGGCAATCCAGGTCGTAGACACAATGATCAACCCCGCAATAGCAGCCCACGGAGGTCGGGCCGAGATTGCCGGTGTCGAGGATGGGACTGCATACGTTCGTCTGGGCGGGGGGTGCCAGGGTTGCGGGATGGCGTCGGTGACGCTGTCTCAGGGCATAGAGGCAACCCTCATCGAGATGGTGCCCGAACTCAGCAAGGTCATCGATGTAACCGACCACTCTGGCGGCGACAACCCCTACTACGAGGCTGCGAAGAAGTAGTTTCGGCGGCGAGCCGTGTCGGGATTCCCGGTGAACCGTCGTAGTCGGTTCCCCTACACTCGCCAGCCATGAGCGTGACCTGTTCTTCGTGCGGCACCCCTGGTCTGGATGGGGCCCGGTTCTGCGCGACCTGCGGTGAGTCGCTGTCTGTTCGGTGTCCGCAGTGTGCGGGGGAGGTCCCTGAAGGCTCACGTTTTTGTCCGACGTGCGGTAGCCAACTCGATGCCGACCGGGAGCAATCAGACGCCTCCCGTGAGGAGCGCAAGGTTGTCTCGGTGTTGTTTGCCGACCTGGTGGGTTTCACCGCTCACGCCGCTCAGGCCGACCCGGAAGATGTAAGGGTCCGGCTCACGGTGTATCACCGCAAGATCCGGGAGGATGTGGAGCGTTTCGGGGGCAGGGTCGAGAAGTTGATGGGCGATGGAGCGTTTGCCGTATTTGGTGCTCCGATCGCTCACGAGGACGACCCGGAGCGCGCGGTTCGAGCTGCGCTGCGCGTCCAGCGTTCAGTGGAGGATCTCAACGAGGGTGATGCCGAGCTTGCTCTTTCGGTGCGGATCGCAGTCACCACCGGCGAGGCAATCGTGCAGTTGCAGGACGACGATCCCGATCGCGAAGGGATAGTCGGTGACGTCGTCAACACGGCCTCGCGGCTCGAGGCGGTTGCCCCTCCGGGGGGAGTCGTCGTCGACGAACGCACCTATCTCGCCACGCGGGATGCCGTCATCTACACCGACCTCGACCCGGTCCGGGTCAAAGGCAAGGAAGTTCCGCTGGCGATCTGGCAGCCGCAGGAGGCGCGTAGCCGGTACGGAGTTGCGGTGGAGAGACGTCACGTCGCGCCGTTTGTCGGAAGGGACGCGGAGTTGGGCGTGCTCGTGGACGCCTTCGAGCGCGTAGTGGCCGACAGCACCGTCCAGTTGGTGACGATCGTCGGCGAGCCCGGCGCAGGAAAGAGCCGTCTCCTTCACGAATTCTTCGATTCCGTCGACGCTCGGCCCGATCTCGTCTGGTGGCGACAGGGCAGATGCCCGGCCTACGGCGAAGGGATCGCCTTCTGGGCGTTGAGCGAGATTGTGAAATCGCACGCCGGCATTCTCGAGTCTGACACCGCCGACATCGCTGAGAGAAAGCTGCACACTGCACTTCGGTCCCTCCCGATCGACCCTGCAAATGCCGACTGGGTAGAGTCTCGGCTCGCTCGGCTTGCCGGCGTCGGCACAAATGAGGGAGAGGTAGATCAGGCAGATCTGTTCTCTGCCTGGTTGCGGTTCTTCGAGGCCATGGCGGACCGGAATCCGCTCGTCTTGGTGGTCGAGGACCTGCATTGGGCCGACGGGGCCATGCTGGACTTCATTGAACACCTCACGGATTGGGCGGTTTCTTCACCGATACTGGTTGTCACGACGACGCGCCCTGAGTTGTTGGCCGGGCGTGACTCCTGGGGCGGGGGACGAAGGAATTCCAATACGATCGGACTCGCTCCACTCGACGACGCCGCCGCAGCCGGGTTGCTTTCAGCGCTTCTCGACAGCACCGTGCTCGACGCCGAGGTGCTGGACGCCATTTTGGGCCGAGCCGGCGGTAACCCGCTGTACGTCACCGAGTTTGTCCGGCTCGCCGGGGACATGGACGCTGTAGCCGACGCCTCCAGGATTGCCGCGATGCCTTTGCCCGGTTCGGTACAAGCCCTCGTCGCCGGGAGGCTCGATCAGCTCGAAGCCGACGAGAAGGCGGTTCTGCAGGCAGCATCCGTGGTCGGAAGGGTGTTTTGGGCGGGGGCGTTGAAGTCGCTGCGACCCACGTTGACGACGGACGACGTGTTGCGCGGACTGATCCGCCGTGAGCTGATCCGGCCGGTACGGGACACGTCAATGCAGGGCCAGCAGGAATACGTGTTCACCCACAGCGTCATCCGCGATGTTGCGTACGGCCAGATTCCACGTGACGAGCGGGCACATCTACATGAATCGGTAGCGGGATGGATCGAGGCGGTCAGCGGTACCCAGGGTTCAGATGCCGGCGAATTGCTCGCCTATCACCTTGGTGAAGCGCTGTCGTTGTCGAGTTCCCCTGCCGAGGACGTGCGGCTGCGCGCCTACCGGGCCCACATGCAGGCCGGGGACCGCGCTCGTGGGCTGAATCCGACGCTCGGTGCCGATTACTACCGTAGGGCGGTCGAATACGCCGCTGCCGGACCGGACCGAGCGCATGCGCTGCTCGAATATGGTGACACGATTCGCCTTACCGAGCCGGATCGGGTCCGGGCGCTGCTCGATGAGGCGCTCACCCTCTTCCGGGAGGCTGGTGACGCCGAGGGCGAAGCACTGACGTTCAGCTTCCTCGCGGGCCTGTTGTGGTGGCGGGGGGACACTGCGGAGGCGTATGCCCACAGCAAGAGAGCCGTGGAAATCGTCGAAGATCTCCCGGCTTCCACCGCCAAAGCGCGGGTTCTGGTGACCCGGGCCAGCGGCCTATACCTCCGCGGTGATGCCGCGGCGGCGCTGGAGGTCTCTGCGATCGCCGCCGACGTTGTCGCCGAGGCCGGCTCGGCGGCGGATCAAGTCCAATTCCTGTACACCCGCGGTGGCGCGCTTGTGGAGCTGGGTGACGAGACGGGCCTCGATGACCTACAGGCCGCGGCGGATATGGCGTTGGATCGGAATATGACCCAGCCGGCCGTCACCGCGCTCAACAATCTCGCCACGGTCGCGGCGACTGCCAGGAGCACCGACGAGGCGCTGGCAGCCATCGACAAGGGTATCGCCCTCTGCGAGGAACGAGGCGCGGTAGCGGGCACCATTTGGGCGAGTTTCACCAAGTGCGAGATCCTCGTCCCGGCCGGTAGATGGGATGAGGTACTCGAACTCGCCGACTACGTAGCCGAGCGCGACGCCGCATTGGGCGGCAGCCAGGCCGCAACAGGCGCAGCCTCACTCAAGGCGATCGTGCTGTTCTACCGGGGCCAACGGGCGGAAGCCCGCCGTCTCCACGCCACCGTGCTCAAATCAGCTCGCGAGATCGGGGATCAACAGGTGCTGTCCCCGGTGCTGGCATTCGAGGCGCTCATGGCCGCCGACAGCGGTGAATGCTCCGCGGCAATCGACCTCTGCGAGCAATACCACACAAGCACGGTCGACAACCCGGGCATGCGGTCGTACAACCTGGCAGCGGCAACTGAAGCTCTCTGGGCATGTGACGAAAAGAATTTGCTGCTGAGGCTCGCGCAGTCGACCCGCGCCGTCGGTGCGCTCGGCGAGGTTCAAGTGGCTCGTGCTCGGGGGCATGCGGCCGCGGTAAATGGCGACTGTCGGGCCGCCGCCGACCACTTCGAACAGGCGATCGAGCGGGCCGAAGAAGCCGGTCGGTACCTCGACGGTACGCTGGCCCGTCTGGAGCGGGCGCGAGCTCTTGATGCCGCGGCCACCAGGTCTGAGATACCCCGCCTCATCGGTGAGGCTCGCGAGAGAGCCGAGCGGATGGGGGCAGCAAAGCTACTTGACCGGCTCGACGGCTTTAAAGCTACCGGCACGAGTTCCGGAGGATGACGTCACCAATCTCATCGCCACGAGCCGCTATCAGAAGCTAGGGTCGAGGCTGAATCCGGAGGAGGAGCACCCATGGACAAGGTCGAATTTCTGAGCAAGACACCGCTCTTTGAGAGTTGCTCAGCAAAGAGCGTCAAGTCCATTGCCGAGCAGACCAGGGTCAGGAAGTTCAGCGCCGGAGACGAGATCATTGTCGAGGGCAGTCAGAAGACCATGGGTTTCTACATGATTCTGGACGGTGAAGCGAGGGTGAGTCGGGCGGACCATCACCTCGGTGACTATGGGCCCGGCGACTACTTCGGCGAAATAGCTCTTCTGCTAGATGACACACCGAGAACCGCAACGGTCACGGCCGTCACGGATCTGAGCGTGCTCGTGTTGACCCGGTGGGATTTCAAGGCACTGATCAAGACCAACCCGGAAATCGCGGTCGAGGTGATGGGTGTGCTTGCGCAGCGTCTCGCCGCCACAGATCGAGTTCTCGGCGAATAGCCTTTTCGCCTGTCAGACAAGAGAAAACCCCGCCCGGAGGCGGGGTTTTCAGTTGGTTGATTCAGGCCGTTACTAGACGGCTACGCGGTCCTTCAGGCCCTTGGCGGGCTTGAACTTCGCATGCTTCTTCGCTGCGATCTGAATCGTTTCGCCGGTGGCAGGATTGCGACCCTGACGAGCCTTGCTCCGGCTCGTGTAGAACTTGCCAAAACCGCTGATGGCGACATCACGGTCGGCGTCGAGCTCGACGGCAATGATGCCGTCGCCCGAATCAGAGCTGAAAATGATGTCGATGACCTCTGCAGCCTTTGCCTGGCTCAGGTCTGCCTTCTTGGCGAGCTTCTTCGCCATCTCTGTCTTGTTCATAGTGAACTCCCTATCTTGACGAACCTCGGGATGTGTTTCCCCGCTTTGCAAGCGACCAAGCTACACCCAAAACCCGCATAAACAGTGGATTTTTTGCGAGAGCGGTGCCGCGGAGCGGATGACCGATCGGTCAGGCGACCGGTTCGAATCGTGCCTGGAAGAAGCGGAGCGACTCCGGTTCGTAGGTGAATTGGAGTCCGGTGACCGACTCGGGATGCTGCAGCAGGTCGATGACGGCCTCTGCGGTGACGTCCATGTGTGCCTGGGTGTACACCCGCCGGGGGATTGCCAACCGCACCAGCTCCAGCTTCGGGTAGTGATGGTCTCCGGTTCCCTTGTCACGGCCCGCCGAGACCACTCCACGCTCCATGCCGCGCACGCCGGACTCGATGTAGAGAGCGGCGGTGAGGGCCTGGGCCGGGAACTGGTCATGAGGGATGTGAGGCAGAATCGTCTTGGCGTCGAGGAACACACCGTGGCCGCCGACGGGACGGATGATCGGGACGCCGGCCTTGATGAGGGCATCACCGAGGTATTCGACCTGCCCGACGCGGGCATGGACGTGATCGTCGGTCCCCACCATCTCGCGGATTCCCCGAGCCAGCGCCTCCATGTCCCGACCGGACATGCCGCCGTAGGTGTGCAGGCCCTCGAAGGCGACCAGCAGCGCCCGGGCGGCCTTCGCCAGTTCCGGATCTCGCAAAGCGAGGAAGCCGCCGATGTTGACCAGGTTGTCCTTCTTTGATGAGACTGTTGCTCCATCGCTGTAGGAGCAGATCTCCCGCATGATTTCGGCGACGGTCTTGTCGTTGTAGCCGGCTTCACGCTGCTTGATGAACCAGGCATTCTCCACAGCGCGGGTCGCGTCGAGCATCACGAGGATCCCGTGCTGGTGGCACAGCTCATATGTGGCCTTGAGGTTGGCCATCGACATCGGCTGGCCGCCCGCCATGTTGACGTTGGTCTCGACGGAGATGTATGGAATCTTGTCGCCGCCGACTTCGTCGATGAGTCTCTGCAGTTTGTCCAGGTCGATGTTGCCTTTGAAGGGATGCAAGCTGGCGGGATCGTGGGCCTCGTCGATGATGACGTCGACAAACGTGCCCCCGGCGTGCTCCTGATGGAAGCGGGTGGTTGTGAAGTACATGTTGCCCGGCACGTAGTCGCCGTCCTTGATGAGGATCTGGCTGAGGATGTGCTCGGCACCGCGGCCCTGGTGTGTCGGGACGAGCTCCTCGTATCCGTAGACGTCATGCACGGCCTCGACGAGGTTGTAGAAGCTTCTGCTCCCGGCGTACGCCTCATCGCCGATCATCATCCCGGCCCACTGGTAATCGGACATCGCCGATGTCCCCGAGTCGGTGAGAAGGTCGATGTAGACGTCCTCGGACCGCATCAGGAAGGTGTTGTACCCGGCTTCCCTGGCTGCGACGACACGCTCCTCGCGGGTCGTCATCCGGATCGGCTCGACGACCTTGATCTTGTACGGCTCGGCCCAGCTGTGACGGCTCATGCGAGTGCCTTTCGTTCTTGCGCTCCTCTGGCGGCGCATTGTTCGTTGATCTGGTACCGATACTATGTTTCGTGCGGGAATCGTCAATAGGAAGTGAAAGGTATTCGGATCATGGCGGTATTTCCGACACTCGACCGAACAGATCGCGCCATCGTGGCCCTCCTTCAGGACAATGCGCGCCTGTCAAACAAGGAGATCGCCGGCACCGTCGGCATCGCCCAGTCGACGTGTTCTGAGCGCATCCGACGTCTGGAGACTGCCGGCGTGTTCCGCGGTTTCCACGCCGACGTCGACCCGGCCGTCGTCGGGGTGGGTCTTCAGGCGATGATCGCGGTCCGGCTCCATCGGCATGAAACCACCCAGGTGGCACGTTTCCGGCGGTATGCGGAGCAGCTCCCTGAAGTTGTGGCCTTCTATCACATGGCCGGCAACAATGATTTCCTCGTCCACGTCGTGGTGCGCGACTCCGACCACCTGAGAGACATCGCGATGGGTGCTTTCACTGCGCAACCCGAGGTTGCCCACATCGAAACCTCGATCATCTTCGAACACACCCGGTTCCGCCGCCTCCCCGACTACGGGTGATGCGATCACCTACGGGTGATGCGATCACCTACGGGTTATGCATTCGCCTACGGGTGATGAGATCACCTTCGAGTTCGATGAAATCGAACTCGGGCCGCCCAAGCGTCTCTCCGTTCTTGCGTGAACCACCCCGGGCATCCCGGCAGGGTCTACGCAAGAAGCGTGGGGGAGCGGCTTTGGTACGTAAACTCGCCGCATGAGGATCTTGATCGTGGGGCCGGGGCGAGCCGGTATGTCATTGGGAATGGCACTTGTCACGGCCGGTCACAAAGTCGTCGGTGTTGTGGGGCGAACCACGGAGTCGGCCCAGCACGGTGCGGCACTGGTGGGGACCTCCGCATTCACTCTCGATGACCGACTGCCCGCTTCCGATCTGCTCGTCATTGCTACTCGTGACAGCCAGATCGGTTCGATTGCTACGACCCTTGCCGACAAGGAGCCTGTCGCCGGCGCCGCAGTGCACGTATCCGGCTTGACCCCGCTCGACGTCCTCGAGCCGCTGCGGTCCATCGACATCGCAGTCGGGTCGTTCCATCCGCTGCAGACGTTGCCTACCCCCGAGGCGGGAGCGGCCCGGCTGCGCGGCGCCTATGTCGCCGTCACCGCGGAGCCCCCCCTGCTGCACGTTCTCCAGCAGCTCGCCGAGGACATCGGGGCGACGCCGTTTCCTCTAGACGACGACGCAAAACCCCTCTATCACGCTGCAGCAGCTGCTGCCGCAAACTTCCCGCTCGCCGCCTTGTCGATGGCCGAGGATCTGTTTGCGGAAGCGGGCGTTCCCTGGGAGGCGGCCCGTCCGCTCGTCGAGGCCGTGGTAGCGAACGCGTTCGACCTCGGTCCCCGTGCCGCCCTCACCGGACCGGTGGCCCGGGGAGACACAGCTACGGTGGCGGCGCAACTCCGCGCCGTCGAGGTCGAGTACCCGGCATGGCGGGTGGGTTTTGCCCGATTTGTCGAAGTTCTCGCCGCCCTGACCGGCCGATCCGAGGAGTTCGAATCTGTACTCAATGCCGAGGACGATCGCTGATGAGGATCACGAAGACATTCGCCGAGACCAGGACGGCCACAGCAGGCCGGGTGGGTCTGGTTCCCACCATGGGCTTCCTCCACGAGGGTCATCTATCGCTCATCGAGGCTGCCCGCGACGGAAGCGACACGGTCGTGATGTCCCTTTTCGTCAATCCGCTCCAGTTCGACCGCGACTCCGATCTCGCCAAATACCCGAAAGATCTCGAGAGGGATGTCGATCTTGCGGCAGCGGCCGGTGCTGACATCGTCTTTGCCCCCGAGGCAGACGAGATGTATCCCGGTGAGCAGCTCACCAGGGTGAACGTGAACAGGCTCAGCGACGAGATGGAAGGACCCAACCGGCCCGGCCACTTCGAGGGAGTCGCCACCGTTGTCGCCAAATTGTTGGCCGGGATCCAGCCCGATCGCTCCTACTTCGGTCGCAAGGACGCACAACAGCTGGCAATAGTGCGACGGATGGTGTCCGATCTGTCATTTCCCGGTGAAGTTCTAGGTGTACCCATCGTTCGGGAGGCAGAAGGGCTGGCGTTGTCGAGCCGCAACATCTTTCTGTCGGTCGAGGAGAGAGCAGCCGCCCTCACCCTCAGCAGAGGGCTCCTTGCTGCCGGAGACCTGGCGGAAGCCGGAGAGCGTGACGCCGGCCGGCTCATTGCCGCGGTGCTCGTAGAGATCGGAACGGCGCCGGATATCTCGCTTGAATACGTGACCCTAGCGAGCCAAGAATTGGTGCAACCGCTCGACGAACTCGATCGTCCTGCTTTCCTCGCAGTGGCGGCATGGTCCGGGGGGACGCGGTTGATCGACAACGTCCACTTTGATGGGGACGAGGCTGGGTTCGTGGCGGACCGCGGATCGAGGCTCAAAACGAAGAGCATTCTGTACGGAGGAGAAGGTTGATGCTGCTGGCAATCGACATCGGCAACACGCAGACGGCGGTTGGTCTCCTGGACGGGTCCGACGTGCTGGCTCATTGGCGTCTCACCACCGTGGCCGACCGCACCGAGGATGAGTTGCGGGTTTATCTGACGGGTCTTCTGGACCTGGAAGGTTACGAACTCGGCGACATCTCCGGTGTTGCGCTCTCCAGCGTGGTCCCGGCCTTGACCGCGGCGTTCCGACACGTCGCGAGGTTCATCACTGATGGGCAGATCGTGATTGTCGGGCCCGGGGTGAAGACCGGAATGCCGATCCTCATCGACAACCCACGGGAAGTCGGGGCCGACAGGATCGCCAATGCTGTAGCCGCCAAGGCTCGTCACGGCTCGCCGGTTGTGGTGGTCGACTTCGGCACATCAACAAACTTCGATGTCGTTAGTGGCGGCGGCGAGTACCTCGGCGGAGTGATCGCACCGGGTCTGCACATCGCAACCAACGCTCTCATTTCCGGTACCGCTGCATTGCGCAGGGTCGAGTATGTGCCACCACGGTCTCCGATCGGGAAAGGCACAGTCGAGGCTATTCAGAGTGGAGCCCTCTACGGTCACGCCGGCCTTGTCGATGGGATCATGGAACGGATCGCGGGAGAGTTCGACGGGGACGTGACCAGGATCGCCACCGGGGGCCTGGCGCCTACCATCGTTCCTCATTGTTCGAGCGTCTCGAAGATCGACGAATTCCTGACCCTCGAGGGTCTCCGCACCATCTACGAGTTGAACACCACATGAGCGACGAACCAGAGATCCAAGAGCCGAGTCCCGACGGCGGGCTGGCCGATCACCCTCTCACGGCACAGCGGCTCGCCAAGCACGAGACGACGCTGGCCGGCGAGGGGTATCCGTACCGCTTCGATCGCACCAAGTACGCCGGGGATTTGCATGAGGCGTACGGGTCGCTCGAGCCGGGTACGGAAACTGAGGACCGGGCCGCTGTCGCCGGGCGGCTCATGGCGATGCGCCGCATGGGCAAGCTGATCTTTGCCGTGCTCCAGGACACCACCGGCCGGATCCAGCTGTTCGTCGATAAGCGCACACTTGGTGACGATGCATTTGCTGCGTTCGATGACTTGGGCATCGGTGACTGGGTTGGTGCCTCGGGTGTTGTCATCACCACCAAGAAGGGTGAGGTCAGCGTTCGCATCAATGACTTCGAGTTGCTTTCCCGGGCACTGCGTCCGCTGCCGGACAAGTGGCATGGGCTCCAGGACACCGAGATGCGGAGCCGGCGGCGCTACGTCGACCTGATGGTCAACGACGATGCCCGCAGGACCGCGATGATGCGAGCCAGGATCGTCAGCGAGCTACGCCGTCAGTTCGAGGCACGTGGCTACATCGAGGTGGAAACTCCGGTGCTGCTCAACCAGGCCACCGGAGCCCTGGCCAAGCCGTTCCAGACTCACCACAACGCACTCGAACAGGACATGTATCTGCGTATCGCCACCGAGCTGTATCTGAAGCGGCTGGTGGTCGGCGGGCTGGAGCGAGTGTTCGAGATCGGGCGCATCTTCAGAAACGAGGGAGTCGACTCCACGCACAATCCCGAGTTCACGATGCTCGAATCGTATGAGGCGTTCGCCGACTACAACGACATCATGGACATGGTCGAGGAGATGATCCGGGCCTGCGCAATCGTGGCGACCGGCTCAACTGAGATCACCTATCAAGACCGCACGCTGGATCTGGGCAAACCCTTCCGCCGGGTGCGGATGGTTGACCTCGTTGCCCAGGCAACCGGCGAGGAGATGGACTTTGACCGGCCCCTCGACGAAATGCGAGCCCTGGCCGAAAAGCATGGCATCGACGTCGATGGCACCTGGGGCCATGGCAAGATCATCGACCAGCTGTTCGAGGAACTCGTCGCAGACGAGATCTGGGAGCCCACGTACGTGCTCGACCATCCCAAGGAGATTTCGCCGCTGGCCCGGGAGCATCGTGACGATCCAAATCTCACTGAGCGCTACGAGCTCTTCATCGCCGGCTCCGAGTACGCGAACGCTTTCTCCGAGTTGAACGACCCGCTCGACCAGCGGCTCCGCTTCGAGCAACAAGCGGCCGCAAGGGCCGAGGGTGATGATGAGGCACACCCCATCGACGAGGACTACATCCTTGCTCTCGAGTACGGGCTGCCGCCCACCGGCGGGCTTGGTATTGGTGTTGATCGTCTAGTCATGCTGCTCACCGACCAGCACCACATCCGCGAAGTGATCCTCTTTCCAACCCTGCGGCCGGAGGCCTAGCGGTTCTTGCGTCGCAAAACGGAACATATTCCGGTGAGGGACGCCAAAAGCAAGAAGGTCCGGTGCGAGGGCCAGGGAGCACGCCAAGGCAAGGAGCCGAAACGGTACCCTGATGGCAGCGCACGAAAGGCTGCCATGACGGTCACTGCCCCATACGGATCGTGGGAATCGCCGATAACGATCTCGATGCTCACAGAGGCCGGTGTCGGTCTGGGCGGGGTAACAACCGACGGCGGCGATCTCTACTGGCTGGAAGGCCGGGCGCTCGAGGGTGGGCGGCAGGCGATCGTGCGCCGTGACGCCCACGGTACCGTTGCCGATGTGACTCCGGAGGGCTTCAATTCTCGCTCCCGGGTGCACGAGTACGGTGGCGGTTCCTATGCGGTCCAAGATGGCGTCCTGATCTCCTGCAGCTTCGAAGATCAGCGGGTGTATCGAATCGCAGACGGCGAACCGATGGCTATCACCCCGGAGCCAAAGATCCCGGCCGGCGACCGTTACGCCGACTTCGTCTTCCACGGGGATCTCGTCATATGCGTACGGGAGCGCCACAAGAAGGACGGAGAACCGGTCAACACCCTGGTTGCATTTCCTCTCGACGGTTCCGACAAGCCGCGCACCATCACAAAAGGCCACGACTTCTACTCGTCACCGCGGGTCAGCCCCGACGGGTCCCGGATAGCCTGGCTGTCGTGGGATCACCCCAACATGCCCTGGGACGGCACCGAGCTGTGGTGTGCGGCTCTGGCTGAGGACGGCACCGTCTCGGAACCGGAACTGATTGCCGGCGGAGTCGAAGAATCGATCTTCCAGCCTGAATGGTCACCGGGCGGGGTCCTCCACTTCGTGTCGGACAAGACCGGCTGGTGGAATCTGTTCCGGCTTGTCGACGGGCACACGGAAGCACTGCACCTCTTGGACGCCGAAATGGGCGAACCGGCATGGGTCTTTGGCTTGCGCCGCTATGGATTCCTGCTCGAGGACCGCATCTTCACGATGTACTACGAAGATGGCTTCAGCCGTGTCGCCGTGCTCGAGGATGCCAGTCTGCGTCAGCTGCACGTGCCTTTCGAACACTTCGGGCATTCCCTGGGCACCTGCGGCGACCAGGTGTTCACGACCGCCGGCGGTGGTTCGAAGCCGATGGCAGTGGTGCGTATCGATGTGGATACCGAGGCTGTCAAGGTGGTCAAAGAGAGCTTGCAGATCGAGCTCGATCCGGCGCTGATCAGTCTCCCGGAGGCTGTCGAGTTCGAAACCACAGACGGCGCCGTTGCCCACGCCTTCTACTACCCGCCTCGCAATCCCGACTTCATCGCACCTGACGGCGAGAAGCCACCGCTGATCGTTTTCAGTCACGGCGGGCCGACCGCCGCAACGTCACCCGAGCTGGACCTCAACTATCAATTCTGGACGTCACGGGGGTTTGCCCTGGTGGATGTCAACTACCGGGGCTCAACAGGGTACGGGCGGGAATACCGCAATGCCTTGCGCGGTGAGTGGGGAATCGCCGATCTCGACGACTGTGTGAGTGCCGCTCTGCACCTCGCCGACGACGGTCACGTCGATCCGGAGCGGATGGCCATTCGTGGTGGCAGCGCCGGCGGCTACACGACCTTGTGCGCCCTTGCGTTCACCGATGTGTTCGCCGCGGGTGCGTCCTACTTCGGTGTGGGTGACCTGGCCGCACTTGCGACCGACACACATAAGTTCGAGTCGCGGTATCTCGACAGCATGATCGGTCCCTATCCCGAGGCTGCCGATGTGTATGAGGAGCGCTCGCCGCTGCACAATGTTGACGGCTTCTCTTGCCCGGTCATACTGCTGCAGGGCCTGGACGACCGGGTGGTTCCGCCGCCACAGGCGGAGGAAATCGTTGCTGCGCTCGATGCCATGGGGATCCCGCATGCATACGTTGCCTTTGAAGGTGAGGGTCACGGGTTCCGCAAGGCGGAGAACATCGAACGAGCCCGGGAAGCAGAGTTCTTCTTCTACTCCAGTGTGTTCGGATTCGATCCCGCCGACGATCTAGATCCGGTGGAGATCACACACGCCGACGCCCTCTGAAGACGGTCCCCGGCCGTCCGTTGGAGCCCACAATGCACCGTTCCTGGTACCTTGATGAGCCGTGATATCCACGATCCCAACACGCTTTGCCATCGTTGCGCTCGCGGTGGTCCTTCTGACGGCGGCCTGCACATCTGGTACCGGCGACGAGACCACAACCTCGACATCGGCTGAACCGGCGACGACGACGGCAGCGCCGTCAACTACGACAACCAAGCCTCCGCCGGACCCGAGCGAAGGGCTGTATCTGATGCTGATGTGGCATCAGCATCAGCCGTTGTATCCGGAAAACGAGGAGGGCTATGTGACCCGGCCATGGACCCGGGTGCACGCCACAAAGGACTACTACGACATGGCGGCCACGGTCGCCGAGTACCCCGACGTTCACGTCACGTTCAACCTCACCCCGGTGTTGCTCGGGCAACTCGAAGCGCTGGCCAACGGCACGAAGGACGTCTATTGGGCTATGACCGAGATCCCGGCCGATGAACTCACCGAGGAGCAGCGGACCTTCATCATCGACCGCTTCTTCGACACCAACGCACGAATCGTCGCTCGCTTCCCCCGCTATCAGGAGTTGATTGAACGGCGCGACCGGCCGGAGAGTTTCACCACCGCCGATGTGCGCGATCTGCAGCTTCTGTTCAACCTTGCCTGGACCGACCCCTCGTTCCTCGTTTCCGAGCCGCTGGCGGGTCTCGTCGCCAAGGAGCGGGATTACACCGAAGAGGACAAGGCGTTGGTTCTCGCGGAGCATGAGCGCATCATTGCCGGGGTCATCCCGATTCACGCAGAGTTGTGGGACAGCGGTCAGATCGAGGTCGCCACCACGCCGCTCGCTCACCCCATCCTGCCGCTCGTTGCGGACACCCAACTCGCCCTCGTTGGTGATCCCACCGGCGTTCAGCCGGAAAATCGGTTCCGACAGCCGCTCGATGCCGTCAATCAGGTTGCCTTCGGGCTCGGCGAAGCGGAGCGACTGTTGGGACGCCGCCCTGTGGGGATGTGGCCGGGTGAGGGCGCGGTCGCACAGGAAGTCATGGGCATGTTCAGTTCGAACGGTGTGGAGTGGGTTGCAACCGGCGAGGATGTTCTTGCGAAGACCCTCGACATCGGCAGTTTCAGCAGGGATGCCGACGATCTGGTCGTGGAGGCAGCGTCGCTGTACAAAATCCACGCCGCCGATCTGAGCCGACAGAGCGATGTCCCGATGTTCTTCCGCGACGTCGTGCTCTCGGACCGCATCGCTTTTGAGTATTCGGGCACCCCGGCCGCAGCCGCGGCGGACGACTTCATGGATCGGCTTGACGCTATCGACGCTGCTCTCGACGCAGCCGATGTTCCCGGGCCAAAGGTGGTGTCGGTGGTTCTCGACGGCGAGAACGCATGGGAGCACTACGAGAACGACGGGATCGACTTCCTCAACGCTCTGTACTCCCGTCTGTCCGATTCGGATGTTGTCACCACGGTGACGCCAAGTGAGCTGCTGGCCATCTTCCCCGACGCCCCCGAGCCGCTTCCGCAGGTGTTCCCGGCGTCATGGTTTGAGCCCAACTTCGCCAATTGGATCGGCGAAGTGCAGGAGGCCCGAGCCTGGGACTACCTGTATCGGACTCGAGCCGATTTCGGAAGGGCGGAGCGCAGCGGCCAGGTCGACGCCGAAGCGTTGGCGGAGGCCTACGAGGCGATGCTATTCGCCGAGGGATCCGATTGGTTCTGGTGGTATGGAGCTGACGAGGAATCCGGCGACGATGGCTACTTCGATAGCGCCTTCAGGGAGCTTCTCGGCCGGGTGTACGACGCCATCGGCGAGGACCGGCCCGATTTCACCCGGATACCGATTATTCCCCAGCCCTTCGTCGAACCGGACCGGGCTCTTACGGAACTGACCACCATCGAGATCGACAACGATGTGGCTACCCCCGACTGGGAGACGGGAGGCCGCTACGAGCTTGCCGGGGGCGAGTTGGTTGGTTCGATCGACTACGCCTTCGACAAGAAGAACCTTTTCCTTCGTATTGATTTCGTGGAGGAAGTGCTCGGGCGGGACAATCTGTCGTTCGAGCTGTACCTGGGTTTCCCGGAGGCGGTTGATAGCTACGGTCTGACCAGCGCCGGTTCGGTGTTGGGCTTCGAGGCGACCCATCTGCTCAAGTGGAGCGGGCGCGATCCGGTCACGCTGGCGGGCCCGCTGGTGCACACCGCGCGAGGTTCCGAAGAGGACATAACGACCGAAGCGGGCTTCGACGGCGAGAGCATCGAACTCGCCTTGTCCATCGAAGGCCTCCCGGCGATTGAAGCCGGGGACCGCGTCGGCTTCCGTGTTGTCGAAACCAGTGGTGGGCCCGAAAGTCAGCTGCTTCCGATGGTCGGTCCCGGCTACCTGCAGGTGCCCGACATCTCAGATCTGGAGCCCCTGTTCGAGCTAGTCGACCCCGCAGGTGACGACTACGGACCCGGCGGGTACGTCTATCCACAGGACGTCCTCTTCGTTGAAGGTTCCTACGACCTCTCAGAGTTCTCCGTCGGCCTCTCGGGAGAGGACACGGTCGTCTTCACCTTCGATGTGGATGCGCCGATCGCCAACCCGTGGGGGAGTCCTGCCGGGTACTCGATTCAGACGTTCGACATGTACATCGACACAGATCCGGGTGCCGGTACCGGGGCGCGCTTGCTTCTTCCGGGGCGCAACGCCGCGCTCGAGTCGGGTAACGGCTGGGAGTATGCGTTGACGCTCGAAGGCTGGGATCCGGCTTTGTACCTTGCGGATGCCGCCGGGAACACCGAAGAGACCAAGCCGACTTTCAAGATGATCACGGATCCGGAAGGTTCCGTCACCGCTCGTCTGCCAATCGAGTTGTTTGGTGGGAGTGACCCGGCGACCTGGGGTTATGCGGTCGTCCTGATGTCGCAGGAGGGCTTCCCGTCGTCTGGAGTTCGCCGGGTCCGCGACATCCTCCCCGAGGCCGAGCAGTGGCGCGGCGGCGGCGCGCCGGACGACGCCAACCACACCCGCATTTACGACCTTCTCCACCCCGAATCGGGAGTCCAGGAGGAGCTGCTCGGCGGGTATGAGTCGGCGGATTCGCTCGACGGTCTCACCCCCGACGACTTCCCGCAAGTCCCGATCATTCAGGCGGAGTAGCCCGCCCCGCCGCTTCTATCAGGCCTGGCTGCGCCTCAGTTTGGCCTTGGTCCTGGTGAAGGTGTTGAACGCGTTGGTGATAGCTCTATCACGTCTGGATCCTTCGGGCGGGAGCAAGCCGATCTGTCGGGCAAACTCCAATCCGTCGTAGTAGATCGTGTTGTGGACGAGAAGATCAGCCTCGAACTCCATCACGTCGATTCCCCGAATAGACACCCGCCGTCCCGTCGGTGCCATCCCGGCAAACGTGCCGCCCGTGAAAGTGCCCTCAATCAGCCATTGTCCGACGGCAGTGCGGTCGTCGACGGGCATGATTCGCTCGATGATGAAGCTCAGGTCGGGAAACGCGACAAACATCTCGCTGAAGAACTCCTTGACGGCCATCTTGCCCTGGATAGGTCCGAGAACGATGAAATCTTCGACGACGTCCTCGTGGTGGGTGGCGGCGAGTGCTTCGGGGTCCTTGTTTGCGATTGCGGAGAACGAACGTTCCGTCAAGGTCGCTGAGTCTGCCATGCGCTGTCCCTTCGGTCGCTAGGACCAAAACTACCCCTCGCGTGATCGGGGTGGAGGTTGGCGGCTAGGCCTGGCCGCGGGCGACTTCGACCCTGTCCAGCAGGTAGCGGTCGAGGTTGCGGATGATGGGTGTGAGATCGTTCTCGGGGATTCGTGCTGCAGCCTTCTCCGACGCCCGCATGCGTTCGGTGGCCTCGTCGAGTACACGGTCGATGTGATCGCCCTCGATTACCAGCCCGATGACCCTGTCGATGTCGGCCCGCGAGTAAGGGCCACCGCCGCTGAGGAGGCCGCGGATCTCGCCCCCGGAGGGTCCGTCGGCGGCATAGAGCAGGGGCAATGTGAAGGTCCCCTCGCCGATGTCGCTGCCGGCCGGTTTGCCGAGCCATTCTTCACTGGCAACAAAATCGAGTACGTCGTCGGCAAGCTGGAATACCAGGCCCATTTCCCATGCCCAGTCGCTGATCGCCTCCACGGTATCCCGGTCTGCACCGCCCGTGATGGCGCCGAGCCTGGCCGATGTCCGGATGAGGCTTGCCGTCTTGCCGCCGATGACCTGGTAATACTCATCCGGCCCGTGATCGAGATCGTTGGCTAATTGGAGTTCGAGCACTTGGCCTTCACATAAGGTCGCATAGGTCCTGGCTATCAGTGCAACAGCCTCGGTACCCAGCGGAGCGGCCACCTCCGACGCCCGTGCCAGGAGGAAATCGCCGGCCAGGATCGCAATCGTGTTGGTCCAATTCTCATTTACCGATACTGCCCCGCGCCGGGTGTCCGCCTCGTCGATCACGTCGTCGTGATACAGCGACCCGAGGTGGACGAGTTCGACGGCAACTCCAGCTTCCACGGGTTCGCCATTGTCCCGATTCCCGAGCTCGGCGGCGACCTGAGCAAGCAGCGGCCGATAGCGCTTGCCGCCGGCGGCCAGTCCGTGCTGTGCGATCTTGGTCAGGAAGGGGTCTTCGGAGGTCGTCGCCTCGCGCAGGCGCTCCTCGACCGAGGTCATACGACGCCATACCCGATTGATGGGAACTAGGTCTTGCAGAATGGGGCTATCCATGCGAATCGTGATGGTAGTCCAGCGCCAGAGTGCAACTCTCGCCCAGGTCATCCGCTCGTGCGGCGGCATCGAACGAGCTTATGAGACTTCCGGACAGCGATCTCGCCGAGTCATGAGTGTCGGAGAAACCGGCAACTTCTGTCGGGACTCGGGATTACGATCGGGCCTCCAGTTGTTTCACTAATGACAGTGGCGCTGCAGCCGATTAAAAAAAAGTCGGCAGTTGGCACCGGTCGGGACCTACATTCCGGCCAGAGCTATACTCCGCGTGGCGCCGAGAACGAGCGCCGAATTTTGAGGTAAAGAGTGTTTGAACGCTTCACCGACCGGGCCAGACGAGTCGTAGTACTCGCACAAGAAGAAGCCCGGCTCCTAAATCACAACTACATCGGAACCGAGCACATCCTGCTCGGACTCATCCACGAGGGCGAGGGTGTCGCCGCACGGGCGCTGGAAAGCATGGGCATCAGCCTCGAGTCGGTTCGCTCGCAGGTCGTCGAGATCATCGGCCAGGGATCGCAGGCTCCTAGTGGTCACATCCCCTTTACACCCCGGGCAAAGAAGGTCCTCGAGTTGTCGTTGCGCGAAGCACTGCAACTTGGCCACAACTACATAGGGACGGAGCACATTCTTCTGGGTTTGATCCGCGAGGGCGAGGGTGTTGCTGCCCAGGTATTGCAGAAACTCGGAGCCGAGCTACACAAGGTTCGGCAGACCGTCATCCAGTTGCTCTCCGGCGTCCAGGGCGAGGAGCCCTCGGCGCAAAGCTCGCATCCGGGAGGCTCGGGCCGTAGCAAGGGTGGCGAAAGCTCGCCCGGCGGTTCGACCGTCCTCGACCAATTCGGTCGCAACCTCACGCAGCAGGCCAGAGACCACAAGCTCGACCCGGTCATCGGCCGGAGCGATGAGATTCAGCGGGTAATGCAGGTGCTATCGCGGCGTACCAAGAACAATCCCGTTCTGATCGGCGAGCCCGGTGTCGGCAAGACCGCCATTGTCGAAGGTCTCGCCCAGCGGATCGTCGCAGGCGAGGTGCCCGACACCCTTACCAATCGTCAGCTCTACACCCTCGACCTTGGTGCGCTCGTCGCCGGGTCGCGCTACCGAGGCGACTTCGAAGAGCGGCTCAAGAAGGTGCTCAAAGAGATTCGTACCCGCGGCGACATCATCTTGTTCATCGACGAGATCCACACTCTTGTCGGGGCCGGAGCTGCTGAGGGAGCCATCGACGCCGCCAGCATCCTCAAGCCAATGTTGGCAAGGGGCGAGCTGCAAACCGTCGGCGCGACCACGCTCGAGGAGTACCGCAAGTATTTGGAGAAGGACTCGGCGCTCGAGCGTCGTTTCCAGCCGATACAGGTCGAAGAGCCGTCCGTTGCCGACACAATCCGAATCCTCGAAGGGCTGCGTCCCAGCTATGAGGAGCATCATCGGGTTCGCTTCACGGATCAGGCACTGGTCAATGCAGCCAATCTCGCCGACCGATACATCGCTGATCGGTTCCTCCCGGACAAAGCTATCGACCTCATCGATGAGGCAGGCAGCCGGATGCGGCTCCGCCGTGGTCATCTGCCCCAGGACGTACAGCAGCTTGACGACGAGCTGACCAAGGTTCGCTCCGACAAGCGCGACGCCGTCAGAGCGCAGCAGTTCGAGCGGGCTGCCCAGCTGCGTGACCAGGAGCGCGGGATCATCACAGATCGCACCACCAAGGAACAGGAAGCCATCGCCGCCGGTGAGGACTACAAGTCCGTTATCGATGACGAAGAGATCGCCGAGGTGCTGGCGCAGTGGACCGGGATCCCGGTACACCGTCTCACCGAGGAGGAGACCTCACGTCTGCTCAACATGGAGGATGAGCTGCACAAGCGCATCATCGGGCAGGCGGGCGCCATCGACGCCGTCTCGAAGGCCATCCGCCGAACCAGGGCCGGTCTCAAGGACCCGAAGCGTCCCGCCGGCTCGTTCATCTTCCTCGGCCCCTCGGGTGTCGGAAAGACGGAGTCCGCCAAGGCCCTGGCCGAGTTCCTATTCGGTGACGAGGACTCGCTCATCCAGATCGACATGTCCGAGTACATGGAAAAGCATGCGGTGAGCAGGCTTGTCGGTTCGCCGCCCGGGTACGTCGGATACGACGAGGGCGGTCAGCTGACCGAGGCCGTGCGGCGCAAGCCGTTCTCGGTGGTCCTGTTCGATGAGATCGAGAAGGCCCATCCCGATGTCTTCAACATCCTCCTGCAGATTCTCGAAGACGGCAGGCTGACGGACTCGCAAGGGCGCTCCGTAGACTTCAAGAACACCGTCATCATCATGACTTCGAACCTGGGAACCGGTGACTTGCGCAAGCAGTCCATCGGCTTCAGCCCGGGTGGCGAGCAGCTCAACTACGAGCAGATGAAGGAGAAGGTGACCGAGGCGTTGAAGGTCCACTTCCGCCCCGAGTTCCTCAACCGCATCGACGATGTCATCGTCTTCCACGAGTTGAACATGGACGAGGTCAAGCAGATCGTCGATCTGTTCCTACGTCGGGTTCGCGACCAGCTGGAATCCCAAGCGCTCGACCTGGCGCTCACCGAGGATGCCAAGGAGATGCTGGCAAAGCAGGGTTACGACCCGCAGCTCGGTGCCCGTCCTCTGCGGCGCGCCATCCAGCGCATGCTCGAGGATCCGTTGTCGGAGAAGGTCCTGTACAAGGAGTTCCCGGCGGGTGCCACCGTGTTGGTCGACGTAGACGGCGAAGACCCGGAAAGGCTTTCGTTCACATCGGTGGAGACGCCCGATCAGCCGCCTCTCGAGATGGCGGACGAGGTCGAGTAGCTGCCGCTTCGTCGGCCGCCGGTTAGCCGTTGGGCGTGCCCCAGAACTTGATCTCAGCTAGCGCCAACTCTTCGAACGCCGGTTGATCACCGATCGCCGATGACGGGAAGTTGCTCAGCACCTCGATGGTGAGCGTCGTTGTGTCGATGCTGGCGATGTCAATCCGCTGCGGACCTCCGGCGAGATCCTTCAACGTGTTGCGATTCTCCACACCGGGCAGATCGTCGACGGTGATCTTGTAGCCCTGAATCCGATAGTTCCGCAGGAAGCGATCTTGCTCGGCGATGTTGTAGACCTCGATGTAGCGGATGCTCACCGGTTGGGCGAAACGGAATTCCAGCACAAGTGGCGACGTCGCCTGGTTCACCTGCCACTCGGAGTCGAGGTCATCGTCGATGAGGTTGGCTGTACCAAAACCGTCCGACAGTTGTGGCCCGCTGACCTGGGTCGGGGTGATCTGGGTGGTGTCGGCGATCGTTGTCGTGGTTGTTTCGACGGTCGTTGTGGTCTCTGCGGCTTCGTCGCCGCCACGGAAGACGTTCACGAGAAGGGCGACGAGAGCCACGATGAGCACGGCCGCGGCGAGGACGCTCAGAGCCCTTCCTCCCGGCGTTGAACGCACCATTGGCGCCGGTGCTACGGGCAGCGGTTCCTTCGTGAGGCGGGCCCCGCACTGTTCGCAATGCCGGTTGTAGGAGGGGTTGTACGCACCGCACGAGGGACAGGGAACCTGTTCGACAGGAGCTGCTGGAGGTTCCTCCGCTTCCGCCTCGGGGGCGGGTGGGGGCGGCTCGGTTCCCGGTGGCGGCGGTCCGTCCTCGAGTTCGAACGGCTCGAACAGATCGTCAAATGGGTCCTTGTCTTTCGCCACGTCAGGTCTCCGTCGTTCAGTCCGCCCAAGGGCTATTGTGCCACGGATGGTTGTGATTAGCGCGTTACGTGAGACTGAAGCCTGGTCGGCGGCAAGTGTGGTGCTCGGATTGCTGCTGCTTGCGCTCCTCATAGGGTTCATCGTGGTGCGAGTGCGTCGCTTCCTCCGGGACCCCTGAGCCCTTCAGAATCTGTCGTACCCGGGCCATAGGCTGCCGGCATGACAAGCACATCTTTCCAACGCCGACGCAACGCAGCGACGGCTTCCTTCATTTGCTCGACCTGCGGATTCACGAGCGGCCGGTGGATGGGTTTCTGCCCCCAATGCAGATCGGTGGAGTCGCTCGATGCCTCTCGGTCAGGACCCGGGCCCAACGGGAATGTCTCCCGATTGCTCAGCGAGGTGTCCCTTTCGGATCAAGCGCGACGACCGACCGACGTTGCCGAGTTTGATCGAGTGGTAGGTGGCGGTCTCGTCGGTGGCTCGGTCGTCCTGGTCGGAGGTGAGCCGGGTGTAGGGAAGTCAACCCTGCTGCTGCAACTGGCAGACGGTCTCGCCGCCAGAGAATCTGTGTTGCTGGCATCGGCGGAAGAATCTGCGGTCCAGGTTGCCCTGCGATCGGAGAGGCTTGGACTTTCTTCCGAGGGAGTGCACATCCTCTCAGAGGGCAGCGTCGAAAGCCTGCTCAGTCACGCGGACCAACTCAACCCGGCGCTGCTGGTGGTTGATTCCATACAGACGGTGACGACCGAAGACACCGACGGAAACGCCGGCGGGTTGGCGCAGGTGCGCGAGTCGGCAGCCAGGTTCATCGAGTACGCCAAACGAACCGGGACCGCAGTAATCCTCGTGGGCCATGTCACCAAGGACGGCTCCATCGCCGGTCCGAAGATTCTCGAGCACATGGTGGATGTCGTCCTCTATCTCGAAGGTGAGGCCGACGGCGGGCTGCGGGTGCTGCGCTCCCTGAAGAACCGATACGGGTCGATCAACCAGGTCGGCGTCTTCACGATGGGCGAGAAGGGACTCGACGAGGTACCCGACCCGTCGGGGATTCTGGTGTCGTCGCACCGGCCGGGTGCATCGGGCACGGTCCTGTTCCCTGTGGTGGAGGGAAGGAGACCCATGCTGTGCGAAGTGCAGGCACTCGTCGTTCCTTCCTCACTGCCGCAGCCGCGCCGGAGCGTCAAGGGGTTTGATGCGGCTCGCCTCCACCAGCTGCTGGCGGTCCTGGAACGCCACGCCGGTGTGGCGCTGGGCAAGATGGATGTCCACGTGAACGTCGTCGGAGGCATCCGATTGCGTGATCCGGCCGTCGATCTACCGGTTGCTCTCGCCATAGTCTCGTCCGTCGCGGACCAGCCGCTGCCGCTCACAGTGGCTTGGGGAGAAGTCGGATTGACCGGGGAGATTCGGAGGGCCCCCCATGGGAAGCGTCGCCGGGCGGAGGCCGATCGATTCGACCCGGAGTTGCTGATACGGCCGGGGACGGGCGGGGTCGGCACTCTCGTTGAGGCTCTAGGTGCGGCCGGTATGCCCGCGTCGAGGCCCAGCCGGCAGTGAGATTCCGCCGAGGAGTCAAGTGACACCGCACAGAGGAAGGGATCGGCTAGCCTCGCTTTGATGGTTTCTCGACCTCTCGACTCCTATGACGTACTCAGGCGGTTTGCGCCGGGAACACCCCTGCGCATCGCCGTCGAGCTGATTCACGGGCAGGGCACGGGTGCGTTGATCGTGATCGGGTCTGGTTCAATGCTCGATGCGCTGTGCAGCGGCGGGTTCTCCCTTCACGAGACCACCTTCACTGCACAACGCCTTGCCGAGTTGTCGAAGATGGATGGCGGCATTGTGGTTGACGACGAGCGTGCGTTGATCACACGGGCCAATGTCCACTTCATCCCCGATCCAACGATCGAGACCAACGAGACCGGAACCCGATTTCGCACCGCGGAGAGAATGGCTCTTCAGACGGGTAATGATGTCCTGGCTGTCAGCGAAGAGAGCTGGCGGACCGCTGTGGTGTACCGCAACGGCCAACGTTATGAGTTGGCTCGACCGAGTGACCTGTTGGCGAGCGCCAACAACTCCCTCAACTCACTCGAGCGTCTCCGTCGCCGCTTGCAGAGTGCCGAAGATCGTCTCACCAGGGCTGAGGTCGACGATGTGGTTTCAAGTCGTGAGGTCCTGCTCGTATTGGCACGCGCCACTCTCGTCACACGCATGTTTGCCGAGATCGAGCGGACCCTCGTGGCGCTCGGCGGCGAAGCCAATTTGATCACCATCCAGGCAACCGACCTCATCGAGGGTGTTGATGATCTGGCGGAGAATGTGTTCGCCGACTATCGCAAGCGCAGAGGTAAGAAGTCCGTGTTCGATCGGCTCAGCGCTGTACCCACAGAAGAACTGCACGATCTTTCGGAGCTGGCCCAGATCCTGGGGTTCCCGGACGATGAAGGAATGGAGCCCCGTGGCATCCGGCTGTTGGCTCGTGTGCCCAGGCTGCCGGACTCTGTGCGCCGCAGCCTGGTCAACCACTTCCGCGGTTTCCAACGTCTACTCCATGCGAGCGTCGCCGATCTGGAGAAGGTCGAAGGCGTCGGACGTGCTCGGGCTCATCAATTGCGCCGCTTCTTCGATCGAACCATCGAAATGGGCGACGGCTAACAGGACGGCTAGTCGGGTATTCGCGCCCCGCCTACCCAATACAGATCCCCGGACAGTTACAATGCGCGCTCCAAGCAACCCGGACTGAGTGTGACGAACAAGAAGACCACAGCGAAGACCGCCACGAAGAAGGCACCGGCCAAAAAGGCACCGGCCAAGAAGGCTGCGGCCAAAAAGGCTCCGGCCAAGAAGGCTGCGGCCAAAAAGACTGCGGCGGCGAAGAAGGCTCCGGCCAAGAAGGCTCCGGCCAAAAAGACTGCGGCGGCGAAGAAGGCTCCGGCAGCCAAGGCTGCACCCCGCCGAGCCAAAAAGGTGCAGAGCCCGTTTTCGGTTGGCGACTACGTCGTCTATCCGCATCACGGAGCCGCAACAATTATCAAGCGCGAGCGGATCGACTTCGACGGCGAGCGGCAAGAGTATTTCGTACTCGAGATTGCCACCGATCAGCTCACTGTGCGGGTCCCGGTCGGCAAGGCCGTTGATCTCGGCGTACGTCCGGTGATTTCGCAAAACAAGGCCCGGCAGGTGTTCCGAACGTTCAAAGAAGAGCCTCAGGAAGCCGGCAAGAACTGGAGCCGCTGGTACAAGCTCCTCACCGAGAAGATCAACAGTGGCGACATCTTCCAGGTAGCCGAAGTGGTTCGCGACCTCACCTATGCGCAGCAGGTGAAGGGGATCTCACCGGCGCTGAAGAGGATGTTGGCCAAGGCTCGGCTAATCATCATCTCAGAACTCCGTTTCGCGCTTAACCTGGACGAAGAGGAAGCGGTGAAGAGACTCGATAGGGCTCTTCCCAAAGTCGAAATGCCGGAGGAAGTGTGAGCGTTCCCCCAGATGCCGCGGTATGGGGAATCGTTGTAGCCGGCGGCACCGGCCGTCGGTTCGGTAGACCCAAACACTCGATGGAACTCGGTGGACGGCCGCTCTGGGCATGGGGACGTGACATGCTCGTCGATGCGGGCGTCAGCCATGTCGTTGTCGTGGGACCGGTGCCCGGTGGTGTCCCCGGCGGGAACCGGCGACGCGACTCGGTTCTGGCAGGACTCTCCGAAGTTCCGGAAGAGGTCGACTATGTCGTCGTCCATGATGCGGCCCGACCCCTTGCCAAGAAAGAGATGGTCGCCGCCCTCATCGAAACGCTTCTCACGCGGGACGTCGACGGCGTGGTCCCCGCAGTTCCGGTGCGGGACACACTCAAAGAAGTTGACGACAAGGACGTGGTTTCCCAAACGCTGCCTCGAGATCATTGCGTTGCGGTACAGACACCCCAGGGGTTCGCCACGAAGGCACTTCGGGCAGCGCACGCCGCCATGGAAGGCAGCTATACCGACGATGCGGGCATGATCGAGGACAACGGTGGTCGGGTAGTGGTAATCCCCGGCGATCCCCGCAACCTGAAAGTGACGTTCCCCGAAGACCTCGCCGTAGTCCGGGCGCTGGTGGCGGCCGAGGCCGCCCAGTGAGGATCGGCTGGGGTTTTGACGCCCACCGCATAGGGCCGGACGGCCCGATGATGATCGGCGGCGTAGTTGTGGCCGAAGACCGCGGCCTTGTGGGCACTTCAGACGCCGACGTGCTACTCCACGCAGTTGCCGACGCCATTCTGGGGGCTGCCGCTCTGGGTGATCTCGGCACCCACTTCCCATCGAGCGACGAGAAGTGGGCGAACGCGGACTCGGGCGAATTGCTGGCGCACGTCGTCGAGTTGGCCCGCGGATCGGGTCTTCTCGTTGACAGCGTCGATGCGACTGTCATCGCGGAGAAAGTACGCATCGGGCCGCACCGGGAGTCCATCCGGACCCGGCTTGCTGAACTGCTCGACGTGCTGGTCGACCGGGTATCGGTCAAAGCCACGAGCACCGACGGGATGGGTTACATCGGGAACGACGAAGGAATCGCCGCCGTCGCGGTTGTTGTCCTCAACTGAGTCGCTCTTGTCTCCAGTGTCCGCGTCGACTGGCCCCAACGTGTGATCTGCAACACTGACGCTCCATGTCAGATCAGAAGCAGCGCTTAGAGGCACGGGCCATGCGGCTCGAGTACACAACGATTGCGTGGAACGCCGTCGAGATGATCATCTCGATCGGCCTTGGTATTGCCGCTCGATCGCTGGCATTGGTGGCTTTTGGCCTCGATACCATGATCGAGTTGTTCGCTTCGGGAGTCGTCGTTTGGCATCTGCGCCACCCGGGTCGTGACAGCGACCACGTAACGGCCAGGGCTCTGCGACTGGTTGCGGTGGCATTTGCGGTGCTTGCCGTGGTTGTCGGCACCGGAGCCATCTGGGCTCTTGCCACCAGCTCCGCCCCGGACGAGTCCCCCTGGGGCATCGCATATCTGGCCGTCACGGTGGCGGTGATGCTCTCCCTTGGCCTGGCCAAGAGGGCGACCGGCAAGAAACTCGACAGTGAGCCTCTCACTGCAGAGGCGCGCATGTCGGTCCTCGATGCTGCCCTTGCGCTGGGTGTGTTGATTGGCCTGGGTGCGAATGTGTTGTTCGGATGGTGGTGGGCCGATCCAGTGGCAGCACTGCTTGTTGCCGTTGCTGCGCTCAACGAAGCTCGAGAGAACCTGGAGGAGGCTCGAGAACTGGCGGAGTGACCGTACGGCTTCACCGGCTAGCGCGCGGATATTCCCCGCTAAACCTATCGCGCTCAACTGTCGATTTAGGATCTGATCGCCATCGAGGAGTCCGCATGCGTTCCAAGATCCTTCGTACATTGACCGTCGGCCTGGCCATGTCTCTAGTCATGGGGGTAGCCCTGGCTGCGCTTCCACCGGGAGGGACCTTTACCGACGACAACGGCAACGTCCATGAAGGCAACATCGAGGCAATCGCCGCTGAAGGCATCACCCGGGGCTGCAACCCACCCGTCAACGACAACTATTGCCCGTCGACCTCGGTCACTCGCGGTCAGATGGCCGCTTTTCTCACCAGGGCCCTCGGCCTTTCGACGCCCACCGCAGACTTCTTCACCGACGACGACGGCACGACCTTCGAAGCGGACATCAATGCCGTGGCCGCCGCCGGTATCACCAGGGGCTGCAATCCACCCGACAACGACGAGTTCTGCCCGAGCCAGGCAGTAACCCGGGAGCAGATGGCGGCTTTCTTGCGCCGTGCGTTCAACTATCCGGCCACCGCCACCGACTACTTCACCGACGATGGCCTCTCCGTGTTTCAGACAGACATCAACGCCATTGCCGCCGCCGGCATCACGATGGGATGCAACCCGCCTGCCAATGACAGTTACTGTCCGACTGCCGTCGTGAAGCGCGATCAGATGGCGTCGTTCTTCGCGCGGGCGCTGGACCTCGAGCCGATTACGCCACCAACGCCGACCACCATCGCCCCCGGCGACAGCATCATCATCGATCACACCACAGCCGACATCGATGCCATTCCGCAGACGTGGCTCAACGCCGCTGCAGCCAACGTGATCTGGGCATACGGGTCGACGTCTCACGGGACTCAACTGTGGGCCGGTGCCGAGGATCTCGACAACTGGCTTTCCTTGCCCTTCGAGAAGCAATACCGGACCGTACCGACCCAGACGAGCCCTGCGCAGCTGCGCATGGGTTACGACAGCGGCTGGTCCTGGAGTGCATCGGTCTATCTCTCCCGGGCCCGGTCAATCCTGGCCGACGTGCCCCAAGCGACCGCCTTCTCCTGGTCGTGGTGCGGTGAGATGTCCTCGGCCGGCACCGATGTCGATGCATACCTGAGCGCAATGACGACGCTGGAGGCCGAATACCCGAACGTGACATTCGTTTACATGACAGGCCATCTCGACGGCGGGGGAGCGGCCCTGGAGGCAAACAACGACAAGGTACGTCAGCACGTGCTCGACAACGGCGGGGTGCTATTCGACTTCGCCGACATCGAGCAGTACGACCCCAACGGCGTCGAGTACCCGACCGCCTCGGATGCCTGCGAGTGGTGCAGCACGTGGTGCGCAGCTCATCCAGGCGACTGTGCGGATCTTGGTGGAAGCTGTGCCCACAGCCACCCCTTCAACTGCCGTCGCAAGGGGATGGCGTTCTGGTGGTTGTCGGCCCGTCTCGCCGGCTGGTCCGGGAGTTAGGCGGACATTCGTCGCGCCCCGGGCCGCGGCGTCGTGTTGATTCTGGCCGACTCATATGGGTGAGTGCCCCGAACTGCGCCTTCTGCCGGCGAGTCGCAGCGTTGCCGCCGGGTCGTTGGAGATGAGCGCATCGACACCTGCGGTCGCCAGAATCGCTATCTGATCGGGGTCGTCGGCCGTCCACACGGCCATCTTCAACCCGGCATCGTGGGTAGCGGTAACGAGACGTATTGCATCCGCGGCCGCATCTCCCACCCACGGAGCGATCCACTTGTGCCCGGCATCGGCAATGCCCAGAAGTCCGCCGAGGATGTCAAAGCCGACCGGAGTGAGTTGCCCGGTTGTGATGGTCGCATCAGCTTCTCGCACCGCGGCGACCGTGTCGGGATTGAAGGAAGTGACTATGACCCGCCCATGGATGTCATGGCGCGCTACCCAATGAGCAACGGCCGCAGCCATTTTGTGGTCCGGATCGAAATCAGGCTCGGTCGGCGAGTTCTTGATCTCGACGTTGACCGTCAGGTCGACGAGGACCTCGAGCGCCTCGTCGAGCGTTGGGATCTCTGGATGGGTGGCCCGCAATGTGGCGAAGTCGTGATGCACCAACGGGCCCATCTCTCCAACGGTTGGGTCGTGGTGGAGCACGATGAAACCGTCGGCGGTGAAACGCACGTCTAGCTCGACCCCGTCTGCGCCATGCGCAACGGCCAGCTCGAATGCTTCGATGGTGTTGTCGCCAGCATGGGCGGAGGCGCCACGATGGCCGAGGACCAGCGGCCGCGGGTCCTGTCCGGGAGTGATCACTCGCTGCCTTTCTATATGGGTGCCCAACGCTAGTGGCTGGTCGACCAGTCGGCTCTCGGCGCTGATACCATCCCTTCCCATGCGCATCTTCAACACCCTCGGACGGACATTGCAGGACTTCGAACCGCGTGATGCGGGCAAGGTCTCGATGTACGTCTGTGGGGCCACCGTCCAGTCGAAACCGCACGTCGGCCACGGCCGGTATGCCGTGGTGTTCGACGTTGTCCGCCGCTACTTCGAATGGCTCGGCTACGAGGTCACCTATGTGCGCAACATCACCGACGTCGACGACAAGATCATCAATGCAGCAAACGAGATGGGCATCTCCACCAACGAGGTAGTCGAGTTGGCCGACTCGGCCTTCCGTTCGGCCTATGAGGCCCTGCGGGTGGCTCCGCCGGACATCGAGCCGCGAGCGACCGAGCACATCTCCGAGATGATCGCAATGATCGAGGCTCTGATCGAAAGGGACCACGCCTACGAGGCGGACGGCGACGTCTACTTCGTCGTTCGCAGCTTTCCTCAGTACGGCAGGCTGTCGGGCCGAAACATCGACGAACTTCGAAGCGGCGAACGCATCGAACCCGGCGAGCACAAGCGGGATCCGCTCGACTTCGCCGTCTGGAAGGCTGCCAAGCCGGGGGAGCCGAGTTGGCCATCCCCGTGGGGGCCCGGTCGTCCGGGCTGGCACATCGAGTGTTCGGCAATGGCACAGAAGTACCTGGGGGATGGCTTCGATATCCACGGCGGTGGCAACGATCTGGTCTTCCCCCACCACGAGAACGAGATCGCCCAAGCTGAGGCCGCCGGTCACGTCCCCTTCGTCAACTATTGGATGCACAACGGTTTGCTCAACCTGTCCGGCGAGAAGATGTCCAAGTCGACCGGCCACGTCGTGGACCTCGTCGAGGGCATCGACAAGTACACGCCGGGCGCCGTCAGGCTGTTCTACTTGCGAACCCACTACCGCAAACCGCTCGAGTTCAGCGAGGAGTCCCTCGTCGATGCCCGGGCGTCGCTCGACAGGATGTGGGCGTTCCGGCGCCGTGTCTCGGGACCGGTGGAAGACGCACCTCTTGCGGCAGCGATTGAGGCATTCCAGGGAGCGATGAACAATGACCTCGACAACGCGGGGGCGCTTGCCGTGTTGTTCGACGTCATCAGAGATGGGAATCGGCGGCTCGACGCCGGCGAGGAAGCCGGACCCTGGATTGCTGCCTACGACGAGATCATCGGAGTGCTCGGATTGGCCGAGCCGGGGGCAGCGCTTGATGACGTTGCCGACAACGTGGCCGCGCTCGCTGCAGAGCTGGGAGCCACAGATGTGGCCGGGGAAGATGCGATCGATGCTCTGATCGAGTTGCGTGCCGCCGCTCGTGCAGACAAGGAATGGGCCAAAGCAGACCAGATCCGCGACGGGCTGGCCGAACTCGGCATCGTCCTGGAGGACACGCCCCATGGCGTCCGCTGGCATCGGGGATAGCCTCGAAGGCTTCCACGCGGTCCGGGCGGCGGTCGACGCGGGACGCGTTACCGAAATCCTGGTTGAGCATTCGCGAGCGAAGCGGGACGACTACCGCGCTTTGCTCGAGGATGCGGCCGGGCGGGGAGCGCGGATCGACCGGGTCGACGATGTACGCGATCATGCGCGGTCGGGAGCACCGCAAGGCATCGTCGCCAAAGCGCGTCCCATTCCCTACTCGTCTCTCGATGCCGCCATCGCAGTCACTGATCCCGCTGCGCTGCTCGTACTCGATCACCTCGAGGACCCGAGGAATGTGGGAGCTATCGCCCGGTCGATGGTGGCTGCCGGGGTTAAGGCGCTCGTGATTCCGGAGCGCCGATCTGCCCCGCTCGGACCGACCGCCTTCAAGGCAGCGGTCGGCGCTTTCGAGAAGCTGACGGTGGTACAGACGAAGTCCACCGCGGATGCGATGCGCCGGTTGCGCAAGGCGGGGGTATGGCTGGTCGGTCTCGATGCCGGCGGGAATCGTTCGCTGTTTGGTTGTGATCTGTTGGACCAACCCGTCGCCATCGTCGTTGGGGCAGAGGGCAAAGGACTATCACATCTGGCGTCGGAACTGCTCGACGTGACGGTCACGATCCCGATTGACCCGGAAGTCGAAAGCCTCAACGCATCGGTGGCGGCGTCCCTGGCATTGTTCGAAATCAGCCGCCAACGTGGCGCTACACTCGGCGCGCCTCTGCCCGACGGCAGAGACCCGCTGGCGTAGCTCAGTCCGGCAGAGCAGCTGATTTGTAATCAGCAGGTCATGGGTTCGAATCCCTTCGCCAGCTCCACTCACATCGTGGGTGTATCCGTTCGTCTTCTCTGCCGATGAGACGATGGACATCGGCCAGGACACCGCCTCGCCGGTTGTCGACGACTACGGCTAGGGGCCGGACAACGTGTTCACCGGCAGGATCCATTGGGTGCAGATCGACGTCGAGGATGACGACGTCAGCCACACCGAGGATCCCGAACGGACATACCAACGCATCATGGCGCGGCAACCCATCAGCGGGCTGCGGGCAAGCGCGGACCCGCCGCGTTGACCTGAGGGAGCTCGCCGCATCGCGCTAGTCGGTTTACGGTGCGAAGGAATCCTGTGCCGGGCTGGGCCGGTCGGGTTGCCACGGCCACCTTTCTTCCACATCGAGCACCAATGTCCAGCTCAAGAAGGTGCGGATGAGCACCAGGAGACCCAGTACGACGGCGTTCTCGATGGTGGCTTCGAAGGTCACCGTCTTGATGATGTCTGCCGCGATGAGCAGATCGAGTCCGACCAGAAGCCCGCGAGCCATGTAGCGCTTGAACGTTTCGAAGGCGTCGTCCCATGTGCTCTGGAACCGACGCGAGGTGCCGCCCACCAGCGAAGCCACTACCGCAATCGAGATGATAACAATCGCGACCAACTCGATCCCTTCGGCAAATCGACGGGCGATCTCGAAGTCACCGATCGTGAGGCCCTCTTCAACAGCTAGCAGCATCTTTCCGGCCTACGCCGACCCCAGCGCGAGCAACGGCATTGTCGTCCGATCTCGGGCTACGACCGGGCGGTGTTTGGAACCGCACACACCGCAGCCCCTCGGCGGCCGAGTGGACCGGCGCAGCGGACCGTTATGCCTCGCTAGCGGTGAGCCGCTCGGGCTCCGGAGGGTTCTCCGCCGGAGATGGCAGGGTTGGCCGATCCGGAAATGGGTCGCGGTCGATGAGCTTGGCGTACAGATAGCTGAAGATGTCTCGCAGAGTGGCGATGATCGGTACGGCAAGCAGCGAACCGAGGAGGCCACCGATGGCAAACCCGGCGATCAAGCCGAGCATGATCACGGCAGGGGGCAGCCGTACCGCGGTACCCATCACCCGCGGAGCGATCAGGTTGGCCTGGAGCTGGACGACGACCAGGTAGATGATCGCTACCAGCACGGCGAACGCCAGGTTCGACATCTCAAACCGGGTGGTCCCGTTGACGAGGGCCGCGAGCACCCCCGGTATCGCGGCAAGGATCGGTCCGAATGTTGGAACCATGTTCAACACTGCCATCACGACACCCATCACGAATGCGCCCGGCATGCCGACCATCCACAGGACGAGCCAGACCATCGTGCCGGTGATAGCGGAGTTGACGAGCTGGCCGTATAGGTAGCCCTTCCACACCGTGGTCAGCTTCTTTGACATAAAGAGGGCGTCCCCCTCATACCCTGGTGGGACGGTTCGAAGGATGGCGGCGTGATACTTGGCCGAGTCAGCGTTGAGGTACATCGCCACAATTAGCGTCACCAACCCGGACATGACGATCGCAACCACGACCCCGACCGCGGCCCTCAAGGTGGCGAGTGCGCCTCCGACCAGGGCCATGATCTGATCTGTGGTGACCTGGACCCCTGACGACTCCTCGATCTCCTCGGTATCCAGGTTCTCCTGCAATGAGTCGACCAGTTCGCTGAGATCCAGGTCCACGCCGAGGAACGTCACCCGGCGAAGGTCCTCGGCGTTCTCTCTTGCCCATTCCGCAATAGCCACGATCGCTCCGACCGGGTCGAGTTGCCGGATCGATTCGATGATCGCCCCCGCCATCAACACCCCGAAAACCAGCGTGCCTACCAGCACCAGGAAATAGGCGATCAGGAGGGCCAACCCCCGTGGCGCCTTGAGGCGGACGTGGATGATGCGGATCAGAGGAGCGATCAGGAAAGCCACGAACCCGGCGAGGGCAGCCGTCACGAACACCGCCCGGGCCATGTAGGCAATAAGCAGCAACGACACGCCGATTCCGGCAGCCACGGTCAACTTGGCGGCGTTGCTCCACGGTGGCGACGGTTCTGCCTCGGCCTCGAGGATCTCTCGGGACGTTGGCGGAGCCTTAGGTTCTTGGGTGGCGGCCATGTTTGGCGAGTGTAAGGACCAACACGCCAACCCCACGGGATTGTCGGCGCCGGGCCAAGCAGCAAGTCACGAGTGTGCGAGTAGCGAGGTTGGGAAAGGGTGGGGCCTTCCCGACTAGGAGGTGTCGGGAGGATCCGGGCCATCCGCTCAAACCCGCTGTCGGCGGCCAGCACGGTCGAGTCGCTTCGCAAAGCTATCGAGGCGATCATGCAATCGATCAGCCCGCCGGGAGTGAAGCCTGCGGACCGACACGGTGACTTCTGTGTTGGGGTCCCCAGCGATGCGCCATCCGTCCTCATGGACCAGCCGGTGGTGGAACGGGCACAGGGAGATCAGGTTGTCGAGATCTGTGGGACCACCGTGCGCCCAGTGGATGAGATGGTGGAAGTGGACCCATCGGGTGTGGCCGCAGCCCGGGTAGCGACACCCTTGATCGCGCTTGCGCAGAAGCCGGGCCAGCCATGGAGGGATGGTCCGAGTTGTGCGGCCGACGCCGAGGATGCTGTGTTCGCCGTCCTCGACACTGACCTGGAGACGAGCGTCGCAGACCAATCGGCGGGCCGTTTCCGCAAGCAATGGCGTGCCATCCTCGTAGGACGCTTCGCCTTCGTCGTCGGTAAGCACCGAGAGCGGTATGTGAACGACGGCAGTGGCCCGATCTGGGTCACGATCGGCGCCCCGATGCTGCGATGCCAGCATGAGCAGTGCATCGAGGCAGCGGGCCTCGAACGATTCGTAGGTTCCTCCCGGCTGGGCTGGGGCTTGCGAGGCGAGCCGGGTGATCGTCTTTACGAATTCGACACCGTCGCTTGCGACCATCTTGCCGTTGAGCCATAAGACCGGGCGGTTCTCATCGAATGACCAGCTGAACTCGCGTGTGCGCTGCACCTGCTGCACATCGTCGAGCGTGGCCTCGCGGGCTCGCTTGGCGAGGGCAGTGACGCTCAATGAGGGTGCCTCGGCGGCAAGGTCATCGTCGGTGTCCGGGGTCGCGAACCTGGTGACATTGCGAAGCTGATCCCACGACATTCTCCCCGCCGCATACGCCGCCCTAATCGCCGGCAACTGCCGAATCTCGCGGGCAATCCGCACCCAATCATTGGCGGTACGTCGGGACAAGCGGTAGCGGGCAACGAGCCAACCGGCCATCGATGAGGCGCCGTCGAATGTCCACGCCTCCTCACGGTCCATCCTGGCAACGTCATCAAGCAACTCCAGATGTGCAGCGCACCTGATCGTGTGCCACCTGTCCATTGCGGTGTATCGATCTGTGTCATGCAGGGGGGCGGTCCCCATGGCGGTCTCCGGGTGATTGCGTCGGTGGGGAAGTATCAACAACGTATCAACTGGGTGTGACACATTTGCCTCGGGCGGACACGGCGGGTCATGAGCTTCGCAACTCGGCGGCCGTGTCTTCCCGCTAGATTTGCTGATGAGCAATGGATACTGACGCTACCTCCATCGACGACAGAGGCGCCGAGCCGCATCTCGCCGTGTTCTTCGACCTCGACCGGACGATCATCGAGGGGTCGTCGATATCCCAGTTCGGAATGGCGGCATGGCGAGCGGGCCTGATCGATCCGAAAAAGATGGGCATGCATTTGATCCGAGGGTTGCTTTTTGACTGGATCGGCGAATCAGAAGGCGTTGCCGATGAGACCCTCCCCAAGATCCTAAAGACGATAAAGGGCAAGAAGCAGTCCGAGATGATGGAGCTACGGGGCCCGCTTGTGGAACGGATGTTCGCTGAGGCAAGACCGGAGACTCTGCGACTACTGGGGCTTCACGCCAAAATGGGACGGGATTGCTATGTCGTTTCGGCCTCGGCCATCGAGATAGTCGGCGAGCTGGCGGAGAGGCTCGGCTTCGCCGGGGCGATCGCGACCGAGGCTGAGGTCATCGATGGTGTGTACACCGGGCGGCTGGTGCAGCCGTTCCGGCACGGCGAGGAAAAGGCGCGCGCCATCGCCAGGCTGGCCGAGGAGAAGGACTACGACCTCAGTCTCTCATTCGCATATGGAGACTCATTCCACGATCTCCCGATGCTGGAACTGGTTGGGATACCCATCGCCGTCAATCCCGACGCCAAGCTCGCCGACGTTGCGTATGAGCGTGGCTGGCCGGTTGTACAGTTTGCGAAGCCGCATCACGTGATGCTCCGCCGCCTGAAGACGGGAGCTGCGCTTGGTGCTGCCTTTGCGGCGGGTGCCGTGAGCATGAGGATGTTGCGGAGGGGCGCCGGTCGCTACACCTCGTGACCCGTTGCCCGAGTCGCTAGAGCGCTCCGACAGCGAGCGCCTGGTCCAGATCGGCGATCAGGTCTGCGACATCCTCGATTCCGACGGAATACCTAATCAGGCTCTCGGGGATGCCCATCGCCGCCCTCTCTTGTGCAGTCATTTCGACGTGACTTGTGGTGGCGGGAGGACCCGCGACGGTCTCGACCGCACCGAGGTTCGCCGCCAGGTGTGCCAACTGGAGCCGGGGCAGCACCGTCTTGACCGCATCCAGTCCACCCCGGATCGAGAAGGACAGCACCCCGCCGAATCCCGTCATCTGACGAGCGGCAACGTCGTGATGCGGATGCGATTTCAGTCCGGGGTAGAACACCGCCTCGATCGCGGGGTGTGTCTCCAGGTGTTTGGCGATCGCGAGGGCGTTTGAGTTCTGGCGTTCCACCCTCAGGTGGAGTGTTTTAACCGAGCGTTGCAGCAGGTACGCCGCAAACGGTCCCAGCGTTGCGCCGTTGATCTCGCGGTAGTGATAGATGCGCTCGATGAGGTCGGCATTCCCGCAGACGATGCCGCCCAGTGCATCGGCGTGACCACCGAGGAACTTGGTCGCCGAGTGCACAACGAGATCCGCTCCGAGGGCAAGGGGCCGCTGGTTGATCGGTGTGGCAAATGTGTTGTCGACCACCACGGTGGCGCCAACCGCGTGCCCGGCGGCGGCGAGCCGCTCCAAGTCGAGGATCTTCAGTGTTGGATTGGTCGGTGTCTCGAGATAAAGGACCTTGCAGCCCTCTGCCACTGCTGCCTCGATGGCTTCGTGGTCATCGGTGGATATCAGTTCCACGATGACGCCGTCGCGGGGGAGGAACTCGAGAAACAACTTCGTGGTGCCGCCGTAGGTGTCGGTCACGGACACAACCCGATCACCCGGGGCGAGCAGCGTCCGCAACGTGCCGGAGATGGCGGCCATCCCCGTGGCAAACGCAGTGGCGGCCTCGGCTCGCTCCAGGGCGGCGATGCGGCGCTCGAAGACATCCACAGTCGGGTTGGTGTTGCGGCTGTAGATGTGGCCCTCTTCCTTTCCGAGGGCAACCGCCATCCACTCGTCCACATCCTGATAGCCAAAGCTGACTGTCTGCGCTATCGGGACCTGTGTCGACCGCTCCCAGAAGGGGTGTTCCTCACCGGCCCAAACCGACTTCGTCCCGTCACCGTGTGCCACCGGAGTCCTTCCTTTCGACGTTGCCACCGTACTCGACGGTACTCTTGCCGAGCAGATGAACCCCTCGATTAGTCACGAGAAGATCACCCAGCGCGCCCTGGACCTCATCGCCACGCCGTCGGTCACCGGTGACGAGCAGGCGGCGATCGATCTGGTGGCGAGTTGGCTGGAGCCGATCGCCGACGAGGTTGATCAATGGGTTACCCCGATGGCGGAACTGGAGCGTGACCCGGCGTACCCGGGGCGTGAGGTGGAGCGGGACATCGTTCCGGTTGTTGCCGCCCGGATCGTCGGGAACCGTCCCGGCCCCACTCTTGTACTCACCGGCCACGTCGATGTAGTGCCGATCGGAGACCGGGGGCTCTGGACACGCGATCCCAGCGGCGAGGTCGATGGTGACGTGCTGTACGGGCGCGGGGCAGCCGACATGAAAGCCGGTCTCGTCGCGGCAGTCGAAGCGTTCAGCGTGCTCGCCGCGGAGCGCAGCTTTGCGGGTGAGGTCCGCTTCGTGGCGGTGCCCGGCGAGGAGGACGGCGGTACCGGCACGCTGGCCGCCATCCGGCGCGGCTGGACGGGCGACATGGTGATCCTCACCGAGCCGACGGCCGACAGCGAGGGTCTGCGCATCGTGGTCGCTCACGGCGGCGCACTCACCTTCTCGATCGACGTATCGGGCCGCGCTGCCCATGGTGCAACCCGGCTGCTCGGCGAATCGGCCCTCGACCACTTCTGGAAGGTGCACCGGGCGCTGCGTGATCAAGAGGCGGAACTCAACGCGGCCGAGACCGATCCGATCATGACTGCGCTTGGCTTGCCGTACCCGACGACGATTGGGATCGTGCACGGTGGCGAGTGGGCGTCCAATGTCATGGAACGACTGACCGCCGAGATCCGGGTCGGGGTCACCATTCACGAAACCATCGCTGAGGCGGAGGCGCGGTTCGAGCGAACGCTGCGTGCCGCGCTCGCCGGCGACCCGTGGCTCGACGAACACCCCACAAAGATCACTCGCGCCGGGGCGGCGTTCGGATCGTCTCGAATTGATTTGCGGCATCCGCTGGTGGCTTCAGTCCGGGAGGCTGCAGCCACCGTGGTCGGGGGGACACCCCCGACCGTCGGTGCGCCCTACGGATGCGATATGGCGCTGTGGGTGAGAGAGGCCGGAGCCGCCACCCTCGTGTTCGGGCCCGGCGATGTCGGCCACGCCCATGCCGTCGATGAGCACGTGAGCCTGCAGCAGGTAGCGGACGTCGCTGAGGTATTGGTGGCGACTGCGAGGCGCTTGCTGGGCGGTTCCGCGGCATAGCGTCGCGCCGGTAGGTGTCCTCTGGCCTGCCAGTCGTTCGTTAACGGGCTACCCACACACCCGTGCCGACCACCGGCCTCCGGACGCCCAAAGAGCTGAAACCGAGAACCACATTTCGGGCCGTTCCGTATTGGGGGGCACAGAGACGGAGGAGATAGAGGTGCGACGCATAGGGATCATGGTTGCGGTCTTCGCATTGCTGGTAGCCGCCTGCGGCACGAGCGACGCAGACGAGACAACCGCCACAAGTCAAGAGGCAGCGATAACCACGACCCAGGCGCCGGAGACCACTGCCGCGCCTGCCACAACTACGACAGAGGCCGTGGCTGCGGTGGCCGCCGCCGTCGCGCTATTTGTGGCTCTTCGAACACCTTCGCCCGATTGGGTGGTTGCCATGCCCGGTACCGACCTGGCTCCCGTGGCGACATCGACGGTGGAGGGTTGGAACACTGATACCGGTACCCGCATGCTGCTGACGGTCGATGGGTCACACTCGAGCGCCTCGACGAGGACGAGAGTCCCTCGGGCGAAACGGTGCTTGACACGGGCGCGTAGGCGACTCGTCGCCCCGTTTGTATCCAAATCCGAGGCTTGTTCGTCTTTATCACGTAAGTACAAGCACTCTGAGAAGGAGTCATCCATGTCATTCATGAACGAAGCAAGCTGGGACCGGATCGCCCGTGTGGTTCTCGGTGTCGTCCTCATCTTCCTCGGGTTCTCGGGAACCGTCGAGGGTGGATTCGGAACTTTCCTCGGAATCCTTGGGTTCGTGCCCCTCGTCACCGGATTGGCTGGTTGGTGCCCGCTCTATGCGATCTTCAAGTTCCGTACCAACCGCGAAACCGCTGAGATCTAGGGTCCGGCGATGTCGCATCTTGCCGACTACACCCGGCCAACGCTGATCGAGATCATGGCTCCGCACTGTGTCGAGTGTCGGGCGATGCAGCCCGACCTCGACGCAGCGGCCGAGCAGCACGCAGAATCGGTAGATCTGGTGGTGCTCGACGCAACCAAGGAGATGGACCGGGTAGCTTCGCTGCAGGTACTCGGCACACCTACGCTGATCGCCGTGAATGATGGTGTCGAGATTGCTCGGTTCGTCGGGCGGAGGTCGCGTTCGGAGCTCTCCGAGCTCTTTGTTGCGGTCGCCGCCGGAGCGGCGGATACCGTCCCGGCTTCCGGCCGGGGGGATCGGACGGTTTGGGCGATCGGCGGGGTATTGCTCGCCGCTGCCGGGCTACTCAGCGGACCGTCCTGGATTCTCGTCGCACTCGGGGCCGGTCTTGCCGGGTTTGCGGTGCTGCGGTCGGTGGCGGGCTGATGTTCAACACCGCGGATCTAGGTGATCATCTCGATGATCTCTACCGTTTTGCTCTGGCAATTACCCGCAACCCCGACCAGGCGGGCGACCTCGTCCATGACACGGTCGTACGGGCTATTGAGCGACGGGATCAGTATCGCGACGACGGGTCCCTCGGAGCCTGGCTGCGACGCATTCTCCACAACCTCGCGATCGATCGGGCGCGCCGCTCCTCACGTGAGGTCGTCGTGGAGGAAGTCGAGGAGAAGTGGCAAGCCGACGAGTACACAGTCGATCCGGCGATTGTTGCCGAGCGCGCCCAGACCAGAGAAGAGTTGGAGGACGCTCTGGTTCGTCTCCCCTTCGCCTACAGAACCGCGGTCGTTCTCCACGACGTCGAGGAATGGAAGGTGCGCGAGATAGCTGAGGTGCAAGGGATCTCATTGCCCGCGGCAAAGCAGCGCTTGCGGCGAGGCCGCATGATGCTGGTAGCCGCGCTCGCCGAGGGCCACGAACGGCGCATGATGCTCAAGGAGGTACCGATGCGGTGCTGGGACGCTCGAAAACATGTATCCGACTATCTCGACGGCGCGCTCGCACAAGACACTGCGTTCATGGTGGAGAGCCACCTCGAAGCTTGTCCCACCTGCCCCCCGCTGTATGCCGCACTTGTCGACGCCCATAGTGGTCTGGTGGCTCACCGCGACCCCGACTCGGTGATTCCCCCCGATGTGCGCACAAGAATCCTGGCGCTTCGCTGAGGCGCTCGGGTTCCCTCCGCAACCGGGTCAGGCGCCATGAATTCAGCCGAGCGTCGTCTTCCCTGTTGCGGTGGCGGCAACGCCGAAAGGCCGGGAGCAACCTCCCCGGCGGGCGTCACGGATGTGCCAGATCTCCGCAAGAATGTGTGGGCAAGGAGACAGGGAGGCATTGTGGCAACTGATTGGACGTTCAACGGGACCTGGCCGTACGAACCGAAATGGTTTGACAGCAGCGATGGCCGGATGCACTACGTCGACGAGGGGCCCCGGGACGGCAAGGTCGTTGTGATGGCGCATGGCAACCCCACCTGGGGCTACCTATATCGCAACTTCATCGGCGCTCTCGCCGATGCCGGGTATCGGGCGATTGTCCCCGATCACCTTGGCTTCGGTCGATCCGACAAGCCAGATCAGCCGGAGCTGTACACGATCCAGCGCCACAGCGAACGTTTCGAGGCATTGCTGGAGTCGTTGGATCTCCACGACGCAACCGTTGTGTGCCAGGACTGGGGTGGGCCGATCAGCCTCTACTGGGCGACCCGGCATCCGGAACGAGTGCGGTCGCTGTTCATCCTCAATACCTTTGCGCATCGGCCGCCGACGGACGTGAAGCTTCCGCTGCCGATCAAGATGTTCCAGACCAAAGGCGTCGGCGAGACGCTGGTGAAGCGATTGCACCTTTTCGTGCGCGGTTTCCTCTTCAAGGCCGGGGTGGTCCACAAGGATCGGTTCACCGCCGATGTCAAACGAGCGTATCTGGCACCCCATCCCACATACGCCAGCCGCACTCCAATTCTCGTGTTTCCCCGGGAGATCCCGGCGGGACCGGAGGGCGAAGTCTCCGATCTCAACGCTGAGATCGAAGCCGGTCTCGAGGAGCACTTCAGGAGCAAGCCGGTGAAGATCATGTGGGCCATGAAGGACATCGCCTTCACCCCCGAGATGGTCGATCAGCTCTGGTTGAAGACCTTCCCCGATGCCGAGGTGGAGCGTATCCCCGACGCCGGCCACTATCTCCAGGAGGACGCCCACGAGCGCATCGGACCCGCCCTGGTGAACTTCCTCGGTACCTAGACCCCTTTCGGTCTGGCGTACGTGAGCGCTGTATACAGCGCTCACGTACGCCAGACGCGCTAGAGCACCAGCTCTAGGTTCAGGACCTCGGCTGCGACCTGGGTTTCGCTTGCTCCGGTGACTGTGAATCCGAGTGAGCGATAGAACCGCAGGGCTGATTCGTTGTCCGTCTCGGTGCTCACCATCATCCGCCTGAACCCGATGCGGCGCGCCGACTCGATGGCTGCCTCGACCAGGGGCGTACCGATGCCCATACCAACCTTCGACTGGAGGACAACCACGCCGGACAGTTCCACGGTCTCAGCGGTGAGGCGGCGGGAGGAAGAGAAGCCAACCATCGTCCCGTCCCGTCGTGCCAGGAACATGCGGCGATCGGGGCCACCGACGCGAGCCTTTATTGCATCGGGAGCGCTGATCTCGGCTATCAAGGCGTCATTAGCACCGGAGAAACCCGGGGCGCCGGGCCCGGCTTGACGCCACGCCTCGTTGATCAACGCGGAGACGTCGGCAACATGATCGATCGTGGCTTCTACAACCTCAATGGCATCCTGCATGAATACCTCCCCGACACTCTCCACACTACAGACCGCGAAATCCGCGTTTCTGTCGGGGGTCACCGATAACGTGACGGCATGTTGGCGCAGCGAGACATCAAGGTCCTCGAGTTCGAGAGTGCGTGGTGGCACTATCCCGAGCCGAAGGACCGCGCCATCCGCGAATACCTGGGCATGAGCGCTACCCGCTACTACCAGGCGTTGCGCCGACTCATCGACGACGAGACGGCCGCTTGCGAATACCCGCTTGTGATCCGCAGGTTGCGGCGAATGCGCACCGAGCGGCGAGAAGCATTGGCGCGTCGGCTCGATTCCACGGTCGGCTGATGGCGGAGACCACCCCGGCCGCTCCTGTCGAAGAAGCCCAGGAGTCCGAACCGCAACGGGACCTGAGCGCGCTGATATCGCGGATCGGGATTGCGGCATGGAGCATCGTCGGTGTCGCAGTTCTCGTCTGGGTGATCCTCCAGGTTCTTGTGCGCATCGACGTGTTGCTCGCCCCTGTCGTGTTTGCGGTAGCAACCATCTATGTGCTCAACCCGGTGGTCAACTGGTTTTCGGCTCGCCATATCCCTCGAGTGATAGCGGCGTTTCTTGCGTTCATGTTGCTGCTCGGCGTGCTGGTGCTCTTCGGGTTTGCCGTTGCTCCGGCGGTGACGTCGCAGGCTTCCGAACTGGCCAGCAGGTTCCCGGAGATCTACGCAGATTCCACCGCCGAGATAGAAGACCTGGTCGCCAACCTAGGGTTCGAGGGTGTTGATCTGTGGTCCTATGAACGTTTCCAGGAGTTCCTGCGTGATCCGGATGCTCAAGACCAGATTCTCTCAGTGGTTTGGGATCGTCTCGGCGAAGTGACAACCGGTTTGCTTGAAGCGTTCCTGGTGTTCTTCCTCGCCCCCGTTGTTGCTTTCTATATCCTCATCGATCTTCCCCGCGTCCGCCGCGAGGCTATCGGACTAATTCCGAGGCGACACCAGGATGAGGTACTCCACGTTTCGCGTCGGTTGGGCGGTGCGATTGGCGGTTTTATACGGGGCCAGGTGGCGGTTGCCGTGATCGTCGGCATCATGACCAGTGTCGGGTTCCGCATAATCGGGCTCGAGTTCTGGCTGATCATCGGGATGATCGCCGGATTCCTCAACATCATTCCGTTCGTCGGTCCGTGGGTCGGAGGTTTCCTCGGTGTGTTGGTCGGTTTCGTCACCGCCGACGTGTCGACGGCCTTGTGGGCGGGAGTTGTGGCGCTCGTAGTGCAGCAGTTGGACAACCACCTGATCAGCCCAAATGTGTTGCGGGCTACGGTGAGCCTGCACCCTGCCGTCATCATTCTGGTGCTGGTGCTCGGTGGCGGCATCGGTGGGATCTGGGGTGTTCTCCTCGCCGTCCCGGTCACTGCCATCCTCAAGATCCTCATCGGTCATCTGTGGCGAACACGGGTACTCGGCCAGTCGTGGGAAGATGCTCTGGAGGCAATGATCGAGTCATCTCAACCACCGGAAACACTGTATGAGGCGATCCGCGAGTCGCTCGACGACGAGCACGCCGCTAACGAGGCCGAGGTCGATGCCGACGGTGGCATCACCGACGAATAGCGGGAGCCATAACCGTGCTTGATCTGATCCTGGGCGCAGCGCTGGTCATCCTGGCCATCTACGGGTGGACGCAGGGCTTGGTGCGTGCGGTGATCAGCCTGGCGGTGCTCGTCGTGGGGACGGTCGTCTCATTTCGGTTCTCGGGACCGTTGGGTGAATTGCTGGCCGACATGTCCGGAACATCGCCGGATGCTGCTCGCATGGTTGCGGGCCTGGGCGTATTCATGATGATCACCATCGCTGCGGCGATTCTGAGCAGGATGTTGCACCTCGGGATACGATTTCTACCGGGGGTCTCGACACTCAATCGAGCCGCGGGGGCAGCGTTGACACTCATCACGGCGGCTCTGGTGATCACCCTCTTGCTATCACTGGTGGCGGTCGCGCCTCTCCCCGAGGCGGTCGCTGATGAAATCGAGGAGTCCGTCGTCGCCGAAACACTCACCGAACCCGACGGGTTCCCCCAACATGTGCTCGGGCTGATGTCGGGGGACAGAGTGGTCGAATTGAATCTTCGGATAAGGGAGCTGACGGGAGACCGCAGCGCCGTCGCCTCAGCAACAGTCCCGCTTGCAGTGCCGCCCGCGGCCGCGGTCGATCTGAACCGATTGTCTGCTGCGGAAGAAGAAGTGTTCGAGCTGCTCAACGAGGAACGGGTGGCCCAGGATGCCGCACCGGTGGCTCGGTCGAGCGGGTTGGATCAGGTTGCATTCGATCTGGCAATGCAGGGATACGGCAGCGGTACGATCCTTCTTGATGACGAAACCGAGTTGCGGGACCGGCTCAACCGAGCCGGAATCCCAACAACCGCTAGGGCCGAGATCGCAGTCCTGACCGCTTCGCCCGATGCGGGACATGCCGCGCTGGTAGAGCGAGTACCGAGCACCCTGGGCAGCAGCGAATTCACCAAAGTCGGTGTCGTGGTCCTGGAGGGGCCCACCGGCCTCCTCATCGTCGAAATCCTGGTGGGCTGAACCCGGAATTCATTCCTCCGCGTGAGCGGCCAATCATCCGACTGGACGACGCATCCGACGCCCGCAGAGCCTATGTTTACGTTGGCTGCTACGGAGGAGGCGGGAAGTTGAACGTGCTCGAGTGTGAGGGCCTGGTCAAAGCCTTCGATGATTTGGTTGCCGTCGATGATGTGGGCTTCCACATCGCCGCCGGAGAGACCTACGGCCTGCTTGGCCCCAACGGTGCAGGCAAGACGACGAGCATTTCGATGATCGCCGGCATTCTCGAATCCGATTCCGGAAGTGTGACCGTCGGCGGCACCGAGATCACCACACGTACCACCGAGGGTAAGCGCCAGATCGGCTACGTTCCCCAGGACATCGCCATCTACCCGGATCTCTCTGCCCGGGAGAACCTGCGCTTCTTCGGCAAGCTGTACGGGATTCCCAAGGCCCGTCTTGACGAGCGCATCGACGAGGTGCTCGCTGTGATCGGTTTGACAGATCGTGGTGACGACCGCACCGAGGAGTACAGCGGCGGCATGAGGCGGCGGCTCAATATCGGTATCGGCCTCCTCCACGAACCGATGCTCCTCATCCTCGACGAGCCGACCGTTGGAGTAGACCCGCAGAGCCGGAACTCCATCCTCGAAGGTGTCGAGGAACTTGGACGAACCGGCACCGCTGTGCTCTACACGACCCACTACATGGAGGAAGCCGAGCGTCTGTGTGACCGGGTGGCGATCATCGACGGGGGGAAGATCCGTGCCGAAGGGACTCGTCGCGAACTCGTCGAGCTCGTCGGCCAGCTCGACACCATCAATCTCGGTGTGGTCGGATCCGCTCGCCGCCTCGCTGAGGCGCTGGCATCTGTGACCGAGCTGGAGAGCGTCATTGCGACTGAAGGATCCGTCGAGATCCTCGTCGAGGGTGCCAGTGGCCTGCTACCGCGCGTTCTGGAAATCGCGCAGCAGTCAGATGTTGGTGTTTCCGGCGTGGAGGTCATCGAGCCGAATCTGGAATCTGTCTTTCTGCACCTCACCGGGAAGGCACTGCGCGACTGATGCGAGCTGCTTTCGTAATCGCTGGCAAAGATCTCTCCCAGAGGATCCGCGACCGGTCGGCCATTTTGCTCGGCCTGGTCGCGCCACTCGGTCTGGCGTTCATCTTTTCCGCCATCATCCCGGACACGACCGCCTCATTCGACGTGAGTCTGGCCTACGTCGATCAAGACGGGGGAGAGATCAGCAGCGGATTCATAAGCGGCGTGCTCCCGGACATCGAAGCCGACGAATTGGCGACCGTGGAGCCCTACACGGACCTCGACACGGCAATGGTCGATGTGGAATCTGGAACGACCCACGCTCTGTACGTTTTCCCCGATGGGTTCACCGATGGCGTTCTTGCGGGGGACGGTGGGTCCGTGCGCCTGGTCGGCAACGTCGATCACTCCATCTCCACCCAGATCGCGGACGCAATCCTCAGCGGGTATCTCGCCGAGATCGACGCGGTTGGGATTTCGGTGGACGCCGCGATGCGCAGCGGCGCCCAGGACCCGACTGCGCTAGTGGCGGCGGCGGCGCAGAGCCCCGATGCGGTGGTACTGGTTGATACCGAAGCGGCCAGTCGGGAACTGGACGCAACAACCTTCTTCTCTGCAGGCATGGCGGTGTTCTTTCTCTTCTTCACGGTGCAATTTGGGGTCTCTTCGCTGCTCGAGGAGCGGTTCTACGGCACCCTGCCCCGACTCCTGGGCGCTCCGATAAGCCGATGGAGCATCCTCGGCGGCAAGGCAACGTCGAGTTTCATTCTCGGTCTCACCTCCATGGTCGTTCTTGCCGTCGCCACGACCCTCCTCATCGGTGCTGAGTGGGGCAACCCCGCCGGCGTAGCGATCCTCATGATTTCGGGTGTGCTTGCAGCAATTGGCATCATGGCGGTCGTCGCCGTGGTGTCGAAGACACCCGAGCAGGCCGCCAACTGGCAGTCGATCGTGGCTGTCTTGCTCGGTCTGCTCGGCGGTACCTTCTTTCCTCTCAGTCAAGCCCCTCCCGCCCTGGCCTTCTTTTCCAAGCTGACGCCACATGCCTGGTTCCTTCAGGGCCTCGGTGACTTGTCGGCCGGTGATGGGCTGTCGGTTGTGGTCATACCGGCACTGGCCATGCTCACGTTCTTCGTCGTGACCGTCGCGATCGCGGTGCTGGCGGGCCGGGGGAGGGTGTTGGCACCATGAAGGCCCTCGCCATTACCTGGGTCAACGTGAAGCGTCTCGTGCGTGATCCGTCGACGATCTTCTTTGTGTTCATCTTCCCGATGCTGCTCATCCTCGTGCTCGGCGCCTCTTTTGGTGGAGGCTTCCAGCCTCAGGTGGCCGTCCTCGATGAAGGGGGCGGGCCGTTTGCTCAGGAATTGGTTGATGAGATGGCAGGCAGCGAGGACTTCGACACGATCAGTTACGACGATCGGGGCGCACTGCTAGAAGACGTTGAACGAGGCGTCGCCAATATGGGAGTGGTGGTGCCGGCCGATTACGACGAGCGTCTGCAATCCGGAGCGGTCGCCCAGGTCGAATTTGTGGGACGACTCGATCAGAGCGTTGTCCAATATCGCGCGACCATCGAGGCGATCGTGGCGGATCAGAGCGCCGTTTTCCGTGCGGCTCGTCTCGTAGAGGCGCAGGGTCTTGCAGGCTTCGACGATGCGGTGGCATCAGCGCAACTCGCGACGACCAGCACAGCCAGAACGGTCGTGGTCCGAGAGTCCACCGGCGAGTCGGTCTTCGGTGAGGACTTGGGTCAATTCGATCTCGGGGCCCCCGCGAATCTGATTCTGTTTGTCTTCCTCACTTCGTTGGCCGGGTCGGCGGCGTTGATCAACACCCGTCGCCTTGGAGTGTCCCGCCGCATGGTTTCGACCCCGACATCGATCGGCCAGATCCTGCTGGGCGAGACGGGGGGCCGGTTCTCCATCGCAATGATCCAGGGGCTCTTCATCATGGTGGGCGCGGCCGTGGCTTTCCAAGTGCGTTGGGGGAATCTGGCCGCCTCTTCTGTTCTCTTGATTCTCTTGGCGCTCGTCGGCGCGGGAGCTGGGATGTTGATGGGCGCCATTTTCGACAACGATGAGCAGGCGGGCTCGATGGGCGTGTTCATTGGTCTCGGTCTGGCAGCGCTTGGTGGTTGCATGGTGCCGCTCGAGATCTTCCCGGACACGATGGTCAAGATTGCACACATCACTCCGCATGCTTGGGCGCTCGATGGGTTTGCCGAGCTGATCCGTCGGGGCGGCACCATCGGCGACATCCTTGTCGAGATCGTGGTGCTGGCAGCGTTTGGGGTCGCTCTGCTGACGTTGGGAACATGGAGGCTGCGGGCCAAGCTGACCCACTGAGTGCGACGATGGCGACTTGTCAGTCGATGTCGACTCGTCAGTCGATGTCGAAGAAGGGCGATTCCTGATCGTCGGCAGGGGGTTCGGTGGTGACTCCAGCCGATGGGACCGGCGGTGGCTCGGGGGCGGATCTTCGCGCCGACTCCGATTGCTTGTCGCGGCGGATTGCGGCGATCCAAACCACGAGAGCGAATCCGACCGAGACGAGCAGCAGCACGACCAACCGCCACGGGAAGGGTGAAGAGGGATACTCGGTGTTGGCGAACATATACAGGCTCTGGTCTAGCGGCACCGTCCACAGGAGCCGGCCGTCTTCGAGTACCTGGTCGGCGTTGTGATCTACCGACTCACCGGGGAGGGAGACGGTGACGGAAGTGGTCAGCGATTCCCCATCGATGGCTGCAGGATCTACGGGGAATTGCGACGGGTCGATTTCTCCGGTGATGTCGAGCGTGGCCTCAAATGCCGATCCGGCGTCCGTGACTTCCAAGGAGAAGTCGGTGAAGTTGCCGGCGGCCGCGCTTGGGATCTCAGAGGTCTCCGCAAAGGCCACCGTCGTCGTGTAGATGGTGAGATCGCCCTGGGTGCGGGTGGAGCGTTCCCCGTCGATCCCGAGGTCGAGCGAGGGCAGCACTTCCTCGCTCGGCCCGAAGAACTGCGTGATCAACTGATCGAGCTCGTCGTCAACGCCAACCTCAACCGACAAGTCGCCACTGCCATCCTCGATGACGTTCAGGAAGAGCTGAACGTCGGCGCGGCAGCCCGATGCCAGGACGGCAAGCAGTGCGACGAGAAGCGAAAGACGTTTCATGGATGGTCGCTGACTCTACCAACGGTGCCGGGGCACGTATCCTGAGCGCATGAACGCCGAGCCTGCCTCGATCGCGGCACAGCTGCACACGGCCATCATCGCCGCCTTCCCGTCCTATGTCCGCGAGAGGCTGCAGCGTTTGGGCGTCGCTCAGGACGGTGCTCTGGCTGATGCGCTGGCGACGGCGACGAGCCGGCTCGACGCCGAGCTTACCGAAGTCGACGGGGCATCTCTCAGAGAATCGCCGCTCGAGATCGTGCGCATCGCCACAGAGCCCTTGACCGCCGTCCTCCGGGAGCGGGGGGTTCCTCCCGTGTCGCGAGATGAGCGATCGGCGGAGCTCCATCCGGACGACGTCTACGACCTCTATCCGGCGACATCCCGCGATCTGGGCGAGGACGTGTGGCGAATCCACATGCAATGGGGCATCGAGCGGGCACGTCTGGTCGCAGGTGTTGTCCCGGCATCGCCCGGAAGTGGAGAACCGGTCGCCGTTCCGGCGGCGGCGCTTTTCGGGTTGCCCGAGCCGCTGCGCTCGCAGGTCGCCGATGCACTGCTCGCCAGGGGCTACCGCCCGCTGCTGTGGCGTAATCCTGCCGCCCTCGAGGCCGGTCTGGCGGGGATGCCCCGTCTTGTGATCGTCGACCTCAACCACCCGGGGGCCGACGCTGCGATCCGGCGGTCCGCCGATACGGCCCGGGTTGTCGCCATCGGCAAGGGGATCGATGACTTCGTCGAGGCAGCAACGTTGGCTATCGGGGCTGAGGAGGTCGTCGATTCAGACCGGATCCTCGACCGGCTCGGAGCGCTCCTCCCGCGTCTCGTCTGACGCCGGGTCTGGCTTGCTGAGGCTGAAAAGGACAAGGCCGACCATCACGAGAGCCACTCCGATCAACTGCCCGACTCCGAGCGCCTCGTCGAAGATGAGCCAGGCCCACAACATTGCCAGCATCGGCTGCCCGAGGATGAGGATTGAGGTGTCGAGCGCTGGGAGATGGGGCATGGCCCTTGCGATAATCGGCCATCCAATAACCTGCGCCACCAGTGCGAGCAGGAACATCCAGCCGTGCACCGGCCACTCGAAGCTGAGATCGAATTCCGACTCGAAGCTCAGACCGAGGACAAGGGCTACCACGGCGGCACCAATCACAGAGTCGAGGACCGGGCCTGTTGAAGGAGTCTTGTGGAGACGTCCTGATTCGCGCAGGAGGAGGATGTACAGCGCATAGAGCAAGGCCGCTGCCAGCGCCCTCAAGCTTCCGGCGCCGGGGTCTTCCCCGTAGGCATCCCCGCTGCCGACCCCCGAGATCAGGAAGATCCCGAGGAAGATGATCGGGAGCAGCGCCATGGCTCGTCGTCCCGGCTTCTCTCCAAATGCCGCCCAGGCGATCAGGGCAACAAAAATCACCTGAACGTTTGCGATGAGGGTTGCCAGACCGGCACCGATCTGACGTATGGATGCGTGCCAGAAGAAGAGGTCAAAGGTAAGGAACGCTCCAGCGGCGACTGCGAGGAGGCGGCTCTTGCGGGGACGCTCGTCGCGGTGGCGCACCCTCCAATACATCAGAGCAAGGAAAGGGAGGGCATAGAACGATCGGAAGAAGGCGATCGTCAGGTCGCTGGCGTCGGCGGAGGCCCGAATCAGGATCGGGGAGAACGAGATCACGAAAATCCCGCCGGCCGCCATCAGCCTGTACCTTGTTACCGACATCGGGCGAGGTTAGCCCTGCACCGGCAGGTGTCCTTCCAGTTGCAGGGGTAGCCCCTTGCCGATCAGGCTGTCCCTTTCCTTCGTGTACTCGCCTCTGCTGAGCATCACGTGGTGGACACCCGGCCCGCGGGTTTTGAGGAATTCGGCCAGTGGGCTGGTGGTGTCTAGTGGTTCGATCAGTTCGATTTCGACGTCCCCGCAGAAGGTCGACACCACCTTGGCGCGCAGTTCCCTCTGCTGGCCCTGGCCGTCGAAGGCCTTGATTCCAGCCTCCTCATCGACCATGTCGATCTGCCAGCCATCGATGCCGAGCAGAGTCCGATAGTGCTCGGCTGTTGCCTCGGCGTCGGCGACGACGATCCCGATCTGAACGACGGCGGTTGGTTCTGTGCTCATTCCTGGAACCTCACATCAATCAGCTCGACGGGCAAGCCCGAGGGCGGATCGGTGTCGATCTTCACCATCCGGGCACCGTGATCCTTGATGTCGTCGGTGACCACCCAGCCCAGGCTCGTCAGGTGGTCGAGCGCCTCGTCCATATCCGGTACGAAGAAGCCAACCTCGCTGAGATGCCCGATTGCGTGACCGCATCCGGTGTCGTAGCCGAGCTGCTGGTCCTCGAGCGGTTGCATCAGTTCCAGGTAGAAGTCATCGGTCACCCAGGCCACGCTGAGCTCCTTCTCTCCTGCGAAGAGTTTGCCGCCGGGGCGGACGAATCCGCTGATCCCGAACGACTCCTCGAATCGGCGTTCGGCAGCGTCTATGTCATCAACCCGGACGCATACGTGGTTGAGCTGCATCCGGTTCTCCGCCTTGCGTGCCACCTCTCGGTAGTGGGTTAGAAACTCTTCAAGGCCTTCCATGAGCGCGCCTAGCTTCCGTATTGTTCAGCGAGTCGGGCAGTGGTCTCCGACTGACCGGGGTTGGGGCAGTCTTCTTGCGGGTACAGGTAGACCTTGCCCGCCTTCTTGGACAGAGCGGCTTCGAATGCCTCGGCACCCTGTGACATGTTGTACTCGTGGGTGATCAGTAGGTCGGCAGCTGCCTGCACGTCGGGATGGCCCAGCATCTTCACCAAGCCCTCGCGGTGGCTCAGGAAGACGTCGTGACTTCCGGTCAATTTCACTCCGCGATTGTGCAGATCATCGAGCATACGTAGTGGGTAGGGCTCCTCGGAGCCGACAAGAAAGCCGTACATCCACATGGTTCCGAAGCGTCGCACAGCCTGCAGTGCCCGCTTCTGGTAGTACGGATACCCCGATGCCTCGATGACAAGATCGGCGCCCTTTAGGTCGCCGGTTAGTGCGTGGACCTGCTCGAGCCAGTCTTCGTCGTCCGGGTTGATGATGTGGTCGGCACCCATCCGCCGTGCCATCTCCATCCGGAACGGATTGCGCCCCAGAACGATGACGTTGGCGCCTCGGTACTTTGCGTTGATGATCGAACCGAAGCCGATGAACCCCACTCCGGCTACGACGACCCAATCGCCGGTGTTGATCTCGGTCTCTTCGAGTGCGGTGTAGGTGCAGCCGAGTGAGCAATTCGCCAGGGCGGCGTAGCGGAAGGGCAGGTCGTCGGGGATGCGCTGCAGCATGTAGTCGTTGGAGATCCGATACTGTTCGAAGCCGAAACCGCCGGACGCCGATCCGCAAGCGTTCTGAATCGCCATGAGGCCGCCGGGGGCGTTGATTGCCGTTCCCCCGCCGAGCGCATCGAGCACTGTGTCGGGATCCTGGCTGTCGCGCAGCTGCTCATAGGGGATACTGAGGCAATGGGTCGGGCTCAACTGACGCCGGCACACGAAGCACTCCTGGCAGGGGTTGCCCTGGTACATAATGACCCGGTCGCCTTCTTTGAACTTTGAGCCGGGCAGTGTCTCAACGACTGTGCCAACACCTTCGTGGCCCTGGTGCTCGGCATCGGAGTGCCACTCGAATCGGTGTTCCTTGTAGACCTGGTGTTCGATGCATACCGGTGCAATTGCGACCTCGACGAGGGCGTAGCCGGGGGCGATGGTGGGGTAGTCGCGCTCACGCAGCGCAACGGTGCGGGGTTCAGGGATGGCCAATGCCGTGTTCCTCTTGCTCATACGTGCTCCTCCGCTGGGTTCTACTCCAGCGTATCTCCTTGCTGGTAATATTTCACGCCATCAGAGTGACATGAGACGCCACAACGTCGCTAGTCTCTGTTCGATGAGACAGTTAGCCGAGATCGAACAGCAGATCGACACCAATTTCCGGCGGCGGCTGGCCGACGTGGTTGCATCCCACTACCCGGAACACGGGCCACTCTCCAGAAGCGAAAGCCTGGATCTGTTCAGTCTGCTTAGCTCCTTGAACGATCTGGCTCCCGGAGTCGCGATCCGGTTTGGCCTGGCTAGGACCATCCTGGATCTCGGTTTGCTCGGCTATACGGTGCTCAGCTGCCGGAACGTTGCACAGGCACTCGATGTCATCTACCGCTATCACGCCCTCACTTCCGCCGAGTATCAGGTTCGCTTGATCGAGGAGCGGGGCACCACGGTGCTGCGGCCGTTGGTGCGGCCGGCTGCCTGGGAGCATCGGGTTGTGATCGCCGAGGAGTTCGTGACGGGCTTCTGGGTCGTGTTGACCGAGCTACTTCCGGCCAACACGGAACGACATCGGATTGAGATGGGATTCGACTTTCCAGAACCGGTTTACGGCCCCCTATACCGCGAAGCGATGCCAGCCAAGATCGAGTTCGATCGGGATATGACCTCATTGCGTTTCCCAAGTGAGTGGCGACCTCTTCCCCTCCAAACAGCCGACGCCACCGTCGAAGCCGTGTGCCGGGCCCAGTGCGACGAGCTGCTCGAGTCGGTCAGCCCCAGCACCGGCATCGTCGACGATGTGCGCCGCCTAATTCTGGCTGTCCCCGCCAACCGGCGGCCGAAACTGCATGAGGTTGCCGACCAATTGATGGTTTCGCCACGGACGCTGGAACGTCGATTGCAGAGCGCCGGCCAGACCTTCAGGAGCATCGACAGTGAAGTCCGGATGGGCCTGGCCGCCCAATACGTTGCCCTACGCACTGTCTCCGGAAAGCAGATAGCGGCAATACTCGGCTACTCGGAACCTGCGGCGTTCTATCGAGCGTTCAAGCTGTGGCATGGGCAGACTCCCAGCCAGTACCGGGCGGCTCAACCGAGCCGATAGTCCTCTTTGAGGATTTCCAGGTAGGTGTTCGACTGGATGACGCCAACGTCATCAATCGCCCGAACGGTGTCGAGGGTGGCGAGCAGATGCTCGTAGTCCCGACACCAGACTTCGCAGATGAGATCGTACGAACCGCCGCTGAGGGCCACGACGGTGAACTCGGGCATTGCACACAGCTTCTGAGCGACTGGCTCAACGGGTCCACGCACCGCAACGAGCACGGCCGCAAAAGAACCAAGCCCGAGCGCCTCCGCCGACGGGAACGCCTGGATTACTACAACCTGCTCCTCGAGTAGGCGCTGCACCCTGGCTCGCACTCCCGCCTGGGATAGTCCGCTCTTCGGTGCAAGATCGACAAACGTCGCACGCCCATCGTGCACCAGTTCGCCGATCAGGGCCAGGTCGATGTCATCCAGCTTGCGGTCGATTGGAACAGGCCGGGCGACGCGCATCGCTACCGGTGTGCCAAATATCTCCTCGGCGATACCGGACGTTCCCGATTTGCGGTATTCCATGGCCGTCAGGCTGTCGACTTCGACAACGCCGGCGGTACCCCGCACCTGGTCGAACACCTCGAGGAGGTGAGCGTTGTCACGGCAGCGAACCTCGACGATCAGGCCCTGTTTGCCGGTGATGCACACAACGAATACAGCCTCGGGAATTGAAGCTAGATCGGCGCCAACCTCCTGAGCCGGCCTATCGATGGTCAAGTAGACGAACGCAAAGACGCCGAGCCCAAGGCTGTGCGGATCCACCCGTGCCGTGACGGTGACGATCTTCTCGTCCAGCAGTCGCTTGACGCGGGCACGCACTGCTGCCTGGGACAGCCCGACCTTGGGGGCGAGTGCGGCATAGGGGGCTCTTCCGTCGACGATCAGCTCGCCGATCAGCTGCCGGTCGACCTTGTCCAGGTGTCTTGCTTTCATTATCTATCGCAGAATAGCCCAATTGGCAATGAATTAGTAGAACCAGAAGCTAATGCTGTCGAATCGCTGGTTTCCTACTGACTGAGGAGCCAGACGGCCACAAGCGCCACCGCCAGTCCCAGCCACTGCATCCGGTTCGGGCGATGTCGCCAGACGATGCCGGCCAGAAGAACCGTAACGGCTGGATAGAGCGACACGAGCGCAGCGACAACGATGAGAGAGCCTCGAGTGACGGCTATTGAGATCGCCAATGCCGAGACCGCGACCGCGGCTCCGGAGAGCACCGCCCAACCCGAACCGGGTCGCTTCCAGGAGTGGCCACCGAGGCGCATCAATCCGTAGCCGAGCACGGCGATGGTTAGTCCGGCAGGCACGAACACCCAGGTTCCGGCGTCTTCGGCGGTCACGTCGATCGCCACATAGAACAACCCGGTCCCGACGGCAGCCGCAGCCCCGGTAGCCAGGCTGAAGCTGATAGGCCCGCCTTCGGCGGAGTTGTCGCGGGTCACCAGGAGAACAGCGACTGCTCCGGTAGCTAGTCCGGCAGCGAGGAGCCAACTCACGTCCCCGTCGAGGAACGCAAGATCGACCGTCGAAGCTAGCGCGGCGGCGCCAACCGCCGATACTGGAGTGACCACCGCCGGGCGTCCTCGACCGATTCCACTGAACAGCGCCTCGGTGGCGCCGAGCGCCACAATGCCTCCGGCGACGCCCCAGTAGAGCGCATTGGCTGTTAGCCGTCCTTCCTGAGCAGGCGCTGCTATGAGCGCGAGAAGGGTGACGGTTGCGTAGGCGATCACAACCGCCTGGCGATAGCCAATCCGACGCCCGGCATGACCGCCCAAGAAGTCGCCGGCCCCGATCGCCACTGCAGCGACGAGAGCGAGCACTATCACGGCCATGGTGGTTGAGTCCTTTTGCGGTAGCTGGCTGAGTTGGCTTCAGGGGATTCCTTCGATATCGATTTCCACTAGACATAAGCATTCCTTTGCAATTATGCTAGGAGACGAATGATTTCTGAATCATGAAGGAAGAGAGGGCATGGTGCTGAAAATCCTTGACGAGCAGGGAGCTTTGGTTGGTACCGACCCGAAGCTCGAAGGCAGCGAATTGCTCGAGCTCTATCGGGCCATGGTTGTCGCCCGGGAGTTCGATGAGCGCGTGCTTCATCTGCAGCGCACCGGTCGGGTGCCGGCGTACTACCAGTCCTCGGGCCAGGAAGCTTCAGCAGCGGCGGCGTTTGTCCTTGAGGATCACGACTGGATCGTGATTGCCTATCGGGAGCAGCCGATCCGTCTCGCCCGCGGCATACCGATCGAAGAGGAGCTCGCCTGCTTTTTCAACGCCGTGGATTCCACATGGGATCCAACCGAGTACCGCGTAACACCCCTCAATGCGACCATCGGAAGCCACATCCCCCATGCTGCCGGTCTTGCCTACGGAACCGAGATTCAGGGCAAGGACGATGTGACCATGGTCGTGTTTGGAGACGGGGCCACCTCCGAAGGTGACTTCCACGCCGGCATGAACTTCGCCGGAGTGTGGAATGCTCCCGTGGTTTTCTACTGCCAGAACAACCAGTATGCGCAGTCGACCCCGTACGCCAAGCAAACAGCTTCGGCCACAATCGCCGAGAAAGCCGCTGCCTACGGAATCGAAGGTGTGCAGGTCGACGGTATGGACGTGCTGGCAGTACGGCAGGCCTTGGCGAACGCCGTCGACAAGGCTCGCCGCGGCGAAGGACCCACCCTCGTTGAGGCGGTGATGTATCGCTACTCGGCGCACTCGACCTACGACGGTACCCCGGTCTATCGGACCCGCGAGGAAGAGGCCGAGTGGAGGCTGAAGGATCCCCTGATTCGGATGGGCGCCTTCCTCGACAAGCAAGGTCTGCTTCCAGATGGTTTTGAGGACCAGGTGCGAAGCGACATCGCCGACCAGGTCGAGGCTGCTATCACCCGATTTGAGGAAGCAGGCCTCCCCGGACGTGAAGCCCCGTTCCTGCACACCTACGCTGAGATTCCGGCACATCTTGCCGAGGAACTCCATGAGGATCAGAGAATCGCCGGAGAACCGTTGGCAGATCTCGATCTACCCGAACCTGTCGACGATGCTCCTGTACCGGGCCCGACTGAGAAGATGACCTTGGTCGACGCTCTGCGCAGTGCCCTGGACCATCGCCTCGAAACGGATCCGAAGACCGTCGTGCTCGGTGAGGACGTCGGCGTTGAGGGTGGCGTATTCCGGGTCACCAGTGGCCTCCATGAGAAGTATGGGGACGATCGCTTGATCGACACTCCGCTCTCCGAACAGGGAATACTCGGTTCGGCTGTCGGCATGGCGATCTCGGGGCTGCGGCCCGTGGCGGAGCTCGAATTTGCCGGATTGGGCTACACCGCTTTCGACCACATCGTCTTCCATGCCGCCAGATACCGCTGGCGCACCAGGGGCAAGATCACCATGCCCATGGTGATTCGGATGCCGGGCGGCGGTGGTCACGAGGGTTATGAGGGACACTCCGACAATCCTGAGAATTACTTCGTCCACACGCCGGGGCTGACCGTCGTGTATCCGTCCAATCCTTATGACGCGAAAGGGCTGATGGCGGCGTCGCTCGAGTCTGAGGATCCCGTCGTGTTCTTCGAGCCCGTCCTCCTCTACTTCGTCAAGCACGATGGGATCCCAACCGACCACTACACCCTTCCGATCGGGAAAGCTCGCATAGCCAAGGAGGGCAGCGACGTCACAGTCGTCGCATACGGCAACGCGGTGAATATCGCCCTCCAAGCCACCGCGACGCTCGAGGGCGAGGGCATCTCCGCTGAGGTCATCGATCTCCGCACCCTCAAACCATGGGATCGCACCGCAGTGACGGAGAGCGTCGCCAAGACCGGCAGGCTCGTCGTTGCCCACGAGGCACCGGTAGTCGGCGGCTTTGGATCTGAGGTTGTCGCAACCGTCATGGAGAAGGGTGGTTACCTGCTGGAGACGCCACCCGTGCGTGTCGGTCACCCTGACATGGTCTGGGGCCAGGCGAAGCTCGAGGCCTACTCCAAGCTGACACCGGCCAAGATCATCGATGCGGTACGGCGGGTGGGGGAGGACTGATGGCCAAGGCATTCAATCTCCCCGACATTGGCTCTGGCCTCCAGGAAGCAGAGGTCGTCAACTGGCTCGTGAAGGTCGGCGACGTTGTCACCACCGACCAGGTTCTCTGCGAAGTCGAGACTGAGAAGTCCCTTGTAGAGATTCCGGTCCCACATGCAGGAGTCATCCTCGAACTCGCTGGTCCCGCTGGCATCTCCGTGATGGTCGGCGAGATGCTGGTTGTGATCGGTGAACCTGGCGAGTCGGTAGGCGAGGTTGCCCCGACCGAGCCTACGCCGGTCGCTCAGCCCCAGGAGGAAGACGTCGAACCGACGGTTGCCCCGGCCGCAGCACAGGTGCCCGCCAAGACCACCGCCTCGGTCCGTCCCAACGCAATGCCCCTCGTCCGCAAGTTGGCACGGGCAAAAGGTCTCGACTTGGCCGCCATCGTTGGGACAGGTGTTGGCGGTCGGATCACTCGCAAGGACGTCGAAGCCGCGGCCGCACCAGCGGCGGCCCCCGCTGCTTCCGCATCACAGCCGGCGACACGCAGCGCTATTCGGCAACCGTTGGGAAAGCTGCGCCGCACCATCGGTGATCACATGACAGGACAGTGGCAAGCCGTACCGCACATCACCGCCCACGTGGAGGCGGATGCAACGCGGTTCTTATCGATGCATAAGGCACTGGCTGAGCGACTGGGCAGGAAGGTCCCCATGGACGCCCTTCTGGTTGCGATGCTTATCCCTGCGCTACGCCAGTTTCCTGTGGCAAATGCACAGATTGACGGAGATGAGCTGCTCATCAAGCAGTTCTACGACATCGGCATCGCAGTCGGTTCAGCAGACGGCCTCCTGGTTCCGGTGGTTCGAGACGCCGACAAGTTGTCGCTTTCTGAGCTCGTCGACGCTGTTGGTGACCTCGCCGGCCGCGCCAAAGAGCGCAAGGTCAGCCCCGACGAGATGGGGGAGCAAACGTTCACCATCTCGAACCTGGGCGGGCTGCGGGGTCGTCACGCCACCCAGGTCATTCCGGCCGGAACGACCGGAATCGTTTCGATCGGTCGCTCACGACCCGAGGCCGTCGTCCGCAACGGGGAGATCGTGGCTGCACCAGTCATGCCGATCTCGGGCACGTTCGATCACCGGGCGATGGACGGTGTTGAAGTTATGGGCGTACTCAACGCCTTTGTAGACATCATTGAAGAGCCAGCGTTGCTGTTGGTCTGAGGAGGAGGGTTCATGCTGAGTATTGGAGCCGGAGGAGTAGCCGTCGTCACGGGCGCGGCGGGAGGTATCGGTCTCGGAATGGCGAGGGCCGCAGCCGGGCGCGGTATGGCGGTGATGCTCGTAGACGTTGATGAGTCGAGGGTGGCTGCCGCAGCTGATGGGTTGGCGGCCAGTGGTGCCGGCGTCGCTCACCGGGTCGTCGACGTAACCGATCCCGCCGCAATGGAGAAGCTGGCGGCAGACGTCGTCAACGAGTTTGGCCGGGTTGACGTGGTGTTCCTGAACGCCGGGATCGCCGCGGTGAGCCCTATTACCGAGATGACAGTCGAGGACTGGCACCGGGTCATGGACGTCGACATCAACTCGGTGTTCTACGGCGTTCGGGCGTTCCTCCCGATCATGGTTGAGCAGGGTTACGGACACCTCAACGCCACCGCATCGGCCAACGCCTGGCGTGGCGACATGTTCCAGGCCTCGTACAACGTCGCGAAGCACGGCGTCGCCGCCCTGATGGAGAGCGTCGTCCTTGATCTCCGGGCTCTCGAAATCCCGGTGGACGCCTCCGTGCTGAGTCCAGGTCCCATTGCGACTGATCTGATGACACGCTCGATATCCGGTGATGAAGCGGACCTGCAGGAGGGTCACGAGATGCTCAATCAGGGCATGGATTCCGACAAGGTGGGCAAGCTAACGCTCGATGCGATCGCAGAAGGACGCTTCTGGATCTTCACCCATCCAGCCATATTCAAGACGATCCGAGCCCGGATGGAGCATGCATTGACGGATGGCGCTCTCCCGCCGGAGGTCGATTGGGACTGGGAAGAGTTGTTCGCTACATCGTGACGGAAGGACCGGCTATGACAGATCAGGCCTACTGGCTGCACCACCTGTGCATCTATGACGAGAAGCCGCGCGAGCACATGTGGAACTGGCTCAAGTGGTATCACGCCATCCCGCAGTACTACTGGGGCGGCGAGGAGTTTCACCTCACCGATGAGGGTCATGTGGACTACACATTCTTCGGATGCGGCTCCGCCTTCCAGATTCAGATGGAGGCTCCTCCCTTCCAATTCAAGTACGAGCAGGAGTGGTACAAGGAGCACGGTTCGGGGGTTAATCACATATGTTGGATCGTCCCTGACGCCAGGGCGACGGTCGACTACTTGATGAGCAACGGTTGCTCGACCCGGATGCCGTACGAGGAATTCGGCGTCTACCGCGGCTACGTGTGTGCTGATCCGGAAGGGCGCTGGATCGAGATCATGGACTACATCGGTGACTTCAAGACTCCCGATGTCGAGTTCCGGCCCGTCGGCATCCCCGGGCTTCAGCTGTTTGGGGTCACCCAACTAACCGAGAACCTGGCGGAGATGAGCGATTGGTATCAAGGGGTGCTGGGCCTTCATGAGCTTCATGGGAGCGCGCAGGACGGAGTTGTCTTTCTCGCCGATGAGAAGTACTCCGCTGAGCGCAACATCGCCATGATCATGGCAACGCCGGAATCTGAGGCGGAGCGGGCGCTCATAGAACGCCACGGTCCTTGCATCAGCGGCGCCAACTACCAAGCAGTAGACCTCGACCGGGCCGACCGCGATGCCGTCGCTGCCGGGTTTGAGCGCGTTTCTGAACTCGCTCTGGACCATCGCACCGGATTGAGGACTTCAACCTTCCTGGAGCCGAGCGGAAACCTGGTGTACCTCAGAGAGATGTTTAGCGCTGCTTGAAGTAGACTCAACGGAAATCGTTGGCAATTAAGATATCTGCGATGAAAATATGAGAATTGGGTCGACAAAACAGATGATTCGTAACTATAATGAATAGAAGTCCCAGAAAAGATGGGCGAGGAGGAGAAAACGTGAAGGCCCCCAGAAACCGATTCAAGTGGATGGTCCTGGCCATGGTCATGGCTCTGGTGGTTGCCGCCTGCAGCGGCGATTCCAGCGACAGTGAGTCAACGGACAATGGTGGCAGCGGAGAAACGACGACAACCGCTGCGGCTACCAAGGATCCAATCCGCATCCCGGCCATCAATCAGGAAGACGGGGTAACAGCATTCCCCGACGAGCGGCAAGCAGTTGAGTCAGTGCTGGCGTGGTACAACGCCAACGGCGGGCTCGATGGTCACCCCCTGGAGCTCGACCTTTGCACTGCGGGCGATGATCCAGAGTCAACGCAGGTGTGTGCCCAGGCTTACGCCAACGATGACTCGGTACCGTTTGTCTACTCGATCATGGTGCCCAACAGCGCTGCGATGTTCGACGTGATGGCTAACGCCGCCAAGCCGATCGTGGCCCATAACAGCTTCGATATCCCCGACGTGCTGCAGCCGGATACGTACAACAGCGATCCTGGACTGCTGCCGATGGCAACCACGCTCCTGCTGTACACGATCGAGGATCTTGGGATTCTCGACGTCGGCATCGTGGTGTCGGACGATGAGGTAGGTCGGGGCACCGCCGAGTTCCTGAGCTTCCTGGTCACCGATGTCTACGGCGGCACTCCCACGACGATCACCTACGACTCCAGTGTGGCCGACCTGCTGCCGGTCTTCTCAGCAGCAGACCTGGATGCTATCGACGGCATCATCTTCGTGCCCACATCCGTGGAGGACTGCGGCCCGGCGGCCGCGGCACTGGATGCGCTCGGATTCGACAAACCGGTCACGGGTGGCGACGGTTGTACTGCCGAGACCTTTGTCCAGACCGGCAACCTCGAAGAGTGGATCTTCGTCGTGGGGACGACGATGTTGATCGACGGTGATGAGGATCGCAATTTGGCCCTCGAGATCTTCAATGACTACAACGGTCCGCCGATTGGTGGGCTGGTAGCCCCGGCGACCATGGGTGCGTTCTACATGATCGATGTTATCGAGGCTGCATATGCCGCCGCCGGGAACGATGCGGCAGCGATCACCTCAGATGTGATACGAGCGGCGGCTGAGTCCTACACGGGTCCGCTAACGCTCGGCCCGGAGAGCTTCGCGTGCCCCGGCCCGGACCCGTTTGTGGCGCAGTGCAACCAATCGGCCACGGTGGTCCAACTGAACGGTGAGATCTTCAGCCAGGTTTCGGACTGGTACGAGATAGATGTGACTCAATACGCGGCCTTGCTCGAGGGCTAGGGCATAAACTGAAGGGGCGCCGCAAGGCGCCCCTTCATCATTCAGAACTGACCGGCGGGAAGCGAGGAGTTCGACGATGGAGATCTACCTGCAGTTCATACTGCTGGGGATCGGGTCCGGGGTGGTCTTTGCGGCGCTCGCCCTCGGTCTGGTTCTCACCCACCGGGCTTCGGGTGTGGTCAACTTCGCACACGGCGCCATCGCGATGTATGTCACGTATGTCTATTCATCGTTGAAGGATGACGGGGCTTATCCCGTCCCGCCGTTGCCAAATCCGTTTGCGATCGTCGAGGGAATCCTGAGCTGGGTTGGCATCACGGTTGCGCTGCCCGACTTTCCCACGTTCATCCAAATGGGTGACGAATGGCCGTGGTGGGCCGCAATGCTCGGCGCCGTGATCACCGCGGGCGTCATAGGCTTCCTTTTCCACTACCTCGTCTTCCGGGTCCTGCGCTACCAGCCGCCACTGGCGAAGGTCGTTTCGTCGGTTGGGTTGATGCTCATACTCCAGGCAGCTGTAGTGATTCGCTTCAGCAACCGGGCGCGCAACGTCGAGAGTCTCCTTCCCAACGACGGTGTCGACGTCCTCGGAACCACCGTTCCGATGGACCGATTCATCTTGTTCGGCCTCATGATCGCGGCCACAACAGTCCTCTACCTCGTCTACCAGAAGACCAAATTCGGGATCATGACGCGAGCCGCGGCTGAGAACGAGCAGCACGCTACGTTGCTCGGTATCTCGGCCGACAGCATTGCGGCCGTCAACTGGATAGTTGCCGCGATGCTCGCAGGGCTTGTCGGCATTCTGGCGGCACCCATTACCGGGCTCAATCCGTTGAATATGACTCTGTTCATTATCCCCGCCCTCGGTGCTGCGCTCGTGGCGCGATTCAGTTCCTTCTGGGTTGCGGTCTGGGTTGGGATGGGAATCGGCGCCGGCCAGAGCCTGCTGCAAATCATGGAGATCAGGCTCGATTGGATCCCGGATATCAATCTGAGTCAGGGCCTACCTCTCGTCGTGATTGTCGTCGCGATGATGGTTCGGGGACAGGTGCTGCCGAGCCGCGGCGCTGTGGAGCGCGGTCGTTTGCCCCTTGCATTGCCCACTCGGATCCGTCCAAGGGTCATGACCGTATGGCTCATCTTGATGACCTGGCTGCTGATTTGGGGACCCTTCGAGTGGCGTCAAGCGACGATCAATACGCTGATCGCCGCCATTCTTGCTATGTCCCTCGTCGTCGTAACCGGGTACGTCGGCCAGATATCCCTCGCCCAGCTATCCCTTGCAGGAATCGCCGCCTTCATGTTGTCGAGCCTTGCGACCGACGCCGGCGTACCCTTTCCGATCGCGCCGCTGCTGGCTGCGCTCGTGGCTACCTTCTTCGGGCTCATCGTGGCGATTCCGGCACTGCGAGTCAGGGGGGCGAGCCTTGCCATCATGACGTTGGCGGCAGGCGTCGCCATCGAGGTATTCCTCTTCAAGAGCGACGGGTGGTTGGCGGGGGACTCGCCACGCCGTGTTGCCGATCCCAGTTTCCTTGGAATCGAGTTCGGTCCGAACTCGCCATTCTGGTTCGGCGACGGGAAGGTCCCGTCGCCGGCATTTGGCCTATTTGTACTGCTGGTCCTGACTGGGTGCTTCATTGCCGTCATCCGGTTGCGACAGAGCATGCTTGGGGCGCAGATGCTTGCCGTTCGTGCCAACGAACGTGCCGCGGCCGCGGCCGGGGTCAATGTGCAGGGCGTCAAGCTCGCCGCGTTCGGCATCAGTTCTTTCCTGGCAGGCATCGGCGGAACCCTCACGGCCTACAAGTTCGGCACGTACAGCATGGAGTCGTTTGCGATACTGGCGTCGCTGTCCTTGTTCGCCTTCTCATATCTCGGCGGCATCGCCACCGTCGCTGGGGCAATCTACGCGGGCACGCTCTACCAGCAAGGAATCGGAACCCTGGCGTTCGAGAAACTGTTCTTCGATCTCGGCCGCTATGAGGCCTACCTTGCCGGCATCTTTCTGGTGATAACGGCGCTGGTGCAGCCGCAGGGCATTGATGTCTTCGATCGGCGGGAGCGTCGCCGCATTGCCTGGGGCTTCATGGTCCTGTGGCGCCGGATGACCGGCAACCCAGATCGGACTAAGCCCGAGTGGGTGACGAGGATATATCCGATCTATCCCAAGCCGCAGGAGGCGGTCGCGGAGGCACCGGAGAAGGTGCCCGCTGAGGTCGGGGAGGGGGGTGGTGGCTCGTGAGTGCCGTTCTGCACACTGATGGCCTGACCGTCCAGTTCGGCGGCTTGAAGGCCTGCAACGAGATCTCCCTGGATGTCAATAGGGGTGAATTGTTGGGCCTCATCGGGCCCAATGGCGCCGGAAAGACGACGTTCATCAACGCCATCACCGGGTTTGTCCCGGCGACCGGCCGGGTCCTGTTCGACGATGAAGAAGTCCTCGGCTGGGTCCCGCACCGTATCGCTCATCGAGGGTTGACCCGCACCTGGCAGTCATTGGAGTTGTTCGGGGACATCTCGGTGCGGGCGAACCTGGAGGTTGCGGCAACCAAGTTGACCCCAATCAAGGCCGTCCGCGACTACTTCGGTTCCTCGCAACGTGTTGCTGCGCGGGTGGATCAGACGATCGATGCCCTCGAAATGCATGAGGTGCTCAACGCCCGGCCGGATGACTTGTCCATGGGTTATCGAAAACTGGTCGGGGTGGCGAGGGCCCTGGTAGCCGATTCCAAGCTGGTATTGCTGGACGAGCCGGCTGCGGGTCTGGATCGGTCGGAAACCTCCTGGCTGGCGGAGAAGCTGCGGCAGGTCATCGACTACGGCATTTCAGTGCTGTTGGTTGACCACGACATGGGATTGGTCCTCAACGTCTGTGATCGGATCCATGTGATCGACTTCGGAAAGACGATCGCAATCGGAACCCCGGAGGAGATCCGCACCGATGAGGCTGTTATCGGAGCCTATCTGGGCTCGAGCGGGGGAGAGGAACAATGAGCGAACGTGTCCTTACGCTGACCGCGATGAGTTCTGGGTATGACAACACGGCGGTCGTCCGTGACATCAATCTGCACGTTGATCGTGGCGAGGTTGTCGCCCTGCTGGGTCCGAACGGTGCCGGTAAGACGACGACTTTGGGAACGATTTCTGGGATCGTGAAGCTGATGGAGGGCTCGGTGGAGGTGATGGGTCACGCGGTTCCCAAGTTACGCAAGGCCCATCAGGTGGCGCAGTGGGGAGTGGCCCACGTTCCGGAGAAACGTGGCCTGTTCTTCCAGCTGACGGTCGACGAGAATCTGAAACTGGCGCCCGGGCTCACCGGTCCGACCGACAAGGCCTACGACCTGTTCCCTGCGCTGAAGCCGCTCAAGGGCCAACTGGCTGGCACAATGTCGGGTGGCGAGCAACAGATGTTGGCGCTCGGAAGAGGTCTGTTGTCAGATCCCTCGTTGTTGATGGTTGACGAGATGAGCCTGGGCCTCGCCCCCGTGATCTATGAAAAGCTGATGCCGATGGTCCGCCAGGTCGCCGATGAAACCAACGCCGGCGTGTTGCTGGTTGAGCAACATACCGACCTGGCTCTGGCGCAATCGGACCGGGCATACGTTCTCAGCCACGGCGATCTGGTACTCGAGGGTTCGGCGGCCGATCTGCTGAGGGATCGCCATCTCATCGACGCCGCTTACATGGGTGTCGAGGAGCTCGATTCTGACGAAGAGATCGACTGCCCGCACTGTGGAAAGACGGTGTCAACGTCGGCGACCCACTGCGCCTTCTGCGACCTCGCTTTGCCCGAGAATGGCGCCTAGATCGGGGCACCCACCCCGCGCAGCAGTCCATAGCTGAGCCCGGCAGTCATGCCGCCGTCGGCCGCGATTGCCTGGCCGGTGATGTAGCGGGATGCATCCGACGCTAGGAACTGATAGAGCCCGACCAGGTCCTTTTCGGCGACGGCATGCCGACCCAATGGGAGCATCGTCTTCATGACTTCGACCTCCCAATGGTCCGGCGGAGTCATCTCGGAGAGGGTGGTTCCCGGCATCACTGCGTTGACGCGGATGCCTCGCTCGCCTAACTCCAATGCAGCGGTCTTGGCCAACGATACGGCTGCTGCCTTGACTGCGGCGTAGTGGCTGATTGTCGGCACATGGGTGACAGCAACAGTTGATGCTGTGACAGTGATCGATCCACCGTCGTTCATGTGACCGGGGGCGTGCTTCAGCCCCCACAGCACATGGCGGTAGTTCACATCGAGATTGCTTTCTACGGCCTCGGGCTCCAGCTCAGCGAGCGTTGCCTGTCCAGGGTCGATACCGGCGTTCAGCACGACGATGTCCAGGGGTCCGAGCTGCGCCAACGCCGACTCATACATCGCCGCAACCTCGTCGAGTTGAGTCACGTCGGCTCGAACGAAACCAGCTCCCATGGCCGCGGCGGTCTGCTCGCCTTCGGCGCGGCGACCGACGATCACGACGCGGGCACCTGCTGATACGAACTGCTTTGCTACGGCTTTGCCGATTCCTGCGGTGCCGCCGGTTATCAAAGCTGTCTTGTCGTTGAGTCCGAAGTCAATCATTTGTCCTCCCTGGTCATGCAAACGTGAAGTAGAACTTGCCGTGCTGCTTCGTCAAGATGTCCGTGAACACGGCTTCGGCGGAGTCGAGGGGGACCTCGCCGCTGATCATGATGTCGAGTTGCTGTTGCATCGTCGGGTCCTGGAGAAGTTCGAGCAGGTCGGCGCGATGCTTGAACATCAGGTCTTCCATACCGGCGATCCTTCTTGCCGGCACCAGGATGTCATCGTGAACGTCGAGGTCGAGGGTCCAATCCTTTTCCCTCTGGTAGCCCATCAGGATCAGTTGCCCGAATCGACGAAGCGAGTCGAGCGCCTTTCGCTGATAGTCGGGGTGCCCGGAGCACTCGTACGAAGTGTCGACGCCTCGGCCGTTCGGGGTAAGGCTCTTCAGTTGATCGAGCCAGTCAGGATCGTCAGGGTGGATTGTCGCATCGATGCCGAGCCGTCTGGCAATCTCGAGCCGCGATTCGTTGCGGCCTAGCGCAATAACGGTGGCACCTCGGTGCTTGAGGTTGGCTATGACGGCATGACCGATAAACCCGACTCCCGCAACGAGTGCGTAGGTCTCTGGTCCGACGTCGAAGTCGCGCACGATTGAGTAGGTCGAACCGAGCAGGCAGTTGGCTGCCCTGGCGTAGCGGAAGTCCAGCGTATCGGGGATCTTCTGCACATTGATCGCCGGTGCCAGACGGAAGCGGTTGAACCCGGCGCCACCGGAACCCGGAGCGGCTCCGTTGTGAGCCTCCATGTCGGGGCCAACCCGTAGGTTCTCGCAATTGGTCGAGGTCAGTCCGTGCTGACAAACGAAGCACTCACCGCAAGCCCACCCGATGTGGACGATCACCCGATCGCCGACAGCGAGACCGCTGACGCCGGGTCCGACCTCAACGATTGTGCCGCAGCCCTCGTGGCCCATGTGGAGGGGACTCTCGTGCGCCTCGTAGAAGCCGGTGGCGTAGACCTTCTGCTCGGTACAGATACCTGCGTAGGCCTGTTCGACCACTACGAAGCCCTCGCCGACAGCGTGCGGCATCGGGACTTCAACCACCTCAGCAACGCCCTTTTCGACGCGCAGGTTGACGTTCTGGTCTTTCATGACTCTTCCTCGCTGTAGGGCGACTCGATGACTCCGAGTTGCTCCAGCATCTCGAGTTCATCGATGACAGCCCAGTGCTCGACTTCCAGCCCTTCCTTGAAGCGGCAGATGCTGATGCCGTGAGTCTCGAAAGGCTTCCTTGTTGCGGGGATTCCGCGGTAGGTCTCCTGGTGAGTGCCCCTGATCGTGAAACGCTCGACAACCATCTCGCCGTTGTCTGTCTTCTCGACGATGAGGTCGTCCATGGTGATGTGAAAGTCAGGGAACGCGTGAAGTAGCTCTCGAACGAGTCTCCGTTTGCCGTCGTTGCCCGTCGGGTATCCCGGAGGTAGGTGATGATCGACCAGGTCGGGGGAGTAGAGCTCGTCGATCTTATCGAGGTTGCCCTTGTGATATTGCTCTTCCTCCCACTTGACGAAGAAGTCCTTCCAGTCTGCGGTGGTCCATCCGCTCGTGTCCATCGCCAGGCCTTCCACTTTGCGGGTCTTAACCCGTATTACTATATCAGGTGACAAGCACTTGTACACCTACGATGTGCCCGGCACACGCGAGAGGTTCCTGCCATGCCGCGAGTTACAGCTGCAGTCAAAGAGGAGCACCGGCGCCGGTTGATAGACGCCGCCGCTGAGGAGTTCGCTGCCAGGGGCTACGCCGGTGCCAAGGTCGACGACATTTCGATCGCCGCCGGTTTGGCGAGAAGCACGATCTACAACTACTTCGAGTCCAAAGAAGCGGTCTTCCGGGCGGTTCTTGACGATTTTGCGGTTCGGTCTACTGCAGAGTTGGCCGAGATCCCCAAGGAAGGGCCAGTGCGCGAGCGCCTTCTTGCGCTTGCTGAGGCGGATCGAGCGGTACTCGCAGATAGGGAAGCGTTCACTCGTGTTGCTTTCCGGGAGCTCCTGACGCAGCCACTCGAAGTCACTCGCGAGTTGTGGCCCAATCGAGCGGTCGACCCGTTCGACAAACGGCTGCGGTCGGTCCTTGCCGCAGGCCAGCAGGCCGGCGAGATTAGAGACGACCGGACTGTGGAGGAGCTGGCTCGTATCTTTGCGACGCTATCGAACGGCCTCTTGTTCGAGCATTGGCTGCCGGACTCGCCAATCAGAATGGAAGAGATCCCAGAGCTGTTGGTCGACTATTTCCTCGAGGGCGCCCAGCCAGCCTGACTAGATCCCCTCCATCAATGCTCCATCAATGAGCATGGAGTTACCACTGACGTAGGAAGCTCCATCCGAAGCCAGCCAGGCAACGACCTTGCCGATCTCGGATGCTTGGCCCCGCCGACGTAGGGCGATGGTGTCGATGGGTGCCAGCGACTCCTGCTGATCCGGATCGACACCGAAGTGCTCTACCGCCAGTGCCATTCCGAGGTCGGTCATGTCGGTGTCGATGTCGCCGGGGCAGATCGACACTGCTCGGATACCGTCAACACCGAAATCGAGGGCAAGGGTCTTGGTGAGTCCGATGACGGCGTGCTTAGTGGCCGTATAGGCCGCATAGCCGGGTAGCGCACGCAAGCCCGAGGCAGAGGAGTTGTTGATGATCACCCCGCCGCCGCGCTCTCTCATCAAAGGGATGACGGCACGAGACGTGTACACCATTCCCATCACGTGGACCTTCCAGGAGAGATCCCAGGCTTCATTGTCCAGTTCGAGGAATGGCTTCACGCCGACCGGGGTTCCAGCGTTGTTGAACAGGATGTCGACGCCGCCGAACTCGGCTTGTACCCGGTCGATGACTTCGACCACGTCGGCCTCGGCGGTGACATCGAGCGGAAACGCCTTTCCTCGTCGTCCCATCGATTCGATCTCGGTGACGGCGTCTTGCAGACCCTCTTCGTCTTCAGCAACGGTGGGGATTCCGGCCACTCGCGGTCCCGGTCGTGCCAGGTCCGTGACAACAACATCGGCGCCGGCGCGTGCCAACTCGATGGCAGCGGCTCGTCCGATTCCCCGAGGCCGGCCCGCTCCGGTAACGACCGCGACCTTGCCGGTCAGCGATTCGCTCATAGTTTCAGAGACTCGACATGCGAGCGGTCCGGGTATTCGAGGATCTCGACAACGTTGCCGTCGGGATCCCGGCCGTAGGTGGCAATCCCGATGTCGCCCTGGTTCTGCGGGGGACAGTGGAACCGCATCCCAGCCTCGACCAACCGATCGTACATCTCGTAGATGTCGGTGACTTCAATGCAGATGTGAGTGATGCCGTGATCGTTGACCGGCCGGTTGGGGTCCTGTGCGGCGCCGGGCGGGAAGTCGTATTGGAACAGTTCGAGGTGCGTATTGCCCGAAGTCAGCATTACCCACCGGGTCTTTGTGCCTTCGAGGCCGGTGATCTTGTCGGCGATCTCCCAGTCTTCCCAGTCGCCCTCTGACAGCACTTCGAGACCGATCGTGTCGCGATAGAAGCTGAGCGCTCGATCCAGGTCGGGGGTGGAGATAGCCGCGTGGTGGATGCCTCGGATCATGTTTTCCTCCCATGCTTCCTAACTTGCGAAACCCGTCGATCAGGGATCTTTTGAGTGTATCCCCTCTAGTCCAATGTATCAACGAGATTTCTGACCATCTTGTCAGTTTTCCTTGTAGAATTCACCCTGGGCCAACTGGTTTCGTAGTGGGAGGGAGCGATGCAAGGTAGAGTTTGCTTGGTAACGGGAGGATCGGCCGGGATCGGGATGGCGACCGCGGCAAGGCTGCTCGCTGCCGGTGCCACGGTGGTCATCACGGGCCGAAACGTCGAAAGGGGCCGGAAGGCGGAGGCGCAGCTGGCCGGCAACGGACTGGCCTTGTTTGTGCCTCATGACGTGACCTCCCCCAAAAGCTGGCGAGAAGTTGTTGGCACCGTCGAGGAGAGACTTGGGGGAATCCACTGCCTGGTCAACAGTGCTGGAGCATTCGCTCAGAAGCGATTTGTGGACACATCTCTTGAGGATTGGGATCGCCTTTTCGCTGTCAATGCACGAGGCGTGTACCTGGGGATTCAGGCTGTCCTGCCGGCGATGCGCCGCACCATCGGCGACGGTCAAACGGGCTCGATTGTCAACGTGAGCTCCGATGCAGCGATCCAGGCTTTCAGCGGTCAGGCGATCTACAACGCAACCAAGGCTGCCGTCGACGTGCTGACCCGCGGGTTGGCACGCGAGTTTGGCGAACTCGGCTACAACATCAGGGTCAACGGCGTGAACCCGTACCTGACTCAGACCGAGATGGTCGAAGGGCTATTCGATGAGTGGTTGCAGGCGGGGCGCTACATGAATCGAGATGAACTGATCGCCGGCGTGGCCGCTCCTGTCGGCCGAATCGCCCAGCCTGCCGACGTCGCTGAGGTCATCGCGTTTCTGGCGTCAGATGCGGCCGCATTCGTCAACGGTGTGAACCTTCTTGTTGACGGCGCAGCCTCGATCGGCGCTGGGTCGACGGCAGGCTCCGGTAGCGGTGGTGGAGATGAATGAGATCCGCGATCGAGGCCGGCCGACCGGCATCGTCAAGATTGCGGTGGTGGTCCCGGATGTCGAGCGTGCCGTAGCCCAATACGGCACGTTGCTCGGCGTCGACGGCTGGTCCACGGGGCTGGTCGATTCAATGGAAGGGCTTGGGGCCTTTTCCGCTGGGGGAGCAGAAGTCGACCTCAAGGCATCCATTGCCTGGGTTGATCTAGGCGGGGTGGGGCTGGAATTGATCCAGCCGCTTGACAAGACAAGCGAATTCAGCCGGTTCCTCGAAGAGAACGGACCGGGGGTTCACCACGTTGCCCTGGATGTGACCGACTACGAGGGCGCCTGCGCAAACCTATCCGAGCGGGGCGCCACGGAACTGCTGAGTGCCGACGTCCTCGGGACCAAGGTCCGGCTATTTAGAACGGTTGCGGTCCTGGGCATCGCCGTTTCGTTCGCCACCACGATGGGGGAGCTCTAGAGAGCCTCTTCGTGGTATCGATCAGGGTATTCCACAAGTTCGACGATGTTGCCATCGGGGTCCCGGGCGTACACGGCGGTCCCGAACTCGCCTTGGTCCTGGGGCTCGCTGTCAAAACGCACCCCGGCGTTGCGAAGGTTCTTGTGCATGACGTGGATATCGACCACTTCGAAGCACACGCGAGAAATGCCGTGATCGTTCACAGGTCGACGGGAGTGCTCAACAGGTGAATGCGGACTCTCGTACTGCACGATCTCGAGATTGGAATTCCCGGCACTGAGCATCACCCATCTTGCCGCGGTTCCAGGCCGGCCGATCAATGTGTCGGCGCTCTCCCATCCGGCGTCCCAGCTTCCCTTAGTAATGACCTTCATGCCTATGAGGTCTCGATAGAAGTGCAGTGCCCTATCGAGGTCGGGTGTCGAGACCACGGTGCGGTGCAAGCCGCGGAGCATTGCGAACCCTCCTTGTTGTGAGTATGTCCGTCCTCAGTCGGCCGTTAGGTACAGCAACAGGGCCTTGAAAGCGTGCATACGGTTCTCGGCCTGGTCGAAGATCCGGCTGCGGGGATGATCGGCCACATCGTCAGTTACCTCGTCGCCACGATGGGCAGGGAGGCAGTGCATGAAGATGGCGTCGTCGTTGGCTTT